>JAEUQG010000329.1 GCA_016789755.1 Bryobacterales bacterium
TCATTAACGGGCCGGCGTCGCTCGAAAAATTCTACGGCAGGCTGACGCCCTCCGCCGTAGGCTTCCACTTCGGACCTGAGGCGATGGTGGCGCGCTATGCAGGGTCGGCCGGGCCCGTGGAAATGGCGATCTTCTACTACCCCAGCAATCCGATGGCACGGGAAAGGCAGCCCGAGTTCCAGAAAGTTGAAGGAGCGCTGGTAAAGCGAAGCGGCCCCCTGTTGGCCGTTGTCGCCGGCGCGGCGAATGCGGACGATGCTCAGCGCGTACTGTCGCTGGTGAACTACCGGGCGCAAGTAACCATCGATCAGCCGAAGCCGGGGACCACGGTGGAAAACGCCGGCGACCTGATCATCGCCATTGCCCAGTTGTCGGGAGTTCTGATCTTGCTGGCTGTCGGCGCGGGAGTGATGGTGTTCCTGATGCGCTCGTTGCGGCGCAAGGCGGGCGGCGCGGAAGACGAGCCGATGACAATGCTCCACTTGGAGGACCGCCGGTAGGTCCATGCCGTTGCTCGCGGACATCTCTGCTTCTTTCCCATCCGTCGTGCGCCAGCGCGGAGACTGGATCTATCGCGGCGGCAATGTGAAGATTGTCTCCGGCAATCCAACCAGCGTCGATGCGCTGGTGAAGGGCACCTACAAGTACGAAGTTTCGCTGCAGCGCAGCAGCGAAGTTGTTCGCGTCAGTTGCACTTGTCCCTACTACATGAGCGATGGGCCGTGCAAGCACATCTGGGCCGCCTTGCTCGCCGCCGCGGATCGCAATTATCTGGATGCGGCAGGGGGCAAAACGGCACGCATCGTCGAGGATTGGGAGATGACGCCTCCGTTGGCCGCGGCCAAGCCGGAACCGGTGGCGAAATGGAAACAAGCGCTGGGCTACATCCATCAACAAGGCAATCTGCGGCCATTCGGAGACCCCGATCCATGGCCGGAACATCGCGAAGTGTTCTACATCGTCGATCCGGCTGCCGTGGCCGGAGGCGTGGGCGGCAGCTTCTCGTTCAAAGTGGAGGTCCGCGATCTCAGCCGGTCGGGTAAGCCCGGCAAGCTGAAGGAACTGAAACTGCTGCGCAAGCAGATTGTGGACATTACGAACGAAACGGACCGGTCGATTCTGGCTGCGCTGGCCGGGGCGGCGCCATCCGGCTACTCTTATTCGGGCAGCATCGACTTAATGCCTACATCCTTCTCGTTGTCGTTGCCTCTCGGCCTCGAAACGCTGCGGGCCATCGTTACCTCAGGCCGCTGTCTGCTGCGGCGCGAGTACCGCGAACAGCCCGACCGCATGCAGAAGCTCACCTGGGACGACCAACCTCCATGGGAGTTCCGGGCGCTCATCGATCGTGACGGGCCGCTCTACACGATGCAAGGGGCTTTCCTTCGCGAGGGCCAGCGGATGGATGTTCGCGAGCCGAACCTGCTCTTTGCCGACGGCCTGCTGTTGGCGCACAATCGAGTGTCGCGGTTTGAGCCGGCCGGCGCCTTTCATTGGGTAACCGCGTTTCGGCGCGAAGGCGCGATTCCCTTTCCTGCCAAGGATGCAGTCCAGTTCCAGGCTGAAGTGCTGAAGGGTACGAAGTTGCCGGTCATCGAGTGGCCCGCCGATTTGCACTTCGAGGATGTTCAATCCGCTCCTCGGCCGCTGGTGCGCATTGGCCGTGGCCAGCGCGCTCTCGCCGGCGAATCCCCCATGCTGCGGGTGGATTTGAACTTCGACTACGGCACGGTGGCGTTCCCATGGAATCATCCTGAGGCGGGTTTCTTCGACGCCGTCGGCAGACGCAATATCCGCCGCGATAAGGCTGCCGAGCAGGAAGCGCTGCAACGTTTGGAACGAATGGGCTTCACCCTGTCGCAAGATACGTATGCGCCGCACGAGCAATGGTGGGAGTTGCCGGAACGCAAGCTGCCCGCCGCTGTCGGCGAAATGGTGAAGGCCGGATGGCATGTCGAAGCCGAGGGCAAGATGTTCCAGACAGCGACTTCTTTCGACATGCAGTTGACGTCGGGCATCGACTGGTTCGAATTGCACGGCGCGGTGCGCTACGGCTCGACCACCGTCGGCTTGCCTGAGTTGCTGCAGGCGCTGCGCAAGGGCGAAACAATGCTCAAGCTGGACGACGGCACCTTCGGTCTGATGCCTGAGGAGTTCCTGGAAAAGTTCGGCGCGCTGCTGCGTTTCGGCGACACGCAGGAAGATCATGTGCGCTATTCGCGGGCCCAGGCAGGCATTCTGGATGTGTTTCTGGCCGAGCGCGACGTCCAGGTGGACGCGCAATTCGAACAAGCGCGCCAGCGTCTGCGCGCCTTCCACGGAATCGAGGCCGCCGAGCAGCCGGAAAGGTTTCAAGGAGAATTGCGCCAGTACCAGCGGGAGGGACTTGCGTGGCTGAATTTCCTCAACGCCTACGGATGGGGCGGCTGTCTCGCGGACGACATGGGCGTGGGCAAAACCGCGCAGGTGCTGGCGATGCTGGAGCAGCGGCGCGCGGCCGGAGCAGGCCCGTCCCTGGTGGTGGTGCCCCGCTCTTTGATCTACAACTGGCAGCAGGAAGCCACGCGGTTTACTCCTCTGTTGCGGGTGCTGGATAATTCAGGCGCCGCGCGCAGCAAAGACCCGCGCGATTTCCTCGAATACAACGTGGTGTTGACGACCTATGGAACTCTGCGGCGCGATGTCGTCGATTTCCGCGAGTTCGAGTTCGACTACGTGATCCTCGATGAAGCGCAGGCCATCAAGAACGCATCCAGCGAGTCTGCCAAAGCGGCGCGCTTGTTGCGTTCGAAGCACCGCCTGGCAATGAGCGGCACTCCCATTGAGAATCACCTGGGTGAGTTGTGGAGCCTGTTTGAGTTCCTCAACCCCGGCATGCTGGGCGGCGTCAGCGTGTTTCAGGCTGCAAGCGGGGCCCTGCGCAATCCGGATGAAGTAACCCGTCTGCTGCTATCGCGCGCGGTCCGTCCTTTTATCCTGCGGCGCACCAAGACGCAGGTGGTCAAAGAGCTTCCCGCAAAAACCGAACAGACCATTTTTTGCGAATTGGATGCCAATCAGCGCAAGCTCTACGATGAATTGCGCGACTACTACCGGGGCAAACTGCTTGGCCACATCAGCGAGAAGGGCATGGGCCGTTCGAAGTTGCAAGTGCTGGAGGCGCTGCTGCGGCTGCGTCAGGCTGCTTGTCATCCCGCTCTGATCGACGAGGAGAGGGCGTTGCATGTCAGCGCGAAGTTCGAGACGCTTCTGCCGCAGTTGGAAGAGGTGACCGCCGAAGGGCATAAGGCGCTGGTGTTTTCTCAATTCACGTCCTTGCTCACGCTGTTGCGAACGCAGTTGGATTCGGACAAAGTCCCCTACGAGTACTTGGACGGCTCCACCCGCAACCGCCAGGAACGCGTGGAGCGCTTTCAATCGGACCCCGATTGCAAAGTGTTTCTGATCAGCCTGAAGGCTGGAGGATTGGGTTTGAATCTGACGGCGGCAGACTATGTGTTCTTGCTCGACCCATGGTGGAATCCGGCGGTGGAAGCCCAAGCCATCGATCGCACACACCGCATTGGGCAGACTCGCCCGGTGTTCGCCTACCGTCTGATTGCGCGCGATACCGTAGAGGAAAAGGTGTTGGAGTTGCAGCGCAGCAAACGGGAATTGGCGGATGCGATCATCACCGAGGACAACCGGTTCCTGGGGAACCTGAAGCGGGAAGACCTGGAGATTCTGTTTTCGTAAACATCGAACGGCCGCCCGCCCGGCTGCTATTTCAGAAGCCCGCCCACACATGGGCGCCGAATTCGTGCACACGCCGGAAACCCATCCGCTCGTAAAGCCGAATGGCGGACGTATTGGAACTGGTCACCGTAAGACTCACTTTGCGGCAGCCCGCGGCGCCAAACTCCCGTAAGGCGCGGCGCAATAATTCGTAACCAATGCCGAGTCCGCGCGATTCGGGCGTCACGCAGATCTGCGTGATGTGCCCCACCCCCTCGTTCACCAGACTTCCAAGGATAAGCCCGCAGGGCAACCCCGTGTCTTTGCGGAACGCGAGACAGGAAGCGGGAGCGAAGAAACGTCCACAACCCGGAAACTGAATGATATTGCTGAGAAACCGGCGGGCTCCGGAAACGGATTGGTATTGGTCGTTAATCTGGCTGTCGATATGGTCCCGATAGGCAAGAGCGATCATCTGGGCCGACTCCTCCAACCGCTCCTCGCGCCACGTCTCGAACAGCAGGATGTCCTCGGCCCTGCTCGCCCCGTGGCCCCAGAAGCCCGGTTCCCATGCCATGAACGTGCGCCGGAACTCGCGCATGTGCGCTTCGAACACCATGGGGCGGGAAAGCGGCGAATCCAGCATCATGAGCTGCGATTCGACGCGGCGCACGGCGCACACATTGGCCAGTTCCTCCATCACGGCCTGCAGCAGGCTGTTCTCCCGCGTGAAAGTCCGATGCTCTTTGCGGACATAGACGTCGCCGATGAGCCCCTTACGGTCCTCCGAAAGGAAGTAGGCGTATCCCGCGATTCGGCCGTTCACAAGAGCCGCGAAGCCGCTGAGCGAACGAAGGTCGACGAACTTCATCACCAGATCGGCGGACGGCGTGAAATCCCAATCCAGCATTTCACGCCACGCCTCGGCTTCCTCCCACAACAGTGGGCGCAGGTCCGACCCGCTGAGGTGCCGCAGTTCGATCAGTTCTGTCTGTTGAGCCGCGGATAGGAAGGTGACGCTCATCGATGGGCTACGGTTTTTGGGTACCGTCCTGAGAGCGGGCAAGGGGTGCGGCGGGTTTGTCGTCGCCGTAAGAAGCCACTAAGTACTCGAGAAGTGCTTCGCGCTCTTTGACCACCGTACCCCAGCCTACCATTTTCGTTATCTCGCGATCCCACTGGCCGCGGTTCAGCCTTTGGATATGAATGATTCGCAGCCCGTGGCAGGCCACGCAAACTCGTTTTTCTTCGGCGCGGCCCTTTTCGATCGCCGCGGGGTCTGCGGCTGCGAGCAAGGCCGTCAGGGTCATCGAACAGAACAGGGGCTTCATGATTTATGCCTCCACGGTGACGGAGATACGGTCGATGGCGTTCCAGAGATAGCCCGACGGGTTCCATTCGGCCTCGATCGGCTGCACGCGGCCGGAAGTGTCCGTGGCACGGGCGCAGAGCGTGTAGTGGCCCTTCTTCGCCGGCTTCCAGTCGTAGGAGAAAGTGCGCCAGGCGAATTGGAAGTTCTCCGCGCCCAGCCTGGCCGCGGCCCAAGTGGCGCCTCCGTCGGTGGAAATGTCGACGCGGCTGATGCGGTTCTCGCCGCCGAAAGCCACCCCGAACAACGGCACAGAACCGATCTTCACTTTGGCCTGATCGAGCGGCTTCGAAAAGAACGAGACGACAGCCATGCCTTCCAGAACTTCCATTTCCTCGGGCTTCGCCGCGCCGCCGGGACCGACGCTGAAGTTCGGATATTTGTAGGCGGTGGCGAAGTAGAAGCCTTTGTCGGCCTGCGGCGACAGTTCGAGATCGTTGACCCACTTCACCCAGCTTGCGCCGTCCCAGCCGGGGACGATCAATCGCGCCGGGAAGCCGTGCAACTCGGGCAGTGGCTGGCCGTTCATCTCGAGGGCGATCAGCGTGGATTCGTGCATCAACTTGCGCAGCGGAACGGAGCGGATGAAATCGGGGGTCTTAGCCACACCTGCATCCATGCCGTTGGCGGTTCCGAACTTCGCGTCCGGTTTGACGCCCGCCCGCTTCAGCAGATCGGCCGTACGCACGCCCCGCCACTCGGCGTTGCCGATAGCGCCCTTCGTCCACTGCAAGCCGGGGATCTTCGGCTTGAAATTGCCTCGCCCATTTCCGGCGCATTCCAGCGTGGCTGGGACCTTGAATTGCGGCATTTTCCGTAAATCGTCGAGAGAAAGAGAGAGGGGAGTGTGGACCAGTCCGTGCACCTTCAGGCGGTAGGCGGCGGGATCGGCCTTCGGCCGCGGCAGATGTTGGCGGACGAAGAACTTGTCGATGGGCGTCAGCCAGGAATCGAAGTATTCGACGGGCGTTTCCAAATCTTCCGGAAAATCATTGTGGACGAGCATCGGCCGCTTGCCGGGGAAGCGGAGTGTGGATTGCGCCCACGTTGGAAAGCCGGCAAGCGCGGCGGAAAGCGTGCGCATCCAGTGACGTCGGGAGAGCATAACAGGGTTAGAGTAACACGAGCGCACCCCTACGTCCGCTCATTGCGCAGACGCGGTTACTTCGCCAGCCATTTGGCCTCAATCCAAATAGCAACCAGCAGGAAAAACACCATCACCGACCCGATCAGGGGCACGGCCATGATGACCCCTATCCCCAGCCACTCGGCCCAGAACCCGAGCGACGCCGCCGACAGCAAACCGCCTGTCACCGCAAACGAGAACAACCCGTTGAACAAACCCGGATGGTAGTCCGGAAAACGGTCGCCGATCTTCTCCACCACCAGCGGGTAGATGGCCGCAAAGCCCCCCCCGATCAACAACAGTGCCACCCCAGCGCCTGTCTTGTTATTCGTGAGGCTCAGGATGAGGCAACCCAGCATGGCCGAAAGTACGCTGCCGAGCAGCAGACGGCCGTGCCTCACCACCGGAAGAATCGCCTGCATCAAGGCTCGCCCCACGATCAGCGCCAGCCAGTACAAGGTCAGCAGCCAGAGCGCAGTGTCGGGTCCGATGCCAAGCCGTTGCGCCAGAAACAGCGGACCCCATCCGGCAAGTGCCCATTCATTCCCGAACTGGAAAAAAAGCAGCAGCGCGAACAGAATGGCCGCGGGGCTCTTGAAATCGGCGGCCGCCTGGCGCATGGATGACTGCTGGGGCCGTTTCTCGGCCACCAGCCGGGTGCGTCCATAGTGCCCCGCCAGAAAGGAAGGAATGAGTCCGAGAAAGATCAGGATCGCGCCCGTGGTGTAGATATAGTAGGTGCCCGCCACCAGAATCGTTGCAACCAGACAGCCTGATCCGAATAGCAACCCGGAGAGATTGAGCGTGGCGGCACGGTCACGCTGGTAGACTGGCGACACCAGCGTAAACACCGCCGCATTCACCAGCCCGGCAGCAAGGCCCGCCACAAACACCCCTGCCAGGCGCAGCCAATCGGCTCGCGGTGGACCCACCGCGGCCAGGAAGAAAAACGAAGCCGCAGCCAGGGCAGGCGCCAGTGTCATCACAAATCGCAGGCTTCGCCGCTCCAGAAGCGCCTGGCTCAGCGGTACCGACAACAACATGCCCGCGTTCAAACTTAGGAAGAAGTACCCCACCCGTGAGTAGTCGGAAAGCAGGTGGTAGCCCCAGGCCGGAAGCATCGCCCCCAGAAAGCTCATCAGGATCCCCGACAGAAAAAACCCGGCCAATGCGTTGCGGGCGGCGACCGCCGGGGTCTGCGTGGGAATGGGAGCCATCGTCGGAGCCACTAATGAAGCATTCTACTGCTTTTGGAAGGGAGAGGTTAGCCGCACTCCCATATTGTAGAGAGCGATACCGTAGATAGAATGTTTTTTCAACAACTTACATCATGGCCCAGCAATTGCATAAGGATACACTAAGGGTTGATTTAGAGGTTTTTCCGCTTTCGGTGGCAGTTGCCTCCGGCTGCACGTTTGTCACACCCGGCGCTTCGGTGCCGGGTTTTTTCTTTGCTACACTATCTCTTCCGGTTCCCCTCCGCATGACCACCCTGTACGCCAAATGGATCGATCAGTGGGAGTACAAGCTTGCCACCGCCGATACGAATAGAGTTGTCCGCCCCTTCGACTGGGGGTCGGAATGGCTTCTGGATCCGCCTGCCGCATCTGCACCCGATGTGCGCGAAAAAATGTTGCACTATGTGGATGATGCGGTGCGACACTCCGACCGGTTCTTCAGTGCCCCGGCGGTCAGCGATTACAAGCTGAACGGGAATCATCTTACTTTCACCAGCTCTCTGGAGACACCGTACGCGGAAAATAACACCGTGCACGCCGACTTCTTCCCCGCCGAAGAGGACCGAAGCCGCGCCGTGGTGGTGCTGCCGCAGTGGAACTCCGACGTCAACGGACATGTCGGTTTGTGTAAATTAATCAACAAGTTCGGCATCACTGCGCTGCGCATGAGCATGGCCTATCACGACCGCCGCATGCCTGCCGAACTGCAGCGCGCCGATTATCACGTCTCCTCGAACGTCGGACGCACCATCCACGCCTGCCGGCAATCGGTGCTGGACGTGAAAGCGTGCCTGAGTTGGCTCGAACAGCGCGGCTACAAGAAGTTGGCGATTCTTGGTACTAGCCTCGGTTCCTGCATGGCGTTCATTACCGCGGCCCACGACCGGCGAATCAAATGTGGCGTGTTCAACCATGTCTCCATGTACTTTTCCGATGTGGTCTGGACGGGGCTTTCCACACAGCATGTTCGCAAGGGCGTGGAATCGCACCTCACGCAGGAGCAACTACGGCGTTATTGGGCGGTGGTGAGTCCAGCGACGTATCTGGACCGGCTGGAACACCGGCAAATGCAGGCGTTGCTGGTGTGGGCCAAGTACGACACCACCTTCCTGCCGGAGTTCTCCAAACAGGTGCTGAAGGCGTTTCGCGAACGCGATTTTCCGCACAAGGTATTTACGCTGCCATGCGCCCACTACACCACCGGACGGTTTCCGTTCAATTGGATGGACGGGCTGGCGATGTGTCGCTTCCTGCGCAAGCACCTGTAGGCAGTTTCATCGATATACAAAATCTTGTAGCGCTGTTGCCAAATTCCTATTGACAGGTCTCTCCGCCCGCTTTACTATGTGGGTATCACTGAGAAAGGAGGTGGTCCAGTCTAACATATGAGTACTGGTAGTAGATCTTATTCCACGCGCGAGGTGGTCGACTGTTGAGTCGACTGTTCCTACGTAGCTGGCAACGTTCAGTGGCGAGGCCTAAGTTCCTGTGGATCGGCCACCTCTGCGCGAGAGTAACAGACCAGCGATAGCCGGCGGATTTCTTACGGCTAGGAAACCCCGCTTGGGCCTGAGGGCTTGGGCGGGGTTTCTCGTGTTTGCTTGCCCCTTAATGGCGGAATGGCGCCTGGCCAAGACGCCCCTGCGGTCGAATCTGCGCGGCGTGAGCGCCGTCAGCCGCCAGGTGGCTTGGGCCAGCGGGACGAACGGTTTGATCGTGCGCAGCACCGATGGAGGTGCGAATTTCTTTCCGCGCACGGTGCCTGGCGGCGAGACGCTCGATTACCGCGATATAGAAGCGTTTGGAGCCGAGGTAGCCTACGTCATGAGCGCTGGTCCAGGTTCGGCATCGCGGGTGTTCAAGACGGAAGACGGCGGGCAGGTGTGGAAATTGCTCTTGGAAAACCCTGACAGCCAGGGCTTCTTCGATGCGATCGCTTTTTGGGATGAGCGGCGGGGATTGGTGATGGGAGATCCGGTTAACGGCCGGTTCACCATCCGGGTGACGATGGACGGCGGCGTGAGTTGGAAAGCTGCCGCGGCGGATGCGATGCCTCCCGCGAGGCTGGGTGAAGCAGCCTTCGCCGCAAGCGGTACCTGCCTGGTGGTAGGCCCCGGCGGCCGGGCATGGTTTGTTACCGGAGGCGCCGGCGGCGGTCGTGTGTTCGCCTCGCTAGACTGGGGACGGACGTGGAGCGTTTCCGAAACGGGAATGGCCTACTCCACTGCCTCCAGCGGCCTGTTCGCTATCGCCGCCCACGGCGCGGGATGGGTCGCCGTAGGAGGGGATTACCGTGCCGAGGATCGAGGGACGGGGAACATAGCGGTGCGGGGAGCCGAAGTGCGCAAGGCACCGGGTGTGTTTCTTTCGGGAGTCGTACTGTTGGAAGGACTGGCAATGGCGGTAGGTCCGCGCGGAACGTTTTTGAGCCGGGACGGTGGAAAGAGCTGGGAGACAGGCAGCGAAGTTGGGTTCCACACAGTCTCCCTGGCGAAGGATGGGACGGTGTATGGGGCCGGTGCTCTCGGACGGATCGGGCGATGGGTGGATTAGCGACTAGAGCGCGCGAAGAGGAGAGGAGGTACTACTTAGGGGTGGTGGCCAGGGACGGAATCGAACCGCCGACGCCAGCCTTTTCAGGGCTGCGCTCTACCAGCTGAGCTACCTGGCCTTGGGACGAACTTTAAGTATAACAAACCCGCCGCCGTTTGTGGTCCGTTCCACGGCGAAAATTCATCGTTTCCCTACACCCCGCGCCCCGCTTTACAGCACCGCAGAAACTTGTCGTGCAGCCTGTCGAACTCCGGCTCCCGGCTGGCACGCCTTGTTCATCCGTCAGCGGTTCAACCACGACCTTTCATCGGATGCGCCAGGAGATCCTGTACACGATTCAGAATCCCACTCCACAGGCCAGGACCCAATGGTCCGACCACCCGCCCGCCAATGTCTGTCGCGTCAGTTTATACATCCTCGCCTTTCCTTTGAAGCCATTCACCATCGTATTGCCGAAGGATTCGTCAATGCGAAAGTAGGCCCGGCGCGACAAGCCCCGCAATGAGGAGGCGGATTCGCAAACATCCAGATAGGTGTCATAGCGCGCCTGGACGATGCGCACGTGCTCGGGCGAACCGGGAGTGAGCAGAACATCGTGCGGGCGGATCTCGTTCCACGTGTTCCGCGGCGTGCCTCGCGAGGCGAATATCGAGGGTGGAGAGCTGGGCCCCAGGTGATCGTCGGATCCAGTCAGTCCACGCGTCTTGGCGTATCCCCCGACATAACCGTTGCAGTCCAGCCCGATGCATTCTTCGCAGATGTCGTGTACGGTGGACGCCGTAATCAGTCCCGTGCAGAAGCCTGCCGACAGGGCTAGATCGATCGTGAACGGGCGGCCCTTGCCGCTGAAGGCTTGCACGATCCAAGGCTTGCAGATCTTCAGTTCCAACCCGGGGAACCAATCCTTAGCCTTGTCCGGGGGGATGACAATCCAATCGCCGGACTGGGGATTACCCGTGATCTTCGTGTACCGGTCGCGCAGCGCGGTGATGATCTTGTTCTTGAGTGCGATGCCGGGCGCGGCGCTGGTGTCGGGCTTCTCGTCCGCATCGTGACTCGCGTTGCGGTAGCGGTGGATGGGGAACGGACCCTGAACGCCTGAAGGCGTCTGGCTCGCGTATATCTTGGAGAAACTTTCGAGATAGGTGGAAGGTAGCAGCATGCCCTCTATAGGGCAACTCAGCGCTGAAACCGGTCAGAGCCGCCTCAACTTCCCCAATAGCTGCGGTCGAGGCTCCGATACTGAACGGCTTCGGCCACATGTTTCCCGGACACTTTCGCCACACCTTCGATATCGGCAAGCGTGCGCGACACCTTCAGGATGCGGTCGTGAGCGCGTGCGGAAAAGCCCATGCGGCGAACCGCCATCTCCAGCGTTCGCTCGCCCCCATCGTCGAGAGCACAATGCGTGCGGATCTGCGCGGCCGGAATATCGCTGTTGTAGTAGCCGCGGCGGAGTTGGCGTTCGCGCGCGGCAAGCACACGATCCCTCATCTGGGCGCTGGTGACTCCGTCGTCCCGGCCCCGCAGTTCCTTATAGGGAACGGCCGGAACCTCAATGTGAAGATCGATGCGGTCGAGCAAAGGGCCGCTGATCTTGCCCAGATAGCGTTGGATGATGGCGCCGGTGCAGCGGCACTCGCGGGTAGGGTCGCCGTAAAAGCCGCACGGGCACGGGTTCATCGCACCCACCAGCATGAAGCTGGCTGGGAAACTGAGAGTCATATTTGAGCGCGCCAGCACAACCTGGCGGTCCTCCAAAGGCTGGCGCAACAACTCCAGGACATTGCGTGGGAACTCGGGCAACTCATCGAGAAAAAGCACCCCATGGTGCGCCAGGGAAGCCTCGCCAGGGCGGAGCGTGCCGCTTCCTCCGCCAATCATGCCAGCGTCGGAAATAGTGTGATGCGGAGCGCGAAAGGGGCGCTCACGCAGCAGCGCCGTCCCCTTCGGCAGCAGCCCGCTCACGCTATGCACCTTCGTCGTTTCGATCGCTTCCTCGAAGGTAAGGGGAGGCAGAATCCCCGCCATGCGCTTGGCAAGCATGGTTTTCCCCGATCCCGGCGGCCCCACCATCAGCACGTTGTGCGCTCCGGCGGCGGCCACCTCGAGAGCCCGCTTGGCCGTAGTCTGGCCACGCACGTCGCGGAAATCGCAGGCATCCTCGGAGTTGAGCGGAGACGGTGCGGCGGAGGGTGATTGGGGAGAGAAACGTTCCGGCTCTTTCAGCAGCGCAACCGCCTCGGCAATGTGGCGGACACCGTAGACTCGTACGCCTTCGACCACCGCGGATTCGGCAGCATTCTCGATGGGGACAACAATGTTAGGAACGCCTTCGCGGCGCGCGCAGACCGCCACGGGAAGCGCGCCGCGCACCGGACGCAGACTTCCGTCGAGCGAAAGTTCTCCCACGAAAAGGTACTGCTCTGTCCCCTTCACCGCTCCCATCGCGCCGAGAATTCCCATGGCCATCGGCAAGTCGAAGCCCGCGCCCTCTTTGCGAACATTGGCCGGAGCAAGATTGATGGTGACTGCCTTGTTCGGATATCCGAAGCCTGAATTCATCAGGGCGCTCTTAATGCGCTCGCGGCTTTCGCGCACCGCGGTGTCCGGCATGCCCACCGTCACGAAATCCTTGGCGCTGCCGGAGCGGTACATGTCCACTTCGACATCTATCAGGTGCGCGTCGATCCCATAGACTGCCGCGCTGCGGGTGCGAAAGAGTCCCATCGTGAAGATAGTGCCCCGCGGCGGTCAGGATTCTCTCGCCGAAGCGGATTCGGCCCGCGCCAAGACTCGCGGCTACGATAGAAACATGCGGTTCCGTGGCCCCCTATGCCTGCTGGTGAGTGCCTTCCTCGGTGCGCAGGACACACCTCGTCCGGCCATTCGGACTTCCGTGCCGCTTGTGCTGGTCCCCGCATCCGTCACGGACAGCGCCGGGAAACCGTTGAACGGTCTGGAAGAATCGGACTTCTTGTTGTACGAAGGAAACAAAGTGCGGGCGCACCGCCTGGAGACCGTTACCCAGCCCGTGGCCGTCCTGTTTGCGGTCCAAGCCAACCGGCGGGCCGATCCGGCGCTGCGAAAACTGCCCGCCATCAGCAGCATGGTGCTCCCCTTGATCGCCGGAGAAGGCGGCAAGGCGGCTGTCCTTTCCTTCGGCGACCGCATCGAGATGCTCCAGGACTTCTCGCGCGATGCCGGGGAAATCGCCGCTGCTTTCCGCGCCTTGCGCGGCAGCGGCGAAGGCGCCCGAACCATCGATGCGGTAGACGAGGGCATCGCACGGCTGGAGAGGCTGGACCGCCGCTACCGCAAGGTCATCGTTTTGATCGGGGAAACACGCGACCGGTCGAGCGAGATGCAACTCGAAGAGGTGCTGCGCAATGCGGCAAAGTCGAATGTCACGGTGTATCCGGTTAGCTTCTCCGTTTACCTCACCGCCTTTACGACAAAGCCATCGGAGTACCAGAACGGGACAAGCCTCAACATCATCGCGGGAATTCAGGAATTGGCGCGGCTGGGCAAGCCGAAAGCAGCCGATGCGCTGGCAGCGGCGACCGGCGGCCTGGCGCTCAGCTTTGCGCGGCTGCGGAGATTGGAAGAGATTCTCCTCCGTGTGGGCGACGACCTGCATCAACAGTACCTGTTGACGTTCACTCCGGGCGACGGTCCGGAGGGATACCGCGATCTGCGCGTGGAGGTGCGCGGACGGACGGGTGTCACTGTGCGCTTCCGCCCCGGCTACTGGGCGAGCATACAATGACGACATGCTCCGCCGCCAACTGCTGACGCTACTGCCTGCCCCGCTACTGGCCGCACCCGCTCCGAAGACCGTAGTCCTGACCTTTGACGATGCCGTCATGTCCCATCGCACCTTCGTCGGGCCGCTGCTACGGGAACTCGGGTTTCGCGCTACATTCTTCGTCACTCACCGCTGGATGCCGGACAAGGCCAATTTCATGACCTGGATGGACATCGCGGAATTGCACGCAATGGGATTTGAAATCGGCAACCATAGCTGGACGCATGCCGATTTCTCAACGCCGCGCGGCGCATCACGGCTCGAAGCGGAACTCTCCCTCGTGGAATACGAATTGAACCGCGTCAAAGTGCCGAAGCCGGTGAGCTTCGCCTGGTGCGGAAACACGTTCGGACCTGAGTCGATGGCGGTGCTCACCAAGTGCGGCTACAAATTCGCGCGGCGGGGAGGCGCCCCAGAAGTGGAGTACGGCAAGATTGTCGTGGGCCCGGCCCTCGATGTGACAAAGCATCATCCACTGCTCATTCCGACGACCGGAGACG
>JAEUQG010000359.1 GCA_016789755.1 Bryobacterales bacterium
TGTCTCCGACCCCGTCCATGTCCATGATCTCAATGCCACCATGCTGCATTGCCTGGGCGTGGATCACCTGCGCCTCACGTACCGCTATCAAGGCCGCGACTTCCGCCTCACCGACGTCGGCGGCTCGCTCATCCGAAAAATCCTCAAAACATAATCGAAGGAGAATGTTCATGAACCGCAGATCCCTCTTCGCGGCCCTCGCCGCTTCCGCCGTCGCCCTCCCCGCCGCCGACAACAAACCAGTCAAAGTCGCCGGCGGCTGGAGAATCGGCAATGTCTACTACAGCTCCGGACTCACCGGCGTCCGCCCCGAAGCCCGCAAAGATCCCCTCGCCTTCGGCGGCGACATCAAGGAACAAACCCGTCGCACCATGGAGCAGCACAAGAAGAACCTCGAATCCCTCGGCTCTTCCCTCGAAAACGTCATCAAAGTCACCGTCTTCCTCGCCGACGTCAAAACCGAAAAGAACGCCATGAACGAAGCCTACGCCGAGTTCTTCCCCAAAAACCCGCCCGCGCGCTCCGCCTTCGGCGTCGAATTCCCCGACGTCGCCACTCGCGTCGAAATCGAACTCGTCGCCTGGGTCCCGTAACCCCGTCAAGTTACAACCCGCCGTCACGTCACCGTCACAAAAACGCGCTATCCTCTACACTGTCTCCCAAACAACAAAACAGGAAGGATCAACACAACATGACTCCCGAACAGGCATCCGCGCTCATCGCCATGACCACCCAGGAAGCGGCCATGGAAAGCGCCACCACGCGCAAAGTCCTCGCCGCCGTCCCCAACGACAAAGGCGGCTACACTCCCGCCGAAAAATCCATGACCGCGCTCGACCTCGCCTGGCACCTCGCCTCCGCCGAAGTCTGGTTCTTTAACAGCATCGCCGATGGAGCGTTCCCCCAAGGCGAAGGCACTCGCCCCGACACCGTCACAACCCCTGCCGACGTCGTCGCCTGGTACGATGCCAACTTCGGCCCCGCCCTCGACCGCGTCAAGAACATGTCCGCCGAAGCCGCCGCCAAAATCGTCGATTTCTACGGCGTCATCCAAATGCCCGCCATTCACTTCATGCAATTTAACGTGAAGCACACCTGCCACCACCGCGGCCAGCTCTCCGTCTACCTCCGCCCCATGGGAGCCAAAGTCCCCAGCATCTACGGCGGCAGCGCCGACGAGCCCTTCATGGCTTCCGCCTCCGCCTAATTCAATACCTGCGCCAGGGTGGGCCGCAAGAAGGCCCGCCCAACCCGCACTCTACTGCGGACTACCCACACTCGCCGCCTTCCGGTTCATCGCCCGCGCCGCGCGCCTCCGCTGCCGCTCCAACTCCAGCAACTCCTGCCTCCGCCGCATCTTCACATCCTGATCCAGCTTCCGCCAGAACTTCAGAAAATACTGCACCGCGCTCGCCACCCCAAACGCCACCACCCCCCACATCCAGAACATCGCATACGGCATCAGAGACGCATTGCTCATCGACAACATCAGCAACGAAATCGCTATCACCTGCGCCAGCATCTTCGTTTTCCCCAGATCGCTCGCCTTGATCGTAATCCCACTCGCCGCCGCAATCCCGCGCAGCCCCGTCACCGCAAACTCCCGCCCAATTACCAGAATCGCCATCCACCCCGGAATCACCCGCACCTGCACCAGCGACACCAGCGCGCTCGACACCAGCAGCTTATCGGCAATCGGATCCAGCAGCGTCCCCACCGTCGTGATCTGCTTCCACCGCCGCGCCAGATACCCGTCCATCAAATCCGTGAACGCCGCCACCAGAAAGATCCCCAGCGCCACTTGCTCGTTCGCCACGTGCCATCCCCACAGATAGATCGTCCTGCTGTCGGCCACCAGCGCCGCCACCAGCAAGGGCACGAAGAAGATGCGCAACAAGGTGAGGCTGTTGGGTATGTTCATTCCGCCTCAATCTAATTATTGAACCATAAAATGCTTCAGTCGCCTGCGCACGCTCTCCGGAGCATCCGCCGCCACTTCGCAAGTCTCGCCATCGTAGCGTATTTCGCGCACCCGCGCATGCCCGTGCAGCAAGTGCAACGCCGCCCCATCCCCCGCCGGAAATCGGAACACGGCCCGCTCCACCGGATCGGCCGGCAACACACGGTCGATCAGTTCCAGCAAATCGCCCACGCCTTCCCCGCTCCGCGCCGATATCGACGCCGCATACGACCGCCCCTTCTCTTCCGCCGTCCCCAATAACCGGGCCGCCGTCAACTCCGCATCGTGCAATCCTTCCGGCAACAAATCGGCCTTGTTCAACACCAGCACTTGCGAAGTCCCGTCCGCCTCAATCTCCCGCAGCACCTCCATCACCTGAGCCGTGTGCTCGGCCGCATACGGCGACGATGCATCCACCACATGCAGCAACAACGCCGCCTGCCGCACTTCTTCAAGCGTCGCCCGAAACGCCTTCACCAGCGTCGTCGGCAAGCTTCGAATAAACCCCACCGTATCGCTCAACAGCACATGCCGCTTCGATGGCAACTGCAGTTGCCGCACCGTCGGATCGAGCGTTGCAAACAGCCGCGCATCGGCCACCACTTCCGATCCCGTCAACCGGTTAAATAATGTCGATTTCCCCGCATTCGTATACCCCACCAGCGCAATCGTCGCCAGCGGCACATCCACACGCTGCCGCCTCTGAATCGCCCGCCCCGACTTCACATTCTCCAACTCGTCTTCAATCTTTTTGATCCGCCGCGAGATCTTCCGCCGGTCCGTTTCCAACTGCGTCTCCCCCGGACCGCGCGTCCCGATGCCTCCCCCTAACCGCGAAAGCTGCGTCCCGCGCCCCACCAGCCGCGGCAGCGCATAATTCAACTGCGCCAGTTCCACCTGCAATTGCCCTTCGCGCGTCCGCGCGCGCGAAGCAAAGATGTCCAGAATTAGTTGCGTCCGGTCCACCACCTTCACATCCAGCGCTTTTTCCAGATTGCGCAGTTGTGTCGGAGTCAGTTCGTTATCGAAAATCACCAGCCCCGCATCGAAGCCCTTCACCAGCCCCGCCAGCTCTTCCACTTTCCCTGAGCCGATCAGCGTCGCCGCGTCCAGCGTTGCCCGCGCCTGTATCACGCGATCCAACACCACGGCCCCTGCCGTTGCCGCCAGTGCTTCCAACTCTTCCAGGGATTCTTCGGCGCTGAGGATCTCCGCCGTGCTGCCCGCGGGCACACGACTCTTGCGCTCTACGCCGACAAGGATTGCTTTCTCCCGCGCGGGGATCTTTGGTTCAATGTGAGTGGCGATC
>JAEUQG010000392.1 GCA_016789755.1 Bryobacterales bacterium
CATCTCTTCGGGGGAAGCCCAGACGGAACAAGAGGTCAATAGCAACGCAAGCAGTTTTGGCAAGCGGGGAACTGACATGGCATAGCCTCCTGGCTGGAAATTGATAGGACCAATATACCAATCCAAGGATCACACAACAAGTCCCAAAGGCGACTCCAACCTTCGAACCAATCCTTGCAGAAAACGCGCCGCCGCTACCCCGTCGATCACGCGATGGTCCACTGAAACCGACAGGGGAAGAGTCAGCCTCGCCAGCACCGCGTCGCCTGCGACAAACGGCCTCCTGGCAATGCTGCCGGCGGCGACGATGATGCTTTGCGGCGGGTTGAGAATTGCTTGAAACCGGTCAATGCCAAACGCTCCGAGATTGGAGATGGTCAGGCTGGCGCCTTCCACATCGGCTGGTTTCAAAGCGGAATGACGGCACTTGTCCACGAGCGACTGCCTGGCCCGGGCGATCTCGTGGATACTCAGCCGGTCCGGGTCGCGGATGACTGGAACCAGCAGGCTCTCATCCGTTTGAACCGCCAGGCCGATATGGGCCGTGTCCAAAGTCACCACCTCGTCCTGCTGCCAGAAGCAGTTCACCAGCGGCAGGGATCGCAAGGTGAGCGCCGCGGCCTTCACCAGCAGATCGTTGTAGCTGAGCCGGACTCCTTCTCGCTCCAACAGAACTGGCAGGAGTTCGTCACGGAGCCTTGCCAAACCCGTTGCATCCACTTCGGCATGGACATAGAAATGCGGCGTGCGAAAGCTCTCCTCCAACCGTGCAGCGATGACCTTTCGGGTACGGGAAGTAGCGGTCCGCACAGGGGGTGGAGCGACTTCCCGCTGCCCGGCAAAGCGCAAGACATCCGCTTCGACAACGCGGTGAGAGCCCGCCTCAGGAGAAACGGAATCGATGTCGATTCCGAGGCTTTTCGCTCGCGCGCGAGCCCGCGGGCTTACGGGGCGCCGCGTTCCCGGCTTCCCCTCCGCCGCTTGCCGGGCCGCCAGTGGCTCAGGCGATACCACCTGCGCCGGAGCGCCTTCCGGGGACCGGACCGATAGCAGCGGTTCCACCTCCTCGCCTTCCGCCAGAAGGTATCCAAGCAATTGCCCGACTACGACGACTCCGCCGGGTTCCGGTCCTCCCGGCAACATATGGAGAACGCCGTTGTCCAGGGACTCCACCTCCATGGTGACCTTGTCGCTTTCGAGGGCGAACAAAGGCTCGCCGCTCACGACTTTCTCCCCAGCCTGCTTCAGCCATCCGGTGAAAACGCCATCCTCGGATGACCAGCCGAGGCGCGGCACGGTGATTTCAATTGGCATCTCTTCCTACTCCCGAATCAGTTGCCGCATGGAGTCCGCGATTTCTTCCAGGCTTGGGATCACTGCCGATTCCAGGGTGGGGCTATAGGGTGTTGGAGCCGCGGCGCCGCTGAGCCTGCGAATCGGCGCATCCAGATAGTCGAAACCGGCGCTCGCCACTAGCGCTGCGATTTCCGCACCGAAGTTGCAGTGCTGGAAGGTTTCCTCGACGACGATCAGGCGGCCGGTCTTTTCCACCGAAGCGAGAATTGCTTCCGTATCCAAAGGCGTGATCGTGCGGGGATCAATTAACTCAACCGAGAGCCCTTCCTTTTCCAATTCATCCGCGGCCGCGAGCGTTTTGGGAACCATCGCGCCAACGGCAACCGCCGTGAGTTGCCGTCCGGCTTTCACTACTCGCGCCTTCCCGAACGGGATCTCATAGGACTCCGCCGGCACCGGCCCCTTCGCGGCCATGAGTTCGCGAGGTTCAAGGAACAACACGGGATCCTGGCATCGAAGGGCGTGCGTGAAGAGCCCCTTGGCATCGTACGGGGACGAGGGAACCACTACTCGAATTCCGGGAATGTGGCTATAGATGGAATAGTAGCTACCGGAGTGGTGGGTGGCCGCGGAGTGTCCAATGCCGATGCAGCCACGCAGCAGCACAGGCATCCTCAATCGCCCGCTGCTCATGTATTGCATCTTGGCAATCTGGTTCACGATCTCCCCAAAGGCGTCGCTGAGAAAATCGACGAACATGAAGTCGACGATGGGGCGAGCGCCCGCCATGGCTGCTCCACAGGCAAGGCCCGTGAATCCGCGTTCGGCAATGGGCGTATCGCGCAGCCGCTCCGCGCCGTATTTGGCATACAGTCCGGCGGTAGTGCCGAAGTTGCCTCCGCGAACACCGATGCCTTCGCCCACAACGAAGATGGCGGGGTTCGATCGCATTTCCCCGTCGAGGGCTTCCAGTGTTGCGGCCACCAGCGAGAGCTGCCGTGCGGAGCCGGCCTCCGGTCCCGGCTCCAAGGCTGCTTGTCCAGGCGGCGCGAAGACATGGGTGACCGCATCTTCGGCACTGGGCCACGAAGCCTCTTCGGCTGCTTTGCTGGCGGCGGCGACCAAGTCCGTGATCTCGATGTCGATGGAGTCAAATTCCGCTTGCTGATCCGGCAACGTGGAACGGAAGGATTGAATCGGGCAGCGGCGGCGCCATTCAGCGACCTCTTCTCGAGTGCGGTACGTGTAGTCGCCCATGCCTTCCGAATGCGGCCGCGTACGATAGGTCCGGCACTCGATCAACGTGGGCCCGCCGCCGGATCTGGCTAGGTCCACGGCCTGGCGTGCGGCTGCCGCGACCGCGCGGGCATCATTGCCATCCACTTGCACGCCAGGCATGCCGTAGCACGAGGCGCGTGAGGCCACATCCGGATTGGCGGCGGCGTAATGGAACGGAACTTCCGTGGCGAACTGGTTATTCTCACAAACAAACAGGACGGGTAGCTTCCAGATAGCCGCGAGGTTAAGCCCCTCGTGAAAGGCGCCGTTGTTGACGGCTCCGTCGCCAAAAAATGCAACCGCAACCCGATCGGTCTTTGAGAGCTGGAACGAACATCCGGCCCCTGCCGCCTGTAAGATGCAAGGCCCGACGATTCCGCTGGTGCCCATCAACCCGAGTTCGGGAGCAAAAAGGTGCATCGATCCGCCACGTCCGCGCGAACACCCGCTTGCCCGGCCGAACAACTCCGCGAACAATTGATCCACGGGCAGTCCTTTTGCCAGAGCGTGTCCGTGTCCGCGATGCGTACTGAAGACGGCATCATCCGGACGGAGGTGAAGGCAAACACCAGCGGCAATCGCCTCTTGGCCCACGTAGGTGTGGCAGGCGCCGTGGATCAACCTGCGCGCATAGCAGCGCGCCAGCTGTTCCTCAGCGGTGCGGATGAGTTGCATGGTGCGATAAAGAAAAGCAGTCTCTCTTTCCATCAGCGCGGTCTCCTGGGTCCCAC
>JAEUQG010000584.1 GCA_016789755.1 Bryobacterales bacterium
GTTCGTTTTGCCGGGTTCATCACTTCTACAAAAAGTGATGAAAGTGATGAAAGTGATGAATTGCGATTCGGCACACGGTCAGCTATTTTATCGGTAATCAGGCGCTCTCCTTTTTTCTCAATAAGGCCGGAATGCCTGTAACCTATTCCTCACAAAATGAATAGTAATATGCAGAGCTTTACCGACGGCCAGGAGAGGACACCTGACGGGACCATGATGAATCATGTAGTGAATCCGTCCCTCGATAGGGAATTTTGCCAACAAATCCAGGACGGAGTGGACGACGCTTCCGCGGACTTATACCGCATGGTGACGCTGCTGTCACGCGGCGCTGCACAAAAGGCCTCCTCGTGGGGCGCGGATGCCGAGGATCTGCTACACGACATTTATGTGGCGGTGTTGTTAGCAATCCGCAAGGGAGCGGTGCGGCACCCCGAACGATTAAGGGGTTATATTGCATCGACCGCTCAGAAGCAGGTGGCAAGTTCCCTGCGGACGCATGCGCGGCGGCGGCACCAGGAGTTGGAGGAATGGTCGCCGCAGGCCGCCGTAAAGCCGGACACGGAAAAGGCCTTGACGAAGGGTGAGACGCTGGCGCAGATGAAGAGCCTTCTCAGAGCACTGCCGAAGATCGACCAGTCGATTCTCAATCGGTTTTATGTGCTGGAGCAACCCTGGCAGGCAATTGCCAAGGAACTTCATTTGTCGCCAACGCAGTTCCGGCTGCGGAAGCACCGCGCGCTGGCGCGGATGCGGGTACTTGCCGGCGGATTGCACCGGGCCGCCTGACCGGATTGTTTCAAACCGGGTCAGAAAGAAATGCCAGGAAGAAATTACCGCATTTCATACTGGTACGCCGGGGGACGAAGGTACTACAAATCAATCACTTAGAGTTTGGCATGCAGCTTGCTATGTAGTGGGTGTATGAAAAAAGGGAAAGGCTCAAGGAACAAAGGTTGTCCCTCTCCCAGTTACCCACAGCAGTAAGTCCAACCCCTGCGGTATCCAGCCTTTACCCCTTCCAATCACCCCACCCAACCAGTTCCTTGAGCCTCAAACTTCCTCCCCCGGGAGGCGGTTTGAGGGCGGCAAGATCCTGACAAGTAGCGACAAGAAATTAGCGGCGGCGAAGCAATACAGTCGTTTTCTGCCGGTCAACTTCGCTCCATGCCGGGTCTTTCGACAATTGCCGGGCGACGGGCAAATCAGCCGGAGCGAGCACGACGTTCACGCCGAAACGATCGAGCGAATCGCGCCATCCTTCCTGGGCGTTGCTGATCCTCAGGCATTCGCTGCCGGTTTTCTGCTGAAAGAAGTCGCTGCGTCCGTCCATAAAGACACGCTGGCGCGGATAGTTCACCCACAGCAGGTAATCTCCCCATTGGTCGGTGGTGAAGACCTTTGAGGTGGCCAGGAGTTCAGCGTTGCGGCGGACCAGCGAGGTGGGAAAGTAGCGGGCAGAAAGATCGGTAGGCCAGGAGGTGGACAGCACGGCAACCAGGGCGAGCAAGGCAGGCGACCAGACTCCCACAGGCTGCAGTTTTTGGGTCGTTTTTTCCCCGATTTCGTGCAGGACCTCGGCCGTCGATTTCGGGCCGGCATGATCCGCCCATTGGCGCAGCAAGGCCGTCAATTCAAGAGCCACCGGGGGCAATGCGACGATGATGAAGATGGGGACGTGGCGGGCCGAAACAAGCGATCCGGCGCCGAAGAACAACAGCCAGAAAAGGGTGTGCCATTGCCGCTTCTCGATCTGCGTGCGGGCGGCCATCAACCCGGCAAAGAGAATCGCCAGGAAGTAATACATCGATTCGCTGCGGAAGATGGGGGACTTGTATTCGTCCACGTATTGCAGGATCCAGGAATTGCTGAGGAACCGCGAGATGTGCTGGTGGAGCGCGACTCCGTTGGGATTCACCAGCGTGGAGAGCGCGCACAAGGCGGTGAGAATTCCGTAACGGATGGGCCGTCCCCAGCCGCCTTCGCCGGTCAGGGAGGTGAGCACACAGCCGGCGGTCAGTAGACCGAGTGTGGCGATCATGACCGGAAAGCCGGAATGCATGTTCACCCAGACCAGCACCATGGGCACGATAAGCCAGATCCGTGGCGAGGGGGTTTCGAGATCGCGGGCGATGAGGTAGTGGCCGAGTGCGAGGAAGAGCAGGGTAAACAGGTGCGGGCGGGCGTGGAAATGGATGGACATCGCATTAGTGGCGATGAGGGCAAGCACAATGGCGATGAGGCCGCTGGCGCCGCGGCGCACCATATCGCGCACCAGAACCGTCATGGTGAGAGCGATGACGCCGCCACACACCAGAACGATACCCTTCAGGCCGGCAAAGCGATTGAGCCACGCAAACAGCACACCGGTGAGCCATTGAAAGGCGAACCAGCGCTCGCCGGGTTGGGTGTAGGAAAACGGGTCCGCGGTGGGCACGGCGCCGTGATCGAGAATCCAGTCTCCGGTGCGGGTGTGGAGCGCCGTGTCGCCATCCCAGAGGAGCCGCTCCCAGCCGCCGGGTTCCGCCAGAAATAGCCAGAAGATGGTGGCAAAAAAGAAGAAGTCGGTGAGGGAGGGAGTCCAGATGGGAGAACGCCGGGGCGTTGCGAGCGGGGCGGTAAGCGTGGCGGCCGGTTGCATCCCCTCGTTCATCGGCAGTCTAAGGGGATGACTTTAGTTCCCCGCGACGTCAAGTTGTGGGAAATCGGGGGGGCGAGCCCCCCGGCCTATTTGCTGCAAACCGCCCAGACCTGAACGGCGCGCGGGCTAGAATTGGTGTTTTTAAGGATGCAACGCCATTGGAAGTTGTTCGTGGATTCGGGGCCGGTGAAGTTGACGACGATGTCATCGGCCGCGGAATTGAAGTCACGATGGCCGCAGCCGCCTCCAATGGCGATGGGGAAGGTGCCGGGACAACTGACAAAGCGCAGTGCTTGGGTGTTCCCGGCGATATCTGAAGTGGAGACGACGCGGGTGGTAAGACCCTGCAGCGAGGCTGGTCCCGTGGGTCCGACGGGGCCAATGGGTCCCTGGGTGCCGCGCGGGCCGGCAGGTCCAACGGGGCCCGTGGGTCCGGCGATGCCTTGTGGGCCTGTGGGTCCGGGAGGGCCATCGATGGTGATTTGCAGACGGGCTGGTTGGCTGGTGGCGACGCTCTCTTTGCTGTCGATCAGAAGGCTGGCAGGAGCGGAAATGTCGGGAATCACAGCCAGTCCGAAAGCCGTGGCCGGGGAACTGACCCAGCCGCGCACCTGTGCCGTAATATCGAGCGCGACCCAGGCGAAGGGTTGGGCGATGGGGTTGGAGATGGCGATGGGAGTGCCGAGCAGCGGCATGGAACCGGAGGTGACGGTATTTTCCACCCAAGGGGAGAGCACCGGCGCAATGGAGATCCTTCCGGCCTGCGCCACGCGGTTGACGAAGAGGAGAAGGTGGGCCTTGGAGATCCTATTGGGATCGATGCCGGGAGGGATGGCCGAGAGATCGAATTGGAGAAAGGCGCGGGCCTCGCCGCCAACGGAGAGCGAAGGGGCGGCGCCGGCATTGAAGGTGGCGTTGGACGACACCACATGGGCGTCGGCGGTGACAAGGGCAGTGACCGCGTGAGCCGCAGGTGTGCAACTCAGAATCGCAAGGAGGAAAGCGGAAGTGTATCGCATGTTGGTTCCGCCTGGGTAAGCGACATCGCCGGGGCGCGGGCTTCATGAAAGTTGCCGCGGCTTGCGTGAGAGCTATCGCAGGGCGCATTCGGGCAGCGGGGCGGCGGGGAACGCGTCGCGAG
>JAEUQG010000585.1 GCA_016789755.1 Bryobacterales bacterium
ACATGCGGACGGTAAGTTCGTAGATCTTGTGGGGCTCCATCATGGAGGCATGGTCGAGCGAGTCGCGGTAACGTCCGCGCTGGATTCCGTCGGCGATGTTGAGATCGAAGCCGGCGGGGAAGTCCCTCGAGGGTGGGTAGACATCGATGAGTTTGGCGGTGAAGTCCGTGTCTGTTGCGTCGGTTGAGACGAAGAGCTTCACGTCAATCGGTCCTGTGACTTCGGTGTCCTTTTCGAGCGGCGGCGATTGGAACACGAGGATGTCCCGGCGTGCCGAGAGCGGCAGTTCGTCACGGCAGTTCCAGACGTGCTTTCCACATTTTTGATCCCAGGCGCCTTGGAGCAGGATGCCGTCGCCCGAAGAGATATTGCCGCCGATGGTGGGGACAGGGTTGCTGGGATCGAAGTCGAAGCTGGTGTGAGATTGTGCGGAGGCGGGCGCCTGAGAGGCAAGTGTGCCGTCGGCCTGGAGATAGAAAGGGGTGTAGCGAGCACGGGCGAGAGGCCATTCGCGTTCGTCGCGCCACTGGCCGCCGTGCTGGAGTTTGCCTTCGGGGTTCTTCGTTCCGGGGCCTGTGCCCATGACGAAGATTCGCACTGGCGCATCGTTTTCCGCGCCGTTGGGTTCGTTCTTCAGCCAGCGGTCGTACCATCGCATGCGCCAGTCTGCCTTCAAGGCCGCGTCCTCGCCGAAGTCCACCTGGCCGTGGGAATGGCGTGTTTGTTGGCCGTGAATCCAGGGGCCCATGATGAGTTGGATCGCGCTTTTCTTGTGCTTGCGGAGGGTTTCGAAGGTCATGGTAGTGGAGCGGCCCCAGGAATCGTACCAGCCGCCGACGATGTACGCGGGGATGTCTTTGTAATTGCCCACCTGATCGACAATGTTCCAGCCGGGCTGTTTCCAGTAGGCGTCGTTATCGGAGCGCGTCATGGCCTTGATGAGCCAGTCTTCGTATTCGGGGGCGAGTTTGAGGGGAGTGTTTCCCTTACGAAGCGGGAGGTTGAGAAGATACTGGCGCGTGTTGGCGGCGAGTTCTTCGAGAGTGGCTCGCGCGCCGGGGTCGCGCACGGCGGCGCTGCCTTTGGGGGCTCCGATGGTGAAGATCCAGTTGAAGAAACGGAGTTCGAAGGCTCCGGAATTGCGCATGCCGAAGTAGCCGGCGTTGGCAACGGCGTCGACCGGAATGACGGCCGCCAGTCCGGGAGCGTTGGATAGGGCGAGGGCGTGCTGGGTGCCTCCGACATAGGAAGTTCCTATCGTTCCGATGCGGCCCGAAGACCAGGGTTGTTTCACGATCCAAGCCGCAGTGTCGTAACCGTCGTTGACGTCAATGGTGAGGAAGTCCCAACGGCCTTCGCTCGCGTAGCGGCCCCGGGTGTCCTGATTGACGAAGACATAGCCGCGAGCAGCGTACATGCGGCCTTCGGAGTTGCTCTTGTTGTAAGGAGTACGGCTGAGAATGACGGGGAACTTGCCTGCCTTCTTCACGCCGTTGGCGGCTGGGAAGTAGATATCTGTGGCGAGAGCGATGCCGTCGCGCATGGGAACGGCAATGTTGGTTTCGACGGCGAAATCCTGGGCGCAGCAGAGCGTGGAGAAAAGAAGGAACAGACCGATGGTACGCATCGACGGTGACTATACCAGAACTCAGCGGCCTGTTTTCAACAGTTCGTCCAGCCGTGCGTAGCCGGAGCGGCTGACGGCGAGATGATCCCCGGTGGTGAGGATGGCGATCCTGCTGTTTTTGCCGTAGGGTTCGACGCGGGCGACGCGTTCGATGTTCACGACGTAGGAGCGGTGAACACGCACAAAGCGAGCGGGGTCGAGCGAGGCTTCGATGCTCGAGATGGTCTGCTGCTTCAGCACTGTTTTGCCTTCGCTGCGAAGTGCGATGTAGTCTTCCTGCGCTTCGATGTAGTCGAGTTTGTCCACGGGAATAATGTGGACCTTGGCACCATCGCGCGTGACGATGCGTTCCAGATAGTGCTGCGGGCCGCGGGCGGCGGCGGAGAGATCCTCACCTGGCACGCCTTGCGTGCCGATGCGCCGGCGTGCGCGTTCGAGCGCGGTATTGAGGCGGTCAGGGGTGAAGGGCTTCTGAAGATAGTCGACGGCGTGCACTTCGAACGCTCTCATGGCGTAGGTATCGTAAGCGGTGACGAAGATGACCGCGATGTCCGGGCCGATCAACTCGAGCACCTCGAAACCATCGAGCTTGGGCATCTGCACATCAAGCAGGAGCAGATCGGGCTTGGTGTCGGCGGCTGCCTTAACGGCCTCGAAGCCGTTGGCGCATTCGGCGGCGATTTCGATATCGGCGCGCTCACTGAGCATTTCACGGAGAACGCTGCGAGCGAGGGGTTCATCATCCACGATCATGACACGGAGCATGTTCATCGCATTTCCTTTGGGGGCTGCTTCCAAAGCTGGATTTCGGCGCGGTACTGCGTTGGGCTGCTTGACGTGGTCAGGCGCGCGCCTCCGCGGTAGAGCGTCTCCAAGCGGCGGCGAAGGTTCGCGAGACCGAGTCGCGCTCCAGCGGGCTTGGACGCATCGGAATCCGTGGTGTTAGTAAGAGCAAGGAGAATATCGTTGGCGCCATTGCGAGCTTCGAGGCGTATGGCGCCGCCTTCGAGGCACTGGCCGATGCCGTGCTTGACGGCGTTCTCGACCAGCGGTTGCAGGATCAGCGGCGGAACCAGTGAGTCGAGCGCGGCCGGTTCAATGCTCTCTTCGAAGTGAAGGCGCTCGCCGAAGCGGACTTGTTCGATGGCGAGATACTTCCGGGTGAGCGCCAGTTCTTCTTCGAGGGGAATGAAGCGGCGGTCGGCGATGGTAAGGCTGGTGCGGAGGAAATCGGCGAGCAGGGCGCACATTTCACGGGCTTTTTGTTTGTCGATGCCGGCCAGCGCGCTGATAGAGTGGAGGCTGTTGAAGAGGAAGTGGGGGCTGACCTGATCGCGCAAGGCCTTGAGTTCAGCCTCGCGCGCCATCACGGCGGACTGGATCTCACGCTCGCGGGCCTCTCTTACGGCTTCGATTTCCGCCAGCAGGTAGCAGAGGCTGGTGGAGAGGAGGAAGAGCAACACGCCGCTGATCCAGAGTGAGGTTTCGTGGCGTTGGAAGCGATCTTCGAGGCCGGCGAACGGCCGTGCGGAAGACAGAGCAGAGGCGAGGAGACGGCCAGCATTGATCCAGACGGCAGCGGCGATCAAGGACGCAAGCAGCGGAGGCGCGGCGATGCGCACCGGACCGGCTTTGGCCAAAGGGGCCATGCGGCACAGATACCACGAACTGAGGCAGACGATCGCATAGAGAGCACAGAGTGGAAAGGCGAGGGTGAGGGCCTCGAACCAATTCATGCCTCCGGCAGCTTGACGGAAGAAGAGCGAGAGCATCCCGGCTACCGGCAGCCATGCCAGCACGTAGAACTGCCCGCGCTTTCCCACCAGCAAGGGATGCATGTCTAATTCTTCACCTCGACGCCGCCGAACATGGCGAAGGATCGTACCATGAGGTGGGGAGCGTTCTCGGAATCGGGCGGGGTGAGGGTTTTGCTCTCGATGCCGCCGAAGATAGCCGGACCGTCCACCGTTACGCGCCAGGTCTGCGGGACTTTGAGGGATACGCCGCCACAGAAAGCGTCTGCCTGAATTTCGGCGCGGGGGCCGGCCATATGGGCCTCGCGCAGGTCGATATCGTGGCCGCCGAAGATGGCGGTGAGATCGCCGCCTTCGAAAGCGTTGCTGGTGACTTTCAGTTCCGTGCCGCCGAACATGGCGAACTCAGAGATGCGTGTGCTATCGGCGTTGCGGCTGCCGCTTTGGAAGGAGGTGGGGCTGAGAGCCCGCCAGAGCATGAAACCGCCGACGGCGATTAATTGAACGGGCCACAGATCGCGGATGCGGAATTTGATGTAGCCGAGTTTCTCCAACTCCAGGCCACAACCGAGCATGATGAGGAATAGACCGAACGCCTTGCCAAACGGCGAACGGTTACTGGCGAGGAGAACTCCTCCGAATACCATCCAGAAGAGCGGCCAGAAATGGCGAATGAGATCTGTGGGAAGGACGTCAAGACGCTCCATGAGCAATACTGTGCCGACGAGAATGAGCAGAGCGCCCATGATGACGCTGGACCGTGCTCCTCCGTGTTGTTCGCACCGTGTCATGTGTTGTTCTCCTCTACATGTCCAGAGTAAACGTGGTTGGCCAGCCCGGCACGTGGCAATCGACAGGAAACGCCATGTTACCGATGAACGCGCAGGGAGCGCCGACGGTTGACGCTCAACGACGGGCGACGGCGATGATCGAAGTGGGGCTCCAGGGGAGAAAGCGGTCAATGGCGCGCCACAGCCAGACGGTCTTGTCGAACACCCGCAGTTGAAAAGGGCTGACGGTGTCGCGTGCGAGTAGTTTGCCGTTGAGATACCAGCCGGGCAGCGAAACACGATTGAAGTCGAGGATCTGTTCGACCGCGAAGCCGGCTTCTGTGAGAACGTGACGAAGTTGCTGGCGGGAGTAGCGCCGGTGATGGCCGAGGGCTTCGTCGATTTTTCCGAAGGCCCACTGCCCTTGTGGGACGAGAATGATGGCCCGGCCACCGGGACAGAGTGCGCCGTAGATGTTGTTGAGGGCAGTCTTTTCGTCGGCGACGTGTTCGAGCACGTTGAGACAGACGACGGTGTCGACGGATTCCCGCAGGTCATCGAAATCCGTTGTATTGCTGAGATCGCACCGGCGCACGGTGACGTTGGGCCGGTGGTGCAGCCGCGCCGCCAACCGGGAGACATGTTCGGCGTCGAGGTCTGTCGCAATGTAGTGTTTGCGGCGAGCGATCAACTGACGGGACAGATTTCCGATGCCCGCTCCGATTTCCAGTACGGACTGGCCCACGTAGGGGCGGATGGTGTCCGCCATCCAGGAGTTGAAGCGCACCGCGCTTGAGAAGGCTTCGAGCACCTCGGGGCCCGTATCCTTGTAGATGTCGTTGGAGATCCAGTAACGGAGAATGACAGCCAAGGCTGCCACGGCATCGGAAAATCCAATCTTCTTTCCTTCCGCATAAGTTCGGCCGTGATAGCTGATGGGCACTTCGTAGATTCGAGCCTCGCGCTTGGCGAGTTTAATCGTAAGTTCCGGCTCGATTCCGAAGCGGTTCGACCGGATTGGGATGCTGCGAACCAGCGAAGTGCGGAAGGCCTTGTAGCAAGTCTCCATGTCGGTGAGGTTGAGGTCGGCTGCCACATTGCACATGTTGGTCAATAGCCAGTTGGCAAGGGCGTGCCAGAAGTAGAGCACGCGGCGCTCGCTGGAGACAAGGAAACGTGAGCCGAAGACGGCGTCGGCTCGGCCGTCGAGCAAGGGCTTGAGCATTTTGCCGTATTCGCAGGGATTGTACTCGAGGTCGGCGTCCTGAATGATGCTGAACTCGCCGCGGGCATGTTCGAGGGCGGTGCGGATCGCCGCGCCTTTGCCAAGATTGCGTGGATGCCGCAGTACACGAAGGATGCTGGGATGGCTGGCCGCAATCTGCTCTACGACTTCGGCAGAGCCGTCGTTCGATCCGTCGTCGACGACGATGATTTCGCGGTGGAGACCGTGTGGAAGCGGCGCTTCGATGACGCGTTGCAGGATAGCCGCGGCGAACTCCTCCTCGTTGTAAAGGGGAACGAGGATGGATAGCAGACTACTTATGCTGGAGTTCCCAGTCGTAG
>JAEUQG010000475.1 GCA_016789755.1 Bryobacterales bacterium
ATAACGGGTGGGGAGTTGAAGCGCAGAAACAGGATCGCCAACATGATGAGGGTGAAGATCATGGTGACGAATTGGAGAAACGGGTTCCAATCGTGCAGGAGGAGGCGCACGCGGCGGTAGAGGAATGCGTGAGGGGTGTATCCGCGGGGAATGTCTTCGAAGGGGGGCTGCGGGGAGTATTGCCCGCAAGCCGTTCGAAGCAGTGCCGAGGAGAGGTGCGCGACGGTGTTTCGCTGCAATGCCTCAGGTTCGATCGTGGCGGAAGTCCTGTTCATAGATCTCATTTCATGCAGTAGGCCGGCGTTGGCCCGAGGAGCCAGAGTTGGAATGCCTCGATCGCCGCCGGCTGGATCTGGCCCGGCTGTTCGACGAGGCCGGCCTTCAGCAGTGCGGTTTCTATATCCTGCAATCTGGTGAAGACTTCACGGACGGTGCAAGCAACGGTAATAGGGGGCAGGCCCAGTTGGTATCCGATGAACTGCTCAGTTTGCCCGAGTTGGTGGAGGTACCAGCAAATGCGTTGGTCGGGGGTGAAGAATCGCACGAGCAGGTGCCGGAAGCAGCGTTGGAGGAGTGGGCTGCCGGGAATATGCAAGAGGACGGATACGACGTCGCGGAATTCAGCAACCAGTTGGGCCTTGTCGGGAGGCACGAGCCATGGACGCAGTTCGCGGGCGAAATGAGCCTGCAAAACGATCACGGACCAGTCGGCATGGCTTGGCCCGGAGGATGCTGGTACGCTGCTTGACCATTGATTCGGGGAGAAGACGCGCGTGAGGATTCGATCGGCTTCCTCAGCAGGAACTCCCGCTTCGCGAAGTTCGCGCTCGCATTGAAACTCGAGCCATCTGTGGCGCGTTACGTGGGGCGGCTGGCTGGCGCCAATGGCAGGCGCCGGAGGGTATCTGGCATCGAAGCGCCGCCACAGCATGTCGACGACCTTCTCGATGGAGCCCAGGGCCGGAGGTTGCGGAGTGGGATCCGGTAGTTGGGGCGCAGCGGGACTGGAGGGCTTGAGGATGAATGCCAAAGCAAGGACGAGCAGGACTCCGAGGGAAAGAAGACCAAAGGCAACCAGATGCTGTCCGGCGAAGATGGAGGCATGCGCGGCCATGACGACTACCATGACGGTGGCAAAGGCCACGATGACGATGCGGAGGTGCTCTCTCATGCGGACTCCGGAGAGCGGGGTTTGGCGGGGCTCGCGGCGAGACGCACGTATTCTTCGACAGCAAGGCTGTCGAGTTGCTCGCCTGATGGAGCGAACTCGCGCATGGCAAGGGTGAGGCGCTCTTTGGTGGCAAGGCGAATGGCGCCGTCATTGTAGACACCGAACTCGGTTTTGGGATTGACCAGGCCGAGAGCGTCGCGAACGGCGCGCGGCAACAAGAAGCGGCCGTTGCGGTCTATTTCCGATCCGCCTCCGAAGAACTCAGAGGCAGTCAGCATTTGACGGCGCGATTCGGGGGCGATGGAGGAGGATTGCAGCAGATTGGAACGCCACTCGAGGAAGTGAGGATAAGGCCACAGGATTGCCGCCTTGCGGTCAAAGGTTACGACGTAGATTTTGGCGGACTCTTTGTCCTCTTCGAAGGAGAGGAAGTAGGAGGCGTAGCGCGAGCTGAGGCGTACGCGCCACTTGTCATCGCAAGGGGCGTCGGACATTCCGTGAGGCGCCTGCAAGCTCCAGATGTGTTGCACACCAACCCTCGGTGTGGAGATTTTATCCAAAAGGTCCCACTTTGTCCACTTTTAATCCAAAAAGCTAAGGTACTACCTGGAATAGCGTGATTCGCGTCGACAGTTGAATGGGTTGTGGGTGGATGGAAGCTAGAACGGCTGGAGTTTGGCTTGGAGGCGTTGGAGGTCGGCGAGGTTGGCGGCGGAGAGCTGGTTTTTGGAGCGCATGTCGTCGAGGGTGGCGTGGGCTTGCTGGTACAGGGAGAGGGCTTGGTCCTGGCGTTTGAGGGCGGAGTAGATGTCGCCGAGTTGTTCTTTGGATTCGGCGACTTCGCCGCGGGCTCCGACGCTGGCGGCGTTGCGGCGGGCGAGGTCGAGGCGGGCGTTGAGACTGGTTTGAGCTTCGATGAGGGCTTTGGCGGGGGCTCCGGAATGGAGGAGTGCTTCGGCGATGCGGTAGCGGCAGGTGGCGAGCATGCTTTGGGAGCGCATGTCGCTCAAGTCGGCGGAGATGAGGGCATCGAAGACGGGGATGGCGGTGCGGTAGTGGTGGAGGGCTTCGGAGGTGTTGCCGGTACGGAAGAGGGCGAAGCCTAAGGCGACGTGGGATTGGGCAAGGGCGGATTGCAGTTGGGTGTTCTGGGGATGGGCTTTGGCGAGGTTGAGATCGATGTCGAAGGCTTTGGCGTAGTGGGGCATGGCTTCGGCGGGGCGTTTGAGGAAGAGGAGGATGCTGCCGAGGCGGGTGTGGGCTTGGGCGAGGCCACGGGCTTCGCCGGTGGAGACATCTTCGCGGGCGGCGAGGCGTTCCCAGAGTTTGAGGGCGTCGCGGCGGGTTTCGAGGACCTCGTTCCATTGGCCGAGTTGGGAGAGGGTGCCGCCGAGGTTGGTGTAGCTGGAGGCGAGATCGCGCTGGAGCTGACGGTTTTTGGGATCGGACTGGAGGAGGCCGGAGCGGATGGCGATGGTTTTGTGATCGAGGGAGAGGGCCTGGCGGTGATCGCCGGCGACTTTGAGGATGGCGCTGAGGCGCTGGTAGATGGTGGCGAGTTCGCGTTGGGCGGCCGGATTGGCGGGTTGCTGTTGGGCGACGGATTGGCGGATGGCGAGGGCTTTGCGGTAGCTGGAGAGGGCTCCGGCGGTGTCGCCGAGGTTGGCGGTGAGAGGGCGGCCGAGGACGTCGCCCATTTTTTCGTAGGCGGCGGCGAGTTCGCGCTGGAGTTCGAGGTCGCCGGTGGATTCGCGGGCGAGGCCGTCGAGGTAAGCGAGGGAGTGCCAGACCATGGTTTTGCGGACTTCGACGCCGCCGGGCATGGAGGAGAGGGCCTCATCCATTTGGAACATCATGATGTTGGCCATGCGGCGGACGTCCTGGAAGCGGCGTTCGGCGCGGGCGCGTTCTTCGCGGGCGATGCGGGCCTGGCGGGCGGTGGAGAGGATGCCGGCGGTGAGGGCGATGAGGATGCCGGCGAAGGCGGCGACGGCGAGGCGGTTGCGGCGGACGAATTTCCAGGCGCGGTAGGCGATGGTATCGGGGCGGGCGTGGACGGGGTGGCCTTGTTTGTAGCGCTGGAGGTCGGCGGCGAGTTGATCGACGGAGGCGTAGCGGCGGTCGGGCTCGAAGTGGATGGCTTTGAGGATGATGTTGTCGAGGTCGCCGGCGAGTGCTTTGTTGGCGGCGGTGGCGCTGGGTTTGGCGGGGGGATTCTGCTGGATTTCGCGAAGGATGGCTTCGGGGATTCTGGAGGTGAATTGGAAGGGGCGTTGGCCGGTGAGGAGCTCGTAGAGGATGAGGCCGAGGGAGTAGACGTCGCTCCAGGTTGAGATGGGCTCGCCGCGGAGTTGTTCGGGGCTGGCGTAGGCGGGGGTCATGGCTCGGAGGGCGACGGTGGTGGAGTCGACGGATTCGCCGTCCATGAGGCGGGAGATGCCGAAGTCGAGGAGTTTGGGGACGCCGTTAGGAGCGATTAATACATTGGAGGGTTTGAGGTCGCCGTGGACGATGAGGTTGTGGTGGGCGGCGGAGACGGCGGAGCAGAGCTGATCGAAGAGGTGGAGTTTTTCTTCGAGGGAGGCGGAGGCGGTGAACTGATCGAGGGTGAGGCCTTCGACGAGTTCCATGGCGAAATAGGGGCGGCCGTCGCGGGTGACGCCGACATCGAGGAGGCGGGCGACGTTGGGGTGGGAGAGG
>JAEUQG010000575.1 GCA_016789755.1 Bryobacterales bacterium
GTTCCTGGCGGGAATCCTGATCACCACGGGCGTCGTGATCGCGGTCTATTTTTCCGAGGTGGTCAGTCTGGGCGCATGGATCGGTGGGCTCGTCCTATTCGCTTTCGCCTGGATCGGGCGGTCTATCGCGACGGGTGAGCGAGCACAGTAGGTTGCAGCCATCGCCAACTCCAAGAGAAGGCGTCTCCGTTGGGAATGACCCCTGAGTAACGGCACAGTGAAGAGTTGGAGCGCTGTGCTACTCCTGCCGGTTGTCGACCAGGCGGTTGAGGAAGCGCATTTCGGCGCGGAGTCCGGTGACGGCGCTGCGGGCTTCGAGGATGAGGGTGAGGGAGCCGTAGAGGAGGCAGAATGCGCCGCTGATGCCGAGGGCGACGGGGAGCCAGTGAAGGCCGCCACGGTTGAAGAGGGCATCGAGGCCGATGGCGACGCTGGTGAGGACGAACAGGCCCGAGGCGATGTAGAAGACGGTGATGGCTCGCTGGAGGACGGTGGCGCGGGTGCTGAGGAGTTTCATCTGGTCCATGAGCATGGCTTTGCGCTCTTCGAGCATTTCGAGGTCGGGGCGGTGCATGAGGTCATCCATGCGGTCGGCTATGGCGCGCACGCGGTCGATGACGCGGCCGAGGCGGATGGAGGTGGACAGAACGAAGGTGCCGGAGGCCGACAGGAGGAGGGCTGGGGTAATCATGGCGGTGAGGACGCCGAGGGCCTCGGAGAGCGTGTCGACAGATTGGGTGGGGAAGACGTTAGGCATGGCGCAACTCGCGGGCGGCGGGTTCGTGTTCGAGGATTGACATAAGGATGAGGGAGCGGAAGGCTCCGGCGGTGAAGATGCAATCGCGCATGACGCCTTCTTCCTGGAAGCCCAAGGCGCGGTAGACGGCGCGGGCGCGCTCGTTTTCGGGGTAGACGTCGAGCCAGAGGCGGTGGGCGTTGTAGTCGACGAAGGCGAGCCGCATCAACTGGCGCATGGCGAGGCGTCCGTGGCCGTGGCCGGGGGTTGAGACGGCGATGCGTTTGATGAGGATGGAGCGGTTCTGGGAGGCGAGGCCGGCGAGGATGGCGAATCCGGCGGGCCGGCCGGCGGCTTCGATGATCCAATAGCCGAAGTCGTCGTCGGCGAGGGCGGCGTGGTGATCTTCGAGCAGATCGCGGCCGGTGAAGCCGAGTTGGTAGTTTGCTTCCTCGAGGGTCATGAGGAAGGCCAGATCGGCGTGCTGTGCCTTGCGCAGCGATACCATGACAACCAGCATAGCCGTAGCGCGAGGTTATATACTGCCTTGATGAATCCTGGGCGGCTCTTTCTGGCCAGTTGTCTGGCTTTGGTGACGACGTCGATGGTGTTTTCGATACGCGGGGACATTCTGGACGCGCTGGGGGCGGACTTTCAGTTGAACAAAGAGCAGATCGGGGTGATTCTGAGTCCGGCGTTCTGGGGGTTCACGGTTTCGATTCTGATTGGGGGATCGCTGGTGGACTTTTTCGGAATGAGGAGGCTGCTGGCGCTATCCTCATGGGGGTACATGGCGGCGGTGATTGCGATTCTGTTCGCGCCGCGGCCGACCGCTCCGGTGGCTCCGTTTTATTCCGATACCGGGTTTCTGATTTTATATGGCGGGATGCTGACGCTGGGGTTGTCGCAGGGGCTGGTGGAAGGGGTGATCAATCCGCTGTGCGCGACGCTGTATCCACACGATAAGACGCACAAGATGAACGTGCTGCATGCCTGGTGGCCGGGGGGGCTGATTTGCGGCGGGTTGCTGGCGTTCGGGATTACGAAGCTGATGGGGCTGGATGGGACGGGCGTGGCGGCAAGTCTGCGGACGATGGGGTGGCAGGTGAAACTGGGCACGATTCTGGCGCCGGCGGTGGGCTATCTGCTGCTGATTCGAGGGCAGGAGTTTCCGGCGACGGAGCGTGTTTCGGCGGGTGTTTCGACGGGGGCGATGCTGCGGGAATCGATGCGGCCGCTGTTTTTGTTGCTGTGGGTTTGTATGTGGATGACGGCGGCGACGGAACTGGCTCCGGATCAATGGGTGGGGTCGCTGATCACGCGGCTGACGGGGATGCAGGGGATTCTGATTCTGGTATACACGGCGGGGTTGATGTTCGTGCTGCGATTTTTCGGCGGGCCGATGGCGCACAAGTTTTCGCCGTTCGGGTTGTTGTCGCTGTCGGCGGTGCTGGCGGCGGCGGGGTTGTTTCTGTTGGGCGGGGTGAAGACGCCGGCGGATGCGTTTGTGGCGGCGACGTTGTTCGGGATCGGGAAGACGTATTTCTGGCCGACGATGTTGGGGGTGACGAGCGAGTTGTTTCCGCGCGGGGGGGCGTTGCTGCTGGCGATTATGGGCGGTACGGGGAATCTGGCGGTGGCGTTTGTGCTGCCGGTGATGGGGGGCTGGTATGACACGGCGGGTCCGGCGGCGGCGTTCCGCTATGTCGGGTACTTGCCGCTAATTCTGATCGGGGTGTTTGCGGGGTTGTTTGTTTATTTCCGGACGCGGGGAGGGTATCGGGCGGAGGATTTGCAGGCGATGCAGGCGGCTGCTGCGGCGGACTGAGGGGCGGGGTTGCGAGAATAGGAGGGTACATGGCGCGTATCCTCGGAATCGAATCTTCTTGCGATGAAACCGCGGCGGCGGTTGTCGAAGACGGGCGCAGGGTGCTTTCGAGCATTGTGAGTTCGCAATTCGATGTGCACGGCAAGTATGGCGGTGTGGTGCCGGAACTGGCCTCGCGGGAGCATCTGCGGGCGATCACGGCGGTGGTGCGGCAGGCGATGGAGGTGGCGGGTTGCGGCTATGGGGATCTGGACGCGGTGGGGGTTACACAGGGTCCGGGGCTGGTGGGGTCGCTGCTGGTGGGGATGACGTATGGGAAGGCGATTTGTTATTCGCGCGGGCTGCCGCTGATCGGAGTGAATCACATTGAAGGGCACATTCACGCGGTGGCGATGGAGGCGGCGGGGCGATTGGAGTTTCCGGCGCTGGCGCTGGTGGTGAGCGGAGGGCATACGCATCTTTTCGAGATTGAGGAGGGCTTCCGTTACCGGCTATTAGGGCGGACGCGAGACGATGCGGCGGGGGAGGCCTACGACAAAGTGGGCAAGTTGCTGGGATACAACTATCCGGGCGGGCCGGTGCTGGATGCGCTGTCGCCGTACGGCAATGGGCGGGCGGTACGGTTCTCGCCGGCGAAGATGAAAGGCAATGCGCTCGATTTCAGTTTCAGCGGGTTGAAGACGGCGGTGCTGCGCTGGGTGGAAGGGCACGGGATGGAAGAGGAGATCGGGAGGCGGAAGGAATTCTGCAAGACGAATCCTCGTCCGTCGACGGCGGAATGGCTGGAACTGACGCCGCAAGCGACGCTCGATTTGATTGCGTCGTTTCAGTACACGGTGATTGAGGAATTGCTGCGGCGGTCAGAGGCGGCGGGGGAAGAGATTGGGGCGCGGAGTTGGGTGGTGTCGGGCGGAGTGGCGTGCAATGCGGGGTTGCGCGATGCGGCGCGGCGGGCGAGGCTGCCGTTTCCGGTGTTCTTTCCTACTCCGGCGCTGTCGACGGACAACGCGGCGATGATTGCGGCGGCGGCGTTCGTGAAATACGAGCGGGGAGAATTCGCGGATTTTTCGCTGAAGGCGCAGGCGGGGCTGACGCTGGCGTGATTGCGTTACCATGACGCTTATGTTGTTTCGCTTGTTTGGCGCGGCATTGGGCGCGGTGTTTCTGCTGCCGGCCGCGGTGACGAGGATTGAACTGGTGGACCGGAGCGATGTGCCGGGGTATGCGTACGAGCGGATTGTGGCGCGGGCGCATTTTGCGGTGGATCCGCGGAGCGCATCGAACCGCATCATTCGGGACATCGATTACGGGCCGAAGAACGCGGGCGGGCTGGTGGAGTTTTCGGCGGACCTGTTTGTGCTGAAGCCGCGGCAACCGGCGGAAGGGAACGGGACGATTCTATTCGAGGTAAGTAACCGCGGCCGCAAGGGATTGGTGAACATGTTCCAGATGGGGCAATCGGTGTACGATCCGAAAGAAGCGGGGGACTTCGGCGACGGATTTCTGATGCGGCGGGGATTCACGCTGGTGTGGCTGGGATGGCAGGCGGATGTGGCGCAGGAAGCGGGGCTGATGCGGCTGTTCGCGCCGGCAGCGAAACGGGCGGGGGATCCGATTACGGGGATTGTGCGGTCGCAGTGGATTCCCGAGGTGCGAGAGAAGGAGCACAATCTGGGAGACCGGGCGCACATTCCTTATGCGGTGCGGGCGGGGACGGAGGAGGGACTGAAGCTGACAGTGCGCGACGGCTACGCGGCGGCGGCGCGGGTGATCGGGCGGGAGAAATGGAAGCTGGCTCGCGTGGTTTCGGGGGAGGTGGTTCCCGATCGCGGAGTGGTGTACTATACCGACGGATTCGAGCCGGGCAAGATCTACGAACTGGTGTATGAATCGCAGGATCCGGTGATTGCGGGGTTGGGGCCGGCGGGGGTGCGGGACATCATCAGCTTCCTGAAGTATGAGAACGCGGGGACAGTGCTGCTGGGGGGGCAGGGCCGTTATTTGAAGCGGGCGATCGGGATCGGGAGTTCGCAGAGCGGGCGGTTTCTGCGCACATTTCTTTATTTCGGCTTCAACAAAGATGAGAAGGGGAGGAAGGTTTTCGACGGGGTGTGGGCGCATGTGGCGGGGGGAGGGCGGGGGAGCTTCAATCACCGATTTGCGCAGCCATCGCGGGACGGGCATCCGTACACGAATCTGCTGTATCCGACGGATATTTTTCCGTTTTCCGATTTGGCGCAGATGGACGAAGAGAGCGGGTTACGGGAAGGGCTGTTGACGCGGGCCGTGGAGGATGGAGTGGCGCCGAAGATTTTCTATACCAACAGCTCGTATGAGTATTGGGGGAGGGCCGCTTCGCTCATACACACGAGTTTGGATGGGAAACAGGATATGGGGTTGGGGGCGGATTCGCGGGCGTATTTGTTGAGCGGGACGCAGCACGGGCCGGGGGCGTTTCCGCCGCCGAAGACAGTGACGGCGCATGCGGCCAACGCCAATGATTACCGCTACGCGATGAGGGCGCTGCTGGTGGCGATGCAGGAGTGGCTGAAGGACGGTGTGGCTCCGCCGGAATCGCAAATTCCGCTGGTGGCGAACGGGACGCTGACTGCGCATACGGCACTGCGGTTTCCGCGGTTGCGCGGGGTGAATGTGCCGCGGCGAATCCAGCAGGCATGGCGGGCCGATTACGGTCCGGAGTTCCGATCGCATGGCATTGTGACGAACGATCCGCCGAAGCTGGGCAAAGCGTATGCGACGCTGGTGCCGCAGGTGGATGGGGACGGGAATGAAGTGGCGGGGATACGGTTGCCGGAGATACAAGTTCCGCTGGCGACGTATACGGGGTGGAATCTGCGGGCGGCGCACATCGGGGCGCCGGAGGAGATGTACAGCATGGTGGGGTCGTTTTTTCCGTTTGCGGCGAGCAAGACGGGGGCGGCGGCGAACTCAGATTCGCGCCGTTCGATAGAAGAGCGCTACCCTAACAAACAGGCCTACCTCGACAAGATCGGGGCCGCGGCACGGCAGTTGGTGAAAGACCGCTACGTGCTGGCGGAGGATCTATTTGCCCTGGAACAGAGGGCATCGAAACAGTGGGATGCGCTGACGGCGAAATAGCTGCGTCGCGCTCCGGCAAGGAAACATCTAAGAGAATTTATGTCAGTTCCTCCATCCATGGAAATGCCCAAGATCCCCATTGAGGGCGTGAAATATCTGGTTACGGTCGGTTCGGGGAAAGGCGGCGTGGGGAAGACCACGGTATCGGTGAATCTGGCGCTGGCATTGCAGGCGCTGGGGCACAAGGTAGGGTTGCTGGACGCCGATGTGTACGGGCCGAATGTGCCGCGGATGATGGGCATCAACGAATCGCCGCGGGCGTCGGGGGAGAGCATCGCTCCGATCGAGCAATACGGCGTGAAGCTGATGTCGATGGGGTTTTTGAGTCCGGGCGACCGTCCGATTATCTGGCGCGGGCCGATGCTGCACAGTCTGATGCAACAATTTGTGCGGAATGTGATGTGGGGACCGCTGGATTTTCTGGTGGTGGATTTGCCTCCGGGGACGGGGGACGTTTCGCTGTCGCTGGCACAGAGCACTCCAATCACGGGCGCGGTGGTGGTGACGACGCCGTCGGATGTTTCGCTGGAAGATGCCCGGAAGGCGGTGCTGATGTTCCGGCAGTTGCATGTGCCGTTGCTGGGGCTGGTGGAGAACATGAGTTACCTGATTGCTCCGCAGTCGGGGGAGCGGATCGATGTTTTCGGCGAAGGCGGCGGGAAGCGCACTGCCGATCAGATGCAGATTCCGCTGTTAGGGGAGTTGCCGCTGGTGCCGGAAGTGCGGCGGGGCGGGGACAGCGGGCGGCCGGCGGCACTGGCTGGGGAAGACGCCGCGATCGCGCAGCCGTTCTACGCGCTGGCGCGGGCTGTACTGGCGCGCGTGGAGCAGGCGGCGGCGAACAAGGGGCCGACGATCGCGGTGGAGGATTAGGGCTCGGCTGCCCTAAAAGCCGGTGCGCTCAACGGCGACGAAGTAGGCTGAGCCGGCGCGATTGACTTCGATGAGCACGTTATTGCGATCGGACTTGCCGATCTCGCGGCGCATGTCGGCCACGGAGGCGACGGCGGTGCGGTTGACGCAGGCGATGACATCGCCGGCTTTGATGCCGGCAGCGGCGAATTGACCATTGGGGTCGACGGCGAGCAAGAGTATTCCTGAGGCGGGGGCGACGGCTGCGGAGACGACTGCGCCGCCGGGGAGTTGCTCTTGTGTTTCGGCGGGTTGGTGAGGCTTTTCGATGAGAGTGACGGCGAAGTCCTGTTCGCCGGCGGGGGTGAGGGCGCGGAGGGTCAGTTTCGCTCCGGGCTTGGCGGAGGCGATGAAGAGACGAAGGCGATCGAAACTGCGGATTTCGACGCCGTCGATGGAGCGGAGGACGCTGCCTTTCTCGATTCCGGCGAGTGCGGCGGGGCTTGCGGGGGCGACATCGGCGATGAGGGCTCCGGAGGCGGAGTCGAGGCCGAGGGCCTCGGCGAGGGAGGCGTTCAGCGGTTGCAGGCCGAGGCCGAGATAGCCGCGGAGCACGCGGCCGTGGACGATGAGGTCGGACATGGCGGCGCGGGCGAGATTGGAGGGGACGGCGAAACCGATGCCGTTGCTGGCGCCGGAGGGGGAGAGGATGGCAGTATTGATCCCGATGAGTTCTCCGTCGCGGTTGAGGAGCGGGCCGCCGGAGTTGCCGGGGTTGATGGCGGCGTCGGTTTGGATGTAATCCTCGAATTGTCCTGCGCCCAAGGAGCGGCCGCGGGCGCTGACGATGCCGGCGGTGACAGTGACGCCGATGCCGAAGGGGTTTCCAATGGCGAGGACGGCATCGCCGACACGCAGGCGGCGGCTGTCGCCGAATTCGAGATGGGGCAGGGCAGAGGCGCCGATCTTGAGGACGGCGAGGTCAGTAGGCGGGTCGGAGGCGACGAGGTTTGCAGGGAATTCGCGCTCATCGTGGAGTTGCACCTTGATGGCGGAGGCGCCGTCGATGACGTGGTGGTTGGTGAGGATGTAGCCATCGGGGGAAATGACGATGCCGGAGGCTTCACCGGCGGCGCGGCGGGCGGCTTTGGCATCGATGAGCACGCGAACTACGGAGGGAACCGTGCGTTCGACGACGTCGGCGACGCCATCGGTGGTCTTAGTGCTCGCGAGAGGGTGAATGCGCGCCGCCGCGGCAAAGCCTGCCGCCGCCATCGTCAGAGTGAGAATCCATGCCGCTTGCATGCCTTGTGAGACGGCTGGGAAGGGCAGGGTGGGGTACGGTGGTTAACACGGCTTTACAAAGGCTTAACGGGGAGTGGAAAAGGGTCAATAGTTCTTTGGGTGGATTGGAAAAATGAGAGATGTGAAAAAGTACCAGAAGTCCTATGAATGGATGGTTCCGGTACTTTTTCGGTGTAAATAGTTTCTAGGTCTGTCGTAACTGTAGTTTCAATACCTTAGGTGGATTCTGGACATTTTCGTAGCCTCCGGACGGGATAGTCTGTGCGCGCGGATTCGTATTAATATGAGGAACAACGCATCAGAAATATCTGGAGGAATACAAAATAATGAAGTTTCGATTGCCGCTGCGAGCGGCTCAGCTCGGAGGATTGCTGCCGGTGCTTGCGGTGTCGCTTTCCGCGGCGCCGATCGTATTCAACGGGACCGGCAGCAACGCGGGCTCCGGCAACGCTTTGAACGCGACGGCTTCCTTTGCATTTACGGGGACGACGTTGACCGTAATCCTGACGAACAACAACGCGGTATCGAGGCCGAGCGATGTGCTGACGGCTCTGCTGTGGGACATGGGCAATAACAGCGCGGTGCTGACGAACTACGATGCCGATGTGACCGCGGGTTCGACTCCGGGCGGGCAGGATCTGGACAATGTGGGTGGGAACAATGAGTGGCGTTTCCGGCAGAACCCGGCCGGGCTGGCAGGGGTGACACAACACTACGGAGTGGGCACCGCGGGCATGGGTATTTTCGGAGGAGGAGGCGGCGGCCAGCAGATGCAGTGGGGGCTGATTAATGGCAAGCTGGCGAACGCCAACTCGCCCATTAACAGCGGGACGTTCATACAGACCTCGGCGACGTTCGCGTTTACCGTGCCGTCGGGGTTCAGCGGGACGATTTCCAATGTGCGCTTCCAGTACGGAACGAGTTTGACGGAGCCCTCGATTTTGTGCGCTAATGCCGCGGCGTGCCGTCCTCCGGA
>JAEUQG010000580.1 GCA_016789755.1 Bryobacterales bacterium
CTTCCTGGCCGCCACACTCGCCCTCGCTCACTATACCTGGGTCGCTCCCGTCGCCACCCTCGAACCCGGCAAACCAGCCACCATTCAGATCAGCCACGGCGATGTCTTCCCCAACGGCGATGAAGCCATCAACGCCGCCCAAGTCGAACTCTACGTCCTCGCCCCCTCCGGAGCGAAAACCAAACTCACCCCGGCAAAGTCCGCCAACACAGTCACCGCCCCCTTCACCCCCAGGGAATCCGGGCCCCATCGCCTCGTCATGATCCAGGACCGCGGCGTCACCAGCCGCACGCCGCAAGGTGTGAAACAAGGCGGACGCGACAAAAACCCCACCGCCACCCAAGCCTCCCGCACCTATCGCACCGCCGTCTCCTGCCTCAACGCGAAGTCAGCCAAACCCATCGGCCTCGAACTCGAATTCACCGCCGAGCGTACCTCCTCCTCGTGGCAAGTCCAACTCCTCAAACACGGCAAACCCGCCCCCGGCATCGCCATCGAAGTTCTTCTCCCCGGAGCCTCCAAAGGCGTCGCTTCCGGCAAGACCGATGCCGCCGGCAAATTCACCTGGACTCCACCCGCCAACTCCAAAGGCCCCGTCCTGTTCTCCGCCATGTTTAAGGACGCGCCTCCCGCCGGCGCAACCTTCGACGCCGTCAACTACGAAACCTCGCTCTACCTCGCCTGGTAACATGCACATCGCCGACGGCATCATCCCTAATCTCTGGTGCGGCGCCGCCCACGGCGTCTCCTGGACCGCCATGTACTGGCTCGGCCGCCGCATCGAAACCGATGAAGTCGTCCGCCTCGGCATGCTCGCCTCCGCAAGCTTCGCCATTTCCCTTATCCACTTCCCCCTCGGCGCCACCTCCGTACACCTCGGCCTCTACGGCCTCGCCGGCATCCTCGCCGGCAAACGCGCCTTCCCCGTCATCTTCGCCGCTCTTTTGTTTCAAACAATTCTCTTCCAACATGGAGGATTGCTTTCCCTCGGCCTCAACGCCGCCAACATGGGTACCGGAGCACTGCTCGCCTCCCTTCTTTGGCGATCCCGCCTCGGCCCCCAAACCCTCCGCGCCTTCCTTTGCGGCTTCATCGGAGTCCTCACCCCCGCCCTCCTCATCGCCCTCGAATTCTCCCTTACCGGATACGGCAAGGGCTTCTGGTTCATGGCCGCCCTCTATCTCGGCGCGGCGTCCATCGAAGGCGCCCTCACCGTAGCCATCGTGGCATTCCTGCGCCGCGCACGGCCCGCGTTGTTGGCGGAACGCGCGTGAACCGCATTTTCCAGCGCCTCGATCCCCGCGCCCGCATCCTTACCATCGTCGCCGTCATCGCTATCGTTGCCTCCACCCCGCCCGCCGTCTTGCGCCCCTTCGCCGCCTACGCCGCGCTCGCCATCCTCCTCGTCCTCACCAGCCGCGCCTCCGGCTTCTATCTCACCCTTCGCTGCCTCGCCGCCTCGCCCTTCCTCCTCCTCGCCGCGGGCCTCCTCGCCCTCGAACGCGGAGCGCCCGCCGGCGCCTCCGTCCTTTGCAAAGGCTACCTCGCCGCTCTCCTCCTCGCCATGCTCACCGCCACCACTCCGCTGTCGGAACTCCTCTGGGCATTGCGCGAAATGCGCGCCCCGCACGTCCTCAACATCATCCTCGGCATGATGTACCGCTACACCAACCTCCTCGGCGAAGAGTACGCCCGCATGGAGCGCGCCCGCAATTGCCGCACCGTCCGCCCCCTCGGCTGGAATCGCATCTCCATCTACGGCCATCAATTCGGCAACCTCATCCTCCGCAGTTGGGATCGCGCCGACCGCGTTCATGCGGCCATGCTCTCCCGCGGATTCACCGGCGCCTGGCCCGCCATCGCGCAACGCCGCTTCACCGCCCGCGACGCCGCCTTCATCGTCCTCACAGCCGCGCTCTTCCTCGCCCCGCGCCTCTTCGTCCCCCGCTAGCGATTCAGTTTCACGACACGGAATATCGGCTTCTCTTTCTCTCCCGCTTCCTGTGTGTACTCTTGCTCCGTCTTCCCCGCGTCGTAATCCCGCCACAGCCATTCCATCGCCACCGGCAATTCCGCATTCCCGTGCGCGCCGTTGTGCGTTCCGCCTCCCCAACTGAAATGAAAATCGTAGCCGCGCATCTTCAGCGAATTCGCCATCTGGATGTTCTGCAGCGGCCAGCTTCCATGGCTGTTCTCCAGATCCTGATTCCCATCCTGCAGCCACACCCGTATGTTCTTCTGCGGCTCTTTGCGAATCTTGAACGGATAGACGTTGCCGCCTTCCAACACGCCGGGCTTCCATTGAATACTCGTGAAACTCCCAATCCGCGACAGCACCCGGCTGAACTGGTCCGGCTGATGCCACGCCACGTTAAACGCGCAGATCCCCCCCGACGAATTCCCCGCAATCGCCCTGCTATACCCGTCCTTCCGGATGTTGTACTTCGCTTGCACTTCCGCCAGAATTTCATCGCGCAGGAACCGCGCGTACGTATCGTTCACCGTGTCGTACTGCACGCTCCTCATCCGCTGCGAGCCCTTCATCCCCGGCGAAATAAACACCTGGATCATCACCGGAATCTTCTTCCGGTGAATCAGGTTGTCGATCGCGTTTAGCGTCCGCGCCGCGCCGTTACGATCCGTATGCCCCTGCCCATCCTGCCAGACCATCAGAGCCGCGGGCTTCGATGCGTCGTACTGCGCCGGCACATAAATCCAGTATTCGCTGGTCATTCCGTCGTAGATCCGCGACGTGTGCGCCAGTTTCTCCGATAGCTTCCCCTGCGGTACGCCCGGTTGCGCATAGCTCTCCGCCAGATACGCGGGCACATCGTTCCGCCCGCCCATCGCCTTGCCGTCCACGACATAGTGAAACCCGTGCGACGTCCCTGCCCCCATCTTCCCCACCATCACCCACCGGTTCGTATTCCCCACCCGGCTCAACTTCCCCGCTGCCGCATCGTCCACAAACAGTTCCGGCTGCGAAGGCGCATCCACCACCCACACGAAATTCGCTCCCTCCCCGTAAACCGCGCGCCCCGCCGCAATATCCTCGGCTTTCATCAGCCGTTCCACCGCGGCGCGAAACTCCGCCGACCCCGGCTGTTTCGCCAACTCGAACACCGCGTCCGCGCACATCGCGGGCAGGGCCGCCATCGCAAGCATCAGAAATCGCATGGGCACCAGACTACCATGAGAAGATGCGCCTCTGGCCGGCTCTGCTTCCCTTCGCGCTCTCGGCGCAACCTCTTCCCGGAACTCTCCCTCTCGATTGGACAGGCGACAGTGCCGGTCTCGTCGTCTCCGGCATTCACCGCTTTCTCGATTCCTACCGCAAACCGCCATCCTCGCCCACTCGCGAAAGACTCGCCTACATCCTCGGCGCCACCGAACCCCTCCAACGCCGTCCCATGGAGCGCCTGGGCGGCCACCGCGTCCGCTGGCAAGTTCTCGATACCCTCGCCGGCGAAGGCTTGCTCCTCCAGCCCAAAACAAAACCCCGCCTCTTTGTCGTCGCCATCCCCGATGCCGGCGAGTCCCTCGAATCCTTCGCCGCAGGCATGCCATCCACCCTCGCCGCGGCCGGCGCCACCGTCCTCATCCCCCAAATCGTCGACCGCGCCGATACCTTCAGCGGCGTTCCCGGCGCGCGCCAAACCAACATGCCGCATCGCGAATTCCTCTGGCGCCAACTCTACCCGCTCGGACGCCACATCATCGGCGTCGAAGTCCAGAAAGTCCTCGCCGCATTCCCCGAAAACCTGGCCGTCCCCAAAGCAATCGCCGGCTACGGAGAGGGCGGCCTCATCGCCCTCCATGCCGCCGCGCTCGATCCTTCCATCGAAACCGTTCTCGTCTCCGGTTACTTCGGCCCGCGCGATGAACTCTGGAAGGAACCCGTCTACCGCGACGTCTGGGGACTCCTCCCCGATTACCGCGATGCCTCCCTCGCCTCCCTCATTCTCCCCCGCAGGCTGATCGTCGAAACCGCGCCCGGCCCCCGCGTCGATGGCCCGCCCCAAGAAGAAAAAGACAAACGCGGAGCAGCACCGCACGGCTCGCTCGCTCCGTTTACCCCGCAACAGGTTGAGGCCGAAATCGCCCGCATCCATGGCCCCGCCAAACCCATCGTCATTCCTAGCCGCTCCCCCTGGTCGAAGCCCGCAATCCAGGCGCTCCTCGGCCTGCCATCGCTTCCTTCAAAACCAGTCCGCCTCCAGTTCGCCGCCGACCCCACGCGCCTCCAACGCCAGGTCCGCAACATCGTCGACTACGCCCGCCGCGTCATTCGCCAATCCCCCCAAGCCCGCGCCGGTTTCTGGGCCGAAGCCGATCGCTCCTCCGTCGCAGCCTGGACCGCTTCCACCCGCCAATATCGCGACCGCATCTGGCGCGATCTCATCGGCCGCCTGCCCGATCCCTCGATTCCCATCAACCCCCGCACGCGCCTCCTCTACGATGAGCCCGCTTTCCGCGGCTACGAAGTCGTCCTCGATGTCTGGAACAACGTCCCCGCCTACGGCATTCTCCTCGTCCCCAGGAACCCGAACGGAAGGCTCCCTGCCGTCGTCTGCCAGCACGGACTCGAAGGCCGCCCCACCGACGTCGCCAATCCCCACGGCGGCAATCCCATCTACAAACAATTCGCCGTGCGCCTCGCCGAACAAGGCTTCGTCACCTTCTCCCCGCAGAACCCCTACGTCCTCGCCGACCGCTTCCGCCAGATCAATCGCAAAGCCCACCCCTGGGCGCTCTCCCAATTCTCATTCATCGCCGGACAGCACCAGCGCATCCTCGAATGGCTTGGCTCGCTCCCCTTCGTCGACGCCGCCCGCATCGGCTTCTACGGCCTCTCCTACGGTGGATTCACCGCCCAGCGAATCCCCGCGCTCCTCACCGGTTACGCACTTTCCATTAACTCCGGCAACTTCAACGAATGGGTCTGGAAAGTCGCCTCCCTCGATGCCCCCTTCGTCTATCCCCTAACCGGCGAATACGACATCCCCGAATTCAACCTCGCACACCTTGCCAACTACGCCGAACTCTCCACCCTCATCTTTCCCCGCCCCTTCATGGTCGAACGCGGCCACCGCGATGGCGTCGGCTGGGACGAGTGGGTTGCCTTCGAATATGCTAAAGTGTATAGGTTTTATTCGCAAATGGGCTTGAAAAATAAAACTATAATCGAGTACTTCGACGGCCCCCATGAGATTCACGGCGTAGGTACATACGAGTTTCTGAAAAAACATCTCATGGGCCGTTGACCTGAACCGGGGCCTGTTTGCGCATGGGGTTTGTAGCAGGAGGTGTTAGTGTCTCTTCCACGGTTCCGCTACCATCCCGACCCGCTGCGCTCGGGCAGCGTCGGCGAATCACCGGGCGCCTGCCGGTGTTGCGGACAGACTCGCGGCTACATCTACCGCGGCCCTGTCTACTCCGATTACGACCTCGACGACTCCCTCTGCCCGTGGTGCATCGCCGACGGCAGCGCCGCTGCCCGCTTCGACGCCTCCTTTGTCGATGAGGAGGGGCTCTCCACCGACGCCTCCGATGCGCTTCACGACGAATTGCTGCTGCGCACTCCCGGCTACAACTCCTGGCAGAACGAAGTCTGGCCAATGTGCTGCAGCGATGCCACCGCCTTCATCGCGCCAGCGGGGCTGACCGAACTGCGCCGCGATTTCCCCGATTGGGAAGAGGGGCTGCGAAACCACATCCTGTTCGCGATGAAGATCCCCAGCCGCGCCGCTACGAATCTTCTGGAATCGCTGCACCGCGACGTTGGCCCCACGGCCTACCTGTTCGAGTGCCTCCATTGCAGCCGACGCCACTTCCACATCGACGAACCCTAGCCGCCAAACACCCTCTGCTACACTGACAGAGTATCCCTATGGCGGAACAAGTCGCAATAAAGAAGGAACCCTCGGTCTCCGTGATGACATGGGCGCCCGTGGTCCTGCTTGCCTGGATCATCCCCGGCGCAGGCCATTTCTACCTCAAGCGCACCGGGCGCGCTATGATGCTCGCCGCATCCGTCCTCATCACCTTCCTCTTCGGAATCATGATGCGCGGAGCCATGTTCCAGCCCGCCAGCGGTGACCTCCTCACCACCATCATCTACACCGGCGGACACTTCGCCGACATGATGAGCGGCATCCTCTATTTCCTCACCACCTGGCTCGGCTACGATCAGCCCGAAATCGCCGGCCACGTCCACGATTACGGCACTAAGTTCCTCGTCGCCGCTGGACTGATGAACGTCCTGGCCATGGTCGACGCCTTCGAAATCGTCTCCGGCAGGAAGGACTAACATGCCCAAAGTCAATTTGTCCCACTTTGAAGCCGCCCTCCTGTTCGCCCTGCTCTGCTCCGTCGTCCTCGGCGTTGTTACCAAGAAAACAGATCAGGAGCGCCTCCGCTATGGGCTGCGCTCCTTCGGTTACTTCGTCGCTGTCATGTTCGGACTAGGCTGGCTAATGTATCTCGGCCACGGCTGATACAGTTCGCCCGTCACACGTTCTTCACCGGACGAACCACCCCGCCCGGCCGCCCGTACACATGCCGCTTCGCCGTGAACTTCGCTTCGCCGTATTCCCCTAATCCAACTTTGCCCGTCATCGTGTCTCCCGACACTTGCCCCTGAAATTCATACCCGATGCGCGTGCCTTCATAGCGGTGCGAACTGCTGAACCAGACCTCGCTCCCCGACACCGACCCGCGCAAATCGCTATCCAGAAACTCCCCTTGATGCGATCCCATCAGCGACGCCTGCCTCTGCTCGAACACCAGCCGGTGCGACGCCTTCCCCAACTGATACTCCATCTCCACATCCCACTGCCCGCTCACATCCACCGCCGCGGCCGTCACCGCCTTCCGTTCCACCGCCGGCGGTTTCGACAGCACCGCATGCAGCCGCTCTGCGGCGATCTTCGCGTCCCCAGGCATCATCATGTACGGCATGATCGTCAGCGAACTCTGTTTCATTCCCATCCGCGCCGACCCCGACGCCCCACCCAGAATAATCCGCGGATTGCCTTCCAGCAGCAGCTTCTCCACCTCCTGCCCGGCAATCCCCAGCGCCTCCCCGTCCCACTGAATTACCAGCCGCGGAGCGTTATTCGACAGGCTGTCAGGCTGCCGCACCGCTGTCGTCACCCCCTTCACCCGCGTCACGCTCTTCGAGATCGTCTCCAGCCAGTTTTCCCATTCCTTCCATTCCGCGTCGTGATCCCGCTTCACCCACATCTCCACCGCCGCCAGCATCCCCATGATCTCTTCCTTGCCCGCCTTCATCGGACGCCCGAAAGCATGGTGCGGCGCCGAATGAATCCACGCCGCCTTCACCAGATCCTTGCGCCCCAGCAAAAGGCCCGCCGACTGGGGCCCGCGCAGGCACTTGCCGCCCGAATAGGCCACCAGATCCGCGCCTCTGCTCAGATGCACATTCGGAACCTTCAGCCTCTCCGCCGCCGCGTCCACCAGCACCGGCACGCCATGCTCCTTCGCAATCGGCGCCAGCGCCTGCACTCCCAGCGGACCCGCATCGCCCGGCCCGGCCAGAACCATCACCATCGCCGTCCGCTCATTGAACGCCTTGCGGTATTCCTCGATCGTCCGCACATCCACAAACTTCCCGCCCGCCCCGCGCACGGCATGATCGTAGACGTTCCGCGAATAGGCCGGGGCAATAATTTCATGCTTCATCCCTCTTGTATCCGGCAGCCGCTGCAGTTTCTCCGGATCGGCCCCCGCGATACAAGCCGCCGTGGCATGCGCCAATGCCGCCGCGCACCCGTTCGATACCATGCCCCATGCGGCCTGCGGCAACTCCGCCAGCCGCCGCCCCACCGCGGCCATCAACGCGGCCTGGTGCACGTAATGCCGCGACGCC
>JAEUQG010000061.1 GCA_016789755.1 Bryobacterales bacterium
CCGGGTTCTGCCGGTGGATTTCCAACCGTTCCCGTAAAGTCTTCGGCGGAGCGCCCGCCTTGTTGTCCTGTAACTCCGGCACGTTTGGCGGGGGCGGTGGCGCCGGCGTCCCCAACACCGCATCCAACATCCACTTTCCGCGCAGCACCGGCGATGTCCGGTTCGGAAGCGACGACACTGCCAGCACCGCCGACATCGTCATGATGCCTCCCCTCCTGCTGTTCTCCGGCAAATCGTAATGCTTCGGCTGCTGCCGCAAATCCTTGTTCGGAAACCCGTAAAACCTCGCCAGCTTGTTGCTCAGTACCGAAAACTTCGAATCGATCAGATTCAGCAATGACAGGTTCTGCGCCAGAACCTCCTGAAAAAACAAAATCGGTTCGTACCGCATCCCGGACGCGATTTCCTCATCATAGTACTCCGGAAACAGTTTTCGGTCCGGTTTGATGTCCCGCCCCAACTCACGTGTGCCCAGCCACTGCTCCACGAAGCTCTCGGCAAACTCGGTAGACTTGTTGTCCTTCAACATCCGGGCCACCTGTTCCTTCAGCGCCGCCTCGTCCGCCAGCTTGCCCGACGCCGCCAGATCGAACAACGTTTTGTCCGGCATGCTCCCCCAAAGAAAATAGGAAAGCCGCGACGCCAACTCGTAATCGCCGATGCGCTGCGGTTCTCTCCCGTTGTTCGGCGGCTCTACCCGAAAGAGGAAATGCGGAGAGATCATCGCTGCCTGCATCGCGTATAGCACCGATTCATCATAGGAATCGCCCCGCTTCCTCGCCACACGGAACAGATCCAGGAACTTCGCCGACTCAGCCGCCGGCACGGGCCGCCGGAACGCACGCGGCAGGAACTCTTCCAACACCTTTTGCGCCGCCTGTTCGGCATTCAAACCCGCGCCCGGCATCGTATTGAAGAACACCTTCCGCGACCGTGGGTCCTTCACCCCATACGACAGGGCCGTCTTTGCCGCTTCTAAGTACTTCTCGGCGTGAATCGGCGACAGGAACAACGTCTCCACGGCGTTGTCGAATCCTTCGCCGCCCGCCCCATCCGCCGGTAGTGCGTGCCCCGCGTTCACATGGATGTTCAATAGATCGCGCACCGTCGAGGAATACTCCGTCCGGTTCAAACGCCGCGTAAACGCCGGGCCCGGCGCGATCCCATCCGCGCACGCCGACTTTCGCAACGTCGTGTCCACCCATGCCGTGAATTTCTCTTTCGTCTCCACCGGCAACGCCGGCGCGCCCAGGGGAGGCATTCCCCCATCTCTAACCCGGTTCAGCACAGCCGTCCACCGCCGCGGCTCCCCCGTTACGCTGTTCAGCGTCTGATACCGCTCGATATCGAACTTGCCAACCGCCGCCTTACCCTTGTGGCACGCCGCGCAGTACGTAGTCAGCACCCTCTGCGCCTCGCCGAAGGAGTAATCCGTCTGGGCCTGCAGCAGAAACGCTGGTACGGCAAACAGGGTAGGGAAGTAGCGCGTGGCTTTCATTAGAGATTCTTAACTATTCTACATCCCCCGTTGTTACCATCAATTTGGGCACTCACTTCTCCCGCACATGAGCTACCGCCTCAAACTGCAAGTGGCATTCCTCCTCCTCGGCTTGACCGCGGTCGGCATCACCGGATGGGAGGCATCGCTCACCGCCACCGCGGCCCTCAGCCAGGCCACTTACGGCCGCCTCACCGCTGTCCGGCAGACCCGTCTCCGTCAGATCGAACGCTATTTCGAGGACCTCCGCAACCATGTTCTCGCTCTTTCCACAGACGAATCGACCATCGCCTCGCTCGAAGAATTCGACCGAGCCTGGCCCCAACTCGCTCCCGCTTCCTCCGCCCAGCCGCTCCGTGCCCATTACGCTGCCCATCATCCGCTCGAACAGAGCGTCTGGTTCCCTTCCGATCCACGTACCCTCGCCCTGCAGCACCACTACATCGCCGCAAACAATCACCCCCTCGGCTCGAAAGATCTCCTGCTCTCCGCGCCGGCCGCCGGCGCCTACGACCGCACGCATCTGCGTTATCACCCCACTCTCCACCGCTCTCAAAGTGCCTTCGGATTCTACGACATCTTCCTCATCAATGCCGAGGGCTTGGTGCTCTACACCGTCTTCAAGGAAATTGATTTCGGAGTCAACCTCCGCGCCGCACCTTACAACGCCACGTCCCTCGCCAAAGTCTTCGAAAAGGCCATCGCTCTCCAAGAGACCGAGCAGACCGCGATAGAGGATTTCGCCTTCTACGCTCCGTCCCACCAAGCCCCAGCTTCCTTTCTCGCCGCCCCCATCTGGCGGCGCGGCGATGCCATCGGCGTACTTGCTATCCAGGTCTCCATTAACGAGATCAACCGCGTCATGACCGCCAACCGCAACTGGCGCGAAGAGGGGCTCGGCGAGACCGGCCAAGCCTACATCGTCGGGCCCGACGGCGCGCTGCGCAGCGATATGCGCGTGGAATTGGAACGCCCCGATGAGTACTTCAACCGTCTCCGCCAAAACGGCATCGCTGAAGAGCCGATCCGCCTCATGCGCCGTCACCGTACCACCGTCCTTAATCTCAGAGCCCCTCCGGAAGTCGTAGCGCGCATTAAGACTCATACCCCCGGCACCCAGCCCGGCAAACGAGAAGGCGGTGTCCCAGTCCTTCGCTCCGATGCGCCCCTCACCGTCCCCGGCCTCGATTGGTGGCTCACCGCCGAGATCGATTCCGCCGAAGCTTTCGCCCCCATCGCCGACCTCCGCTGGCGCATGCAACTCTACGCTATTGGCATCGCCCTCGTTCTGATCCTCGCCGCCGGATGGCTCGGCCGTTCCGTGACCCAGCCCGTACTTGCCCTCGCCGCCGGTGCCCGCCGCTTCGGCGCCCACGATTTCAACGTCCGCATCCCCGCCTCTTCCAAAGACGAAATCGGAGCACTCGCAGACTCCTTCAACGCCATGGCCGCCGACCTGCAGCGCACCACCGTCTCGCGCGAGCAACTGCACGGCATCCTGGAATCTCTGCTCAATGCCGTTGTCGTCGTCGATGCGCCCCGCACCGCTACACCGAGGAACCTGCTCGACGCCCACATCACCTTCGCCAATCCTGCCGCCGCCGGCCTGCTCGGCGGCAAACTCCTCGGCTCGCCTTTGCGCACCATTCTTCCCCAGGAAGACGAATCCGACCGTTCCCTATGGCGACCACTCCTCGAAGACGGCCGCCTGCCCGCTGTCGAAACCTTGCTGAAACCCGCGGGCAAAGACCCCGTGCCGGTCCTGCTCACCGCCGCCTTTGTCTCCGGACACGATGCCGGCGCAGGAGCCGTCATCGCCGCGCATGACATCACCGAACGAAAACTCGCCGAAACCGCCCTCCGCCAAAAGCAGCGCGAACTCGAGCGTCTCACCGGCCGCCTCCTCGCCGCCCAGGAAGAAGAGCGCAGCCGCCTCGCCCGCGAACTCCACGACGACCTTACACAACGCCTCGCCGCGGTAGCTATCGAAGCCGGCAACGCCGGCCGTCTTCCCCCGCAGGAGCGCGCCGCCTCTCTCGACCGCATCAAAGAGCAGATGGCCCGCCTCAGCCAGGATGTCCACGGCCTCTCGCGCCGTCTCCATCCCTCCACCCTCGATGATCTCGGCCTTGTCGCAGCCATCGAATCCGAATGCCGTGTGTTCTTCGATCGCGGCGGCGCACCAGTCGATTTCCACCACCAAGGCGATTTCGCCGGTCTTTCCAAGGATGCCCAACTCACCCTCTTCCGCATCGTGCAGGAATCCCTCCGCAACATCCGTAAACACGCCGATGCCACCGAAGTCGCCATCCGTCTTGAAGGGGCTCCTGCCGCCGTTACATTGGAAATCGGCGACAACGGACGCGGCTTCGCCCGCACGCAGCCCGGCTGGCGCGCCGGCGTCGGACTCGCCAGCATGGAAGAACGTGCCCGTTTGCTCGATGGCAGTTTCCACCTCTCCACCTCACCCGGCCGCGGTACACGAATCACCGTCATTCTCCCACTTGAGATCGCCGCATGAAGAAACCACGTATTCTACTCGCCGATGACCACAAGATCGTCACCGAAGGCCTCCGCGGCCTCCTCGATCAGGAATTCGATCTCATCGGCTTTGCCGCCGACGGGCGTGAATTGGTGGCCAAAGCCACCGAACTCAATCCCGACGTGATCGTTGTCGATATCTCCATGCCTCTTCTCAACGGCATCGATGCCGTCCGCGTCCTCCGCGAGCAAGGCGCCACCGCCAAAATCGTGTTCCTCACCATGCATGCCGACGCCACCTACCTCACCCGGGCTCTCGATGCCGGCGCCTCCGCCTACGTCCTCAAACACGCCGCATCCGATGAACTCATCACCGCTATTCAGCACGCCCTGCGCGGCCAGATCTTTCTCTCCCCCCAACTACGCACCGCGCCAGTGGAAGAGTTGCTCGATGAAACCCGCCGTCATGCGAAACCCTCCATCGAACTTACACCCCGTCAGCGCGAAATCCTCCAACTTCTCGCCGAAGGCAAGTCCGCCAAAGAGATCGGGGCTATCCTCAACATCTCCCCCCGCACCGTTGAAACCCACAAGTACAAAATGATGGACGACCTCGGCGTCACCACCAGCGCTCAGTTGGTCCAATACGCCATTCGCCACGGCTTAGTGACGGTCTGAGTTCGGAGATCGCCCTTCCCTAACGAACCTCCGCGAACATCTTCGCCGCGAACTCCAAATCCTCCCGCGTATGCGCCGCCGACACCTGCGTCCGAATCCGAGCCTTCCCCTGCGGCACCACCGGATAAGAAAACCCGACCACATACACGCCCCGCGCCAGCATCCGTTCCGCCATCTGCGCGGCCTCTGCCGCATCGCCGATCATTATCGGCACAATCGGATGCTCGCCCGGCAGAATCTGGAATCCGAGCCCCGACATCCGTTCCCGGAAAAGCTTCGTGTTGCTTTCCAACCTGTCCCGCAACTCGGTCGATCCCGTCAACAGTTCCAGCGCCCGCAACGATGCCGCGGCAATCGGCGGCGCCAGAGTATTCGAAAACAAATAGGGCCGTGAACGCTGCCGCAACAGAGAAATGATCTCCTTGTGTCCGGACACATACCCGCCGCTCGCGCCCCCCAAAGCCTTCCCCAGCGTCCCTGTCAGCACATCCACTCGCCCCATCACTTCGCAATGCTCATGCGTCCCCCGTCCATGCGCCCCCATGAATCCCACCGCGTGGCTGTCGTCCACCATCACCATCGCTCCATGCCGCTCAGCCAGCTCGCAGATTGCTCCCAGCTTTGCCACATATCCATCCATCGAAAACACTCCGTCGGTGGCAATCAGCCGGAACCGCGCCGGAGCCGCCTCCCGCAATTTCGCCTCCAGATCCTCTATGTCGCCATTCCGGTAACGAAAACGCTGCGCCTTCGACAACCGGATCCCGTCAATGATGCTCGCGTGATTCAGTTCATCGCTGATTACCGCGTCCTCCGCCCCCAGAAGCGTCTCGAACAGCCCGCCGTTGGCATCGAAGCACGACGAATACAGAATCGTATCCTCCGTCCCCAGAAACCTGCTCAACGCCGCTTCCAACTCCTTGTGCAATTCCTGGGTCCCGCAAATAAACCGCACGCTCGACAGCCCGTAGCCCCACTTGTCCAGCGCCTCATGCGCCGCCTTCAAGATCTCCGGATGATCCGCCAACCCCAGATAATTGTTCGCGCACAGGTTGATCACCTGCTGTCCCGATGCCAGTCCGATATGCGCGCTCTGCGGTGAGGCAATTACCCGTTCGTTCTTGTATAACCCCTGCTGCCGGATGCCCTCCAGCGTCCCGTTCACATGCTCGCGATAATCACCGTACATACGTCATTTCTCCCAGGAAAGGATCACTTTTCCGCATCCGCCCGCCTTCATCGCCTCGAAACCTCTCTCGAATTCCGAATAGTGATACCGGTGCGTGATCACTGGGTCGATCTTCAATCCCGATTCCAGCATCACCGACATCTTGTACCACGTCTCGTACATCTCCCTCCCATACACGCCCTTGATTGAAAGCCCGTTGAAGATTACAGTATTCCAATCGATCGAAATCGGTTCCGAGGGAATCCCCAGCATGGCGATATGCCCGCCGTGCGCCATGTTTGCCAGCATGTCGCGGAACGCCGCCGGGCTCCCCGACATCTCCAGCCCCACATCGAAGCCTTCCGTCATCCCGATCCGCTTCTGCACATCCGCCAGCGTCGTCTCCTTCGGATTCACCGCCAGCGTCACTCCCACTTTGCGCGCCAACTCCAGCCGCGCTTCATTCAAATCCGTGATCACCACATGGCGAGCCCCCGCATGCCGCACCACGGCCGCCGCCATCACTCCGATCGGCCCCGCCCCGGTGATCAGCACATCCTCGCCCAACACCGGAAACGAAAGCGCCGTATGCACTGCGTTGCCGAACGGATCGAAAATCGCCGCAACGTCCAAGTCGATGCCTGCATGATGCCGCCAGATGTTCGATGTCGGCAGTGCGACGTACTCGGCGAACGCTCCGGGCCGGTTGACCCCCAATCCTTTCGTGTGCGCACAAAGATGCCGCCGCCCAGCCATGCAGTTGCGGCAGCGGCCGCATACCACATGTCCTTCCCCGGACACAATCTCGCCGGGCTCAAATCCTCCCGCATTCGATCCGCACTTCACTACCCGTCCCACAAACTCGTGCCCGATCGCCATCGGCACGGGGATCGTCTTCTGTGACCACGCGTCCCAATTGTAGATATGCAGATCCGTGCCGCAAATCCCGGTGCGCAGCACTTCAATCAAGACATCGTTGATTCCGATTTCCGGTTCGGGAATATCCTGGAGCCAGAGTCCCGGCTCCGCTTGGGCCTTCACTAGCGCTTTCATGGGTTCCTCAATCTTCAGTGTGCCTGATTGGGAACCCCGCTGGCTTAAGCCCCTCCGAACCCCGCTCGATTGCCTAAAACACGATCTTCGCCGCAATCTGCATGATCCGCGGCGGTACCCGCAGCGTCGAAATCACCCCGAACGACGCCGCGGTCGATGTCACATTCGGCGGATTGAAGTTCTGGTTGTTGAGCACATTGAACGCCTCGCCGCGCAACTCGAACCGCACCCGTTCCGTCAGACGGAAATTCTTGTGCAGCCCTAGATCCATCTGGAAAAAGCCCGGGCCGGTGAAAATGTTCCGTCCCGCGCCGTAGCCCATCACATCCGGTACGCCGAACTGCGCAATCTCCGATGCCGTAAACCAGTTCACCGCGTTCCCCTCTTTCGAAAGCTTGCCCACCGCCGTCGGATCTCCCTGGAACTCCGCCCTCGCTGTCACTCCCGGCCACAATGTCGTACGCCCCGAACTCACTGTGAATGGATAGCCCGATGACCAGTCGATGATAGGATTCGCGGTCCATCCGCCCACTACCCAATCCAGCACGCCGCCACGGTTCAGGAACGCGCGGTCTTTCCCAAATGGAAGCTCATAGATCACGGCGGCCCGGAATTGATGCCGGATGTCAAAGTCGCTGCGAGCCCAATCGAGCCTCCGGTTGTTGCTGTCGGTGGGAATCAGCAGGCCCTGTCCCGCGCCGTCCGTATCGTCGGAAATATCGTCCATGCTCTTTGCCCAAGTGTAGTTGGAGAGAAACATCAACCCTTGCTTGAACCGCCGGTTCACCGACACCTGCAATGCGTTGTACTTCGAGTTCGTGCACGAGCATGCCAGCGCTGCCGTCGTGAACTGCGGGTTACGGAAATAGCCCTGCCCCAAACCGGCTGCTACCAGCCGCCCACCCACCACACCGTTGAACGCGCCTGTATCCACCGTAGTGATGAACGCCCCGATATTGTTGTTCGCCAGGTCCGTGGTCACCGACGCCGGCACTGCTGTTCCATACGTATTCAGCAGGGCGCCCACCGGGCCCGTCCGCACTCCGCGTTGCGCCGCTCGAAAGCTCTCCACAAACTCCGGCGTCACCACCGTCTGGTTCTCGTTCAGCATCCGGAACATCTTCACGCCCTTATTGCCCACATAGGCCAACTCCACTACCGTGTCCCGCGCAATCTCGTGCTGAATCGAGAAATTCCACTGGTTCACATAAGGAGTCCGCAAGTTCGCATCGAATAGCAGTGGCGTCGAGCTGCGGTCGGGCAGCGGCGTACGCAGCACCGCGGTCCCCACAATCCCATTCGGCAACTGATCCACCAGCGCTTTGGCTGCCGGGTCCGATGCCCGCACCGCCGGCGGATTATTCGCGCTCGCCGACGAGTTCGGCCTTAGGATCTGCACTCGTGTCGTGCCCGGCTGATTCTGCTCCACCACGTTTAGCGCCCAACCCACCAGCCGGTTATAAGAAACGCGGTAACTGCCGCGCACCGCCGTCTTCTGATTCCCAAGTGGCGTCCAGGCAAACCCAACCACCGGCGCAAAGTTGTTCAGGTCGTTGTTGTACCAGGATCGTCCCGTTCCCGGACCTGCCGGCAGCAGAGCTACATCGCCCGTCCGTGCATTCAGCGGGCGGTCCGCCACAACCTGCATCCCCGATTTGTCCACCGGCACGCTGTTGAACTCATACCGCAGCCCGGCATTTACCGTCAGCTTCGGCGACACACGCCAGTCGTCCTGGAAATAGAAGTTGTATTCACCATTGCGTTGCAGGAACCGCAGTTCGTTGCTTGCTCCCGGAAACGTCTTGCCGTCGGAATAAAACACCTTGCGCACCGTACCCACCACTCCCATCACGTCGTTAAACAGGGAGTTCAATGTCGTCCGATCGTTGGTGTTGATTCCCGGGATATCGTTGCCAGCGTTCGTCGCCAGAAACACAGGCGCATCCGCCGTCCCATAGGTGAACCGCGGGAAGAAATTCGTCGCCCTCCGGAACTGATTCACGCGGTAGTAGCGTACGTTCGCGCCCATCTTGAAAGTATGGGCTCCCCGCACCACCGAGAAATTGTCCAGCACCTGCCCGTTCTCTGGTGTACGGCCCGTCCCTCCCCAAAACAAATACGGATCCGATTGGAGGTTCGCGATCGACTCAACCCCCGGATGCGTCGGGTCCAGAAAGTTCAGCGAGTTGCGTGTGAAGCCAAGCGAAAATTCGTTCACTTTGTTTGCGCCCAGTGTTGTCGTCAACCCGACCGCAGCCCCCTTGCTATCCGACTCCCGTGTTCGCCCAGGATACGACGCAGGGTTTGCCGGGTAACGCGGTAAACCGCTGTTGATGAAATCCCCGTTGACGTTGTTCGACCCGGCCGCGTACCGGCCGAACAGCCGGTTCCTTGTACTCACGTTATAGTCGATACGCACCATCATCGAATCCACCGGCGAACTCGACCCCGCATTGAACCGGTACCGGGCCGTGTTGAACCCATCTCCCGCCGTGAAATCGTTCGGCAAATTGGTGAGGTCGATCTGCGACTTCGCGAAAGAATCGATCCCCCTTCGCAATGGATCCGCCGCCACCAGATTGAATATCCGGTAGCAGTTCGCCGTCACCGCCGCCCCGCACGCGGGCACATTCGGAATCCCCTGCCCGTCCACCATCGATGCCAGATTCCTTCCGCCAGTGTAATAGCGGAAAATCCCCTCCCTCGCCTCTTTCGTCAACACCGTCCGCACCTCGGAAATGCTCTGCGACAGCCGTTGCGATTGCCAGTTGAAAAAGAAGAACGCTTTGTTCTTCATTATCGGCCCGCCCAACGATCCCCCGAACTGGTTGCGGATCAGAACCTCGCGGTTGATGCCGCTTCGATTGTTAAACCAGTCGTTGGCGTTGAACACCGTGTTGCGGTGAAACTCGAACAGATTCCCGTGAAACTGGTTGGTCCCAGACTTAGACACCACCTGCACCTGCGCCCCGCTATTGCGTCCATACTCTGCCTTCGGCACGCTGGTAATGACTTTGTATTCGCCCACCGAGTCGGGATTCAGCAGCACATGTGCGTTTTCCCCGCGCGGAATCACCGGGTCGCTGACATCCACCCCATCGAGCGTCGTGAAGATCCCTCGTCCGCGGTCGCCGTTCACCTGGAACGTCACGGTCCCCGAACGGCTGGTCGCTTGCGAGGCATGCCCCGCCACCCCCGGCATCAGCGCCATCAGATGCAGCGGGTTGCGCCCGTTCAGCGGAAGTTGCTCGATCGGCTTCGAATCCAGCACATTGCCCAGCGACGCTTCCGCTGTCTCCACTGTCGTCGCCGTCCCCTCCACTTGCACCGACTCCGTCACCGTTCCCGGCTCCAACGTGATGTCGATGGTCAGAACATCGCCCACCTTCAATACGTTGTTGCCTGTCGTAAACTTCTTGAAGCCTTGCGCCGTCACTGTGATCGCGTACGGCCCCAGTGGCATTGCCTCAAAACTGTATTGGCCGAGCTCATTAGACCCCATCGAACGGCTGAACGCGGTTCCCTGGTGCAATGCGGTTACTTGTGCCCCCGGAATGACTGCGCCGGATCCGTCTAAGATGACGCCCCGAAGGCGGGCCGTCCCCGTTTGTCCACACAGGCTCGAAGCCAATAGGAGAACCGGTAAAAGCGACTGTAACATGAGTAAACCCCCGTTGCCCTCGCGAAACTACCTGGTCGCGAGCGATGCGTCAAACCAACCTGCGAAGCAATAGGTTTGCAAGAATAGCAAAGTTCACCCTTGTAAGCGAGCATCCATCAGGTCTACCATGGAATCGCCATGGATACGGTCTCTGTTGGTCTGCTCCACATGGTGGAGGTTGCCGGCGGCCTGCATGCGGGTCACGATGCCGAACGCAAGCAGCGTTTGGATGAACTGGTGGAGAAGGGTTATCTTTCCCTGGAGGCGCCCAAGTTCGCGTTGCCGGACATGCCTGCCCCCGAGCCCACCTACCGCCTCACCCCCGCAGGACGCCAATTCCTCGAAGGGGCAGGATAATCGCGCTACTTTCCCGGGTCCCAGATTGTGTACCCGATATACCGCTCCTTGTCTGCCGAATCGTTGAAATAATATGTGGTCACCAATTTCCCGTCCGGCCGCAGCAGAGTCCGTGTGTAACCCAGATCCGTGCCCCCACCGTTCGGGCGCAGCACAAACTCCTCCCCCCAACTCAGCCCGTTGTCTTTGCTGACTCGCGCCCGGATACCATAAGGCAGCAGCCTGTATCCATAGGTCATCGCCAGCCGCCCATCTTCCAGCCGCACCAGACTCGGCGGATTCCCGCCGATATCCATCGTTGCCTGATTCACAAACCGCCACGACTCGCCGTTGTCCGTCGACCGATAGACATCGATCCATCTCCGCCGCCGGATCGTCGTTACGATATCCGTTAGCCCCACTCGCACTGACGACGGCATGATCGCGTAATCCTCCGGTTCCGGCCCGATGTAGGAAACCAGGTTCCATGTCTTGCCCCCATCCCGCGTCCGTACCGCGATTACACGCCCTTCCTTCCGGTTCGATTTCGCCGCCGTCAGCATCGCCAGCATCTGCTGCGGCCCCTCCACAATGTAATCCGTGCGAGCCGCAATTCCAGGCTGACCGAAGTTCGGCAGCTTGCATGGACCCTCCCACGATTTCCCACGGTCGTACGTGTAGTAATACCGCGAATCTCCATCGTGAATGCCCGTCATCCGAAAAGTAATTGCAAACCCAGGCTTGGTGAACTCCAGTCCTCCCGGGCACTCCACAGGAGCCTTTCCCGCCTCATTGGCCGGCACTCCCGCGATCCTGGCCCCTGGCGGTGGGCGCAATCCCTCCGGTTTTTCAACTTTCCACGTCTCCCCTCCATCCAGGCTCCGCGCCAACACGTGTTCCGCCGGCTTCGAATAATCGATATCGTGCCCCGTCGGATTGTCCTTGAAGTAGCCCACCTCGAACCCCACCAGCAACTCGTTGCCCCACGCCCATGCCCCGTGATTTGCCGGCCATCCGTCGAAACGGCCCGCCTCCATGTGTACTGTGCCTTGTTTCACGATCCTCGGCTGCGATTGCGCGCTCGCCACCATCGCCGCCAGCGGCAGCAGAATGAGCATTCTCATCTTCTCAATCCTCTCCGGGAAAATCTTCCCTCAACCTACCGCAGCCACCGTTCGTAAACCTTGCCGAACGTCCAGCCTTCCGGCCGGTACTGCACCTGCGACTTCGGATACGCCGCTCGTACGTCTGCTTCCATCAGCGGAATCCCCGCCGCATCGCGCGTATCTACTAGATACACCGGCCTCGGCGCAATTGCCGCTGCCAGGTCCGGCAGATCGTAATCCTTCAGCACCCCGGGCACGATGATCTCCACCAATCCCCGCTGCAGCTTCGCCTGCGTGATTGCCAGATAGCTCAAAGGCATCGCCTCCACCGCTACGCTTGTCACCCGCGGGCTCAGCGCCGCCGCATGCAGAGCCGCCACCGCTGCATTACCGCGTCCATACAGCCGGATCCGCGACGCATCCAGCGACTGGTTTGCCGCCACATCCGCGATCGCATGCAGCACGTCGGAAACCTGCAGCCCCAGCAATGTCCGGCCTACAAGCAGCGCGCGGCTCGCCGTTTGATACTGGCTCGTGTATCCGGCCCGAGCCGGATCCGAGGACGGGAATTGAATCCGCAGCACCGCGAACCCTGCATCTTTCATCGCCTCCGTATCCGCCTTGGAAGCATTCAACGCGATGATCGCCGCCGGTTTCGTCTTCGATGGCATGTCCAACGCAAGATCGTGGAAACGTTCCGTCACCGGCGCCATCCGCAATCTCGTCTCAATCATCTTCCGGTCAACGGGCCGCGAAGTAGCCGCACGCCCTCGATGCATCGCCAGCGCTTCGCGCGCATTGATCGTCTGCGTTGTCTCCCCATCCATCGTCGCTAGTACCTGCCCTTGCGGAGCGGCATACAGCAACTGCTCCGGCTCCGTCGTCAACTCAGGCTCCGCTCCATCCGTGCTCTGCCCTTTCAGCCATTGATCCAGAAAGCGGTACGCCGCCTCCCGCCTGGGCTTCGACCACCCATGCGTATCGTCATACTCGAAATACCCGGCTTTGGCTTCGGCATCGAACAACCGGAAGAATCCCTTGATCTCGTCGCGCGTCCGCCGTGCTCCGGCAATCGGAAAGAAGTCCTGAATCGCCGTAGTCATCAGAAACGGCCGCGGCGCCGCCGCAAACGCAAAATCCGGAAAATCGAACCCGTCTTTCAGAAAATCCGGAAACACCTGCTCGGCATCCTGCGGTCCCGGTTTGTACCACAGATCTTTCCACGACGTCATATAGCATGACGACACGATCGCCGCCAGCCGTGGATCCAGCACCGACAAATACGCCGCCTGCGTCCCGCCGCCCGAATTTCCCGCTACCGCGATGCGCTTCGCGTCCACTTCCTTCCGCGATGCCAGATAATCGAACGCTCGCACTCCATCCCAACTCTCATAGCGGGCGATGTGATTGCCCGTCAGCAGCAACTGCATCCCGTTGTGCGTATGCTCGGATGTGCCGATGCCTGCCCGTGCCACGCGCGTCGCTCTGTCCAGCGTCTCCAGCCGCTCTCCTTGCCCCGGCGGATCGATCGCCAGCACGACATAGCCGCGCTTCGCCATGCTGATCCAAACATGCTGATACGTCGCCGACGCCTTCCCGTTCGCGCTATGCCCCGCCACGCCGATCAGGGCAGGGAAGGGCCCCGCCCCGTCCGGTACATATAGGTTCGCCGTCACATAAAACCGCGGCAGCGATTCGTAAATGACGTTCTCCACACGGTAGCCCTGCCGCGCAAATGTCCCCGTGATCCTCGCGTTCAGCGGGCTTTTCACCGTTGGATACCCGCCGATCTCCGCCACAATCCTTGCCCGGATCTCCTCCCGGCGTTTCTCCGCCGAAGCCCGCGTCAGCTTCGACACCGTCTCGCCGCGTGTCCGCAGCGATTCCTCCGCCAAAATCGACAGGTGCCGATCCACCGTCGGCTGTCCCGCGGCGGTGCAGGCCAGTATTAGAAACGAAGCTATTTTATGCATTGAGTAGTTTCAATAAATAGGTCAGATTGCGCTTCATGTCCGCTTCCACATTCTTCGACGGCGAGTCCGTCTCCAACACTG
>JAEUQG010000017.1 GCA_016789755.1 Bryobacterales bacterium
TACCAAGCCCATCGCGGTGGTGGCCTTGCAGGAGGCGCTGACTCGCGTCGCCGTCCAGCGTAGTACAACGGGGGCTGGAAGCCTTCGCTCGGCTGTCGTGGGCGAGCCCTTGCAGCAGTAGACGCCCGCAAAGGCCGGGGCGCGTCCCCCAGCATGTTCAGGAGCTCGTGTGCCGCGGGTAGAGCCCGGCTTTGCCACCATTGTGCCGCGAGGCTGGAAGAGAGCCCACTCGGCGGCACGGCTGCGAGCGGTATGTCCCGCCGCGGCCAGAGAGACGGAATAGAGAGCGAATGCAGGCGTTGCCGAGGGAATGTCCCGGCGGCGGGTCAGTAGTTGCCTGCGGGGCCTTCGAGGTGAGTGGCGGTGAAGAGGGGGCCAAGTTCGAGCATGGACTTCATCGAGTTCATGTATTTCATCCAGCCGGAGCGGTAGTCATCGGCGGGGCGCTTTTTCGCGAAGCCGCTGTGGACGAGGGTGAGGCGGGTGCGATTGCCGGAGCCTTCGAGCGTCCAGGTGACGACGGTCTCGGGCATTTCTTCGTTTTCGTGGGGGTAATGCCAGTTGACCGAAAGTTTGCGATTGGGTTCGATGTCGAGGATTTTGATGGGTCCGCCGCCTTGCCACCCATAGGTGTAGCGGCCACCGGCGTGAGGTTCGACGATGGCGCTGGGGCCGATGTAGCGGTTGAGTTGCGCGGGGGTGATGAGGGCATCGAATACCTTGTCTGGCGGCGCTTCGATTTCGATGTGGAGTGAGGGATCGCCATGCGTTTGGGCACCGTAGTGCGGGAGCCAGGCGGGTGTGCCACCGGCGAGATGACGGCGGAGATTTTCGATGGCGGTGGAGAAGAAGTCGTGGGGGTGAGCCATGCCGGTTTTCATGGGCGGGAGCGCGGTGCGGAGGCTGAGATGCGTGGACTCGCGGCGGGCAGTGAGTTCGACCTCGATTGTGCCTTCCCCGCCCCGGACGTTCCAGGCGAAGTGTATCATTTCGTTCTCGCGCACGGCGAGGAGGCGCGTGGCGGGTTGGGTTGGGGCTTCGGGGAGCGCCGCGCCCCAGAGCTCGAAGATGCCATGCGGGACGTCGATGCGTGCATATGGGGTAAGCCACTGTTTGACGGCGGTTTCGGTGGTCCAGGCGCTATAGACGGCGTGCGCCGGGAATGGAAGTTCGACGGTGGTGTGGGTATGCGAGTTCATTTTTGTGGTCCTTGTTCGGGTTGGCGATAGCAGGCGAGTGTGAGCTTGTAGGGTTGAGTTTTGCGTTTGCGGGTTTGTTCGGTTGCCCCGTATTTGCGGGCGAGGGTTTGGAAGAGACGCTGGACATCTTTGAGGAAGGCTTCGCGGCGGGCGGGGTCGTTGAGTTCGAGGTTCATGGAGAGGCCGAGGCTGGCGGGGGGATCGTCTTCTGAGGCGAGGTTGGCGATGTCGTGCTGCAGGTCTTCGGCCAGGCTGAGGAGGTAACCGAGGCTGAGTTCGCTTTCGGTGCGGGGCAGGCCGATACGGCCGACCAGTTTCGCGGAGAGCCAATAGGAGGAGGCGCGGGCCTGGTAGATGCCCTCGACAGTGCCGCGCACACGGCGCTCGTCGATTTTGCAGACAAGGCCGGCTTCGGCGAGGATGCGCATGTGGTAGTTGACCTGTTGGGTGGGGACTCCAAGTTGATGGGCAAGTTCGGGGCAGGAGGTCGGCTCGCCCATGCGCTTGAGGAGATCGAGGCGGAGGGGTTGGAGAAGGGCGGCGGCTTGTGCGGGGTCGTCGATGTAGAGGAGCGGCTGCATTGTACTGTCCTACTTGTTTATACAAATCCTTTTGTACGGTAGTCAACGGTGGAGTTGTAAACAGTTGCGGAGGGCAGGGTAGCGGAGGGTCGTGGGGAAGTATTCGGCGATGAGCATGATGGGCTGGGCCTGGAGGAAGACCCGGTAGGAACGGGCGAGCAGTTCGGCGGAAGGCGGCAGGTGGAAGTGGGGGGCGAGAGCGGCGGCGGGTTGGCGCCAGAAGCGGAGGATTTCCTTGCGCGTTTCGAGTTGGTGTTCGGTCCAGAGGCGGCCGATGGGTGCGGTGGAGTCGATGAGTTGCCGGCGCATGCTTTCGGGGAGGCGGTCGAGGACGATCCAGGATTCGGCGTAGACGTAGGGCTGCCGGGTTTGTTCGCCTTTGAGGAGGATGCGGCGCTCCATGATTGGCGCGCTTGCCGGGGCTTGGATGGCTTCCGGGGCATCGGCGCCGGTAGTGATTTCGAGGGCGAGTTTTTCGAGGGCGATGGGTTCGAGGAAGGCCATTTCGACGGCGTCGGTGAGGGTGCCGTCGTTGACGAGGAGGAGTCGCTGGAGGAGGTTGAGGCGGCGTCCGTCGATGGAGTCGAGTTGGGCGAGGAAGGCCATAGGTTAAGGTTGCTCTTCGTATTGACGGATGAGTTGGGCGGCGGTTACTTCGGCGGAGGAATCGGTTTCGACAGGATCGCTCCAGTGCCATTGATCGAGGTACGCGCCGGTGCCATAGAGGCCTAATCTCATGGCTTGGGCGTCGATCTTCTGCTGATAGCGATCCGGGAGTTGGCGCGAGATGGGGCGTTTGCCCGGCTCTGTGACTTTGATCTGGGCGGGAATGTCCTGCCAGTAGAGAATCTGGTAGCGGGCCATGGTGGTTCCTTATGCGGGCATGGGCTGGAAGAAGCATCCTTCGACGAAGATGTCGAAGAAGTCCGGAGTGGTTTCGAGTTCGATGTGTTCGATGGCGCTGACGGATTGTTCGAGTTGCGCACGCTGTTTACCGGATAGGAGTAGGGCTCGCGCGCCCTGGGCGGCGGCGTTGCCTACTTTGACGATGCGGTCTTGGGGCACCGGGGCGAGGAAGCCGATGTCGACGGCGTTCGATGGGGAGATGTAGTTGGCGAAGGCGCCGGCGAGGTAGAGGGTGTGGATGCCGGAAGGCTTGAGGCCGAGATGGCGGAGGACGATAAACTGGCCGCAGTAGTTGGCGGACTTGGCTTGAGCGAGGTGACTGGCGTCTTCGCGGGAGAAGGTGATGCCCTGCTCGGGGACGATGTCGATTTTGTTGCGGCGTTGGGGGAAGACGCCTTTGGGGGTCATCAGATTGTGGCGGCGGAGTTCGGCAAGGAGATCGATGAGGCCGGAGCCGCAGATACCTTCAGGGGCGGTGTTGCCGATGGTGCGGTAGTGCCAATGGCCGTCATTGTATTGGAGAGTTTCGATGGCGCCGTCGCAGCCGGGCATGCCGTATTCGATGAGGCCGCCTTCGAAGGCGGGGCCGGCGGGGCAGGAGGCTGCGACGTAGCGGCCGTTGGCGCCGGCGACGACTTCGGTGTTGGTGCCGATGTCGACAAGCAGGAAGGGCTGCTGGATGGATTGGAAATCGATGGCGTGGAGAGCAGCCGCGGTGTCGGCGCCGACATGGCTGGAGATGAGCGGAGGCGAGTAAATGCGGGCCTTGGGATGCAGCAGCAGGCCGAGCTTGTGGGCTAGTGCGGTGATGGCGGTGGTGGAGCGAAGTCCGCTGCGGTATTCGTGCTCGGTGAGGGATTTGTAGGGGCGCTGGCCGATGGATTGGACATCGAGGTTGAAGAAGAGATCGCGCATGGTGGAGTTGCCGGCGATGACCATCTCGTAGAGCGCGTGGCGGGGGATGGCGAGTTCGCGGCAGGCGGCGGTGAGTTCGTGATTGATGGCGTGGATGGCGGCTTTGTGACG
>JAEUQG010000023.1 GCA_016789755.1 Bryobacterales bacterium
CCCATCGTCGAACCGCCAGATCCGCCCCATCCCCCGCCACGTCACATCGAACGCCCCCCGGCTCAGCTCCGAATACCGCACCGATCGTTCCAGCATCTCCCGCAACTCGGCCGGCACCTCCACCGGCTCCTTCCCCGCCGCCTGATTCACCCGCGAAATCGGCGAATCCTCCTTCCACTCGCTCATCAATCCATCGATCCGCTCCAACTCGGCAAACGCCGCGGCCACCGCGCTCCGCGCACGCGCTTCATCCCCTCCATGCATCACCTCCATCCCCCAAACAGTCCCCATCAGCGGACGTTGCACCTTCACCGATCCGGGAGCCTCCGCCCCCGGTCTCCCACTCCGCTGCAGAAATCGCAACCCCACCACCAACCCCAACAAGCCCAAACCGAGCAGTGTCTTCCGCCACATACCCACTAGAGTGGCACGGAACGTGCTCCACTAACCAGGGGTTATGCCGACAGGCCGTTCAAAGCCTAGCAAATTCAACCACCTGCGCCGAGTCATCGGAAACCGCCGGGTGATATCCCCCATTGCCGGGAGCCCAATCTATGTCTGACTTCCTCCTCGCCGGCGGCATGATGGCCGCTATCGGTTCTTTGCTCGCCGCCATCATTGCCGTTGCCAACAAGAAACTATACGTCTTTGAAGACCCCCGTATCGACGACGTCGAAGGCATGCTCCCCGGCGCAAACTGCGGCGCCTGCGGCTCGGCCGGCTGCCGCGCCTTCGCCGAAAAGGTCGTCAAAGGCGAATCCGCCCCCGGCAAGTGCACCGTCAGCGCCCCCAGCAACATCGTCTCCATCGCCTCCTTCCTCGGCGTCAATGCCGGAGCGGAAGAGAAACGCGTCGCCCGCCTCTCCTGCGCCGGAGGCTCCAACGTCGCCCGCAACCACGCCCGCTATGCCGGCCTCGGTTCCTGCCGCGCCGCCGCCCTCATCGGCGGTGGAGGCAAGGGCTGTTCCTGGGGCTGTCTCGGTCTCGCCGACTGCATGCGCGTCTGCGATTTCGACGCCATCCACATGGATGAGCACGGCCTCCCCGTCGTCACCGACTCCAAGTGCACCGCCTGCGGCGATTGCGTTGAAGTCTGCCCCAAAGGCCTCTTCTCCATTCACCCCGTCAGCCATCGCCTCTGGGTCGCCTGCAAAAACCTCCTCCATGGCGACATGGCCGAAACCGAATGCGAAGTGGCCTGTACCGCCTGCGGCCGTTGCGCCGCCGACGCCCCCAACCTCATCCAAATCGTCAACAACCTCGCTGTCGTCGACTACGCCAAAAACAACCTCGCGACACCCCTCCCCACCCAGCGCTGCCCCACCGGAGCCATCGTCTGGCTCGACGAAAAGAAAGGCCCCGTCAAAGGCACCGACGCCAAAAAGATCACCCGTAAATCGCCGCTCCCCGTCGCCGCCGGCCACTGAGCCTCGGCCCCCGAAAAGCGTATAGTAAACGGAAGACCATGTTGCACCTCTTCCTCGCCCTTCTCCTGTCTCCCGCGCAAGCCCAGCCCCAGCCCAACCCCGCCCAGGCTGCCGCCACCGCCGAAGACCACCGCGACATGATGCGCCAACTCGGCATCCACTCCCTCCGCCCCGGCCCCAGCGGCAACCCCCAATCTCCCAACTCCGCCAACTACGACGAATCCAAAGCCAACCCCTTCCCCGGCTACCCCACTCTCCTCACCGCCAAAAACGGCCGCAAAATCACCACCCCCGATGCCTGGCGTAAACTCCGCCGCCCCGAAATCATCGAAGATTTCGATCGCGAAGTCCTCGGCCGCGTCCCCCCGCAAACCCCCAAAGTCACCTGGACCGTCGTCCGCCAATCCCAGGATAAAGTCGGCGAAACCCCCGTCCTCGCCCGCGAACTCAATGGCCGCCTCGACAACTCCGCCCACCCCGCCATCGAAGTCAACATCCGGATGGTCCTCGTCACCCCCGCCAACGCCAAAGGCAAAGTCCCCGTGATGATCCTCTTCACCCGCCCCTCCTTCCCCTCCGATCCCATCCCGCCTGCCTTCGCCCGCTTCGCCGCCCAGCGCGGCCCCGATCCCCCCGCCACCCGCCAACTCATCGAAGCCGGCTGGGCCTACGCCCAACTCCTCCCCGCCAGCATCCAGGCCGACAACGGCGCCGGACTCACCCAAGGCGTCATCGGCCTCGTCAACAAAGGACAGCGCCGCAAACCCGACGACTGGGGCGCCCTCCGGGCCTGGGCCTGGGGAGCCTCCCGTGCCCTCGACTACCTCGCCACCGGCAACACCATCGACGCCAAACGCGCCGGCATCGAAGGCGTCTCCCGCTACGGCAAAGCCGCCCTCGTTACCATGGCCCTCGACCCCCGTTTCGCCGTTGCCCTCATCGGCTCCTCCGGCGAAGGCGGCGCCAAGCCCCACCGCCGCAACTTCGGCGAAGCCGTCGAAAATCTCACCGCCTCCGGCGAATACCACTGGATGGCCGGCAATTTCCTCAAATACGGAGCCTCCGAATCCACCCTCGGCGCCAAAAACGCCGGCGACATCCCCGTCGATTCCCACATGCTGATCGCCCTCTGCGCCCCCCGCCCCGTCTTCATCAGCTACGGCATCCCCGAAAAAGGCGATGCCCTCTGGCTCGACCAGCAAGGCAGCTTCATGGCCACCGTCGCCGCCGCCGAAGTCTACAGCCTCCTCAATGCAAAAAACACCGCCCTCACCGGCGATTACCGCACCGCCAAAATGCCACCCGTCAACACCGGACTCCTCGACGGACCCCTCGCCTGGCGCCAGCACGACGGCGGACACACCGACGCCCCCAACTGGATTCACTTCATCCCCTGGGCCAACCGCCACCTCCGCTACACCCGCTAAAATCCGCGCCATCCACCACCCAACCTGTTATTCTCTAAGAATCGATTCCAATGGAATCCCAGACCGCTGAGATCTACGGGGAACTCCGGCGCATCGCCGCCATCCACCTCAGCCGGGCCGTCCACAAACCCAGCATCGAACCCACCCAACTCGTCCACGAAGCCTGGCTCCGCCTCGCCAATCGCGGCTGGAAAAGCCGCACCCACTTCCTCGCCCTCGCCTCCCGCACCATGCGCATGGTCCTCATCGACGCCATCCGCGCCCGCACCGCCGCCAAACGCCACGGCAACCTCGAACGCCTCGAACTCGCCCCCGGCTTCGAACTCGCCTCCCCCGAACTCCCTCTCTCCGCAGACCAGCTCCTCGAACTCGACCGCGCCCTCGATGAACTTGCCCTCCAGGACGGACGCAAAGCCAAAATCATCGAGATGCACTTCTTCGGCGGCCTCGAATTCCAGGAAATCGCCGGCGCTCTCGAGATTTCCCTCTCCACCGTGAAACGCGACTGGCAGTTTTCACGAGCTTGGTTATACACCCGGCTTCAGGGACTCGAAGGCCATGAGCAGTGACCTCTCCATCCAGGAACTAGAGCGCATCTACAACGCCGCCGCCGAACTCGCCGGCGATGAGCAGTCCCGCTTCCTCGACTCCGCCTGCGCCGGCCGCCCCCAAACCCGCCGCCAAATCGAGCTCATGCTCTCCGCCGACGCCAGCTTCCTCTCCGAAAGCATCCTCCACGGCACCCTCCGCTCCGACCCCACCACCATCGGCCGCTGGCAAGTCCGCTCCAAGCTCGGCGAAGGCGGCCTCGGCCTCGTCTACCGCGCCGAAACCACCGAGGACGGTGTCACTCTCGAAGCCGCCGTCAAGATCCTCCGCCCAGGCTTCGATGAGGGCTTCTTCCGCGGACGCTTCCAGCAGGAACGCCAGATCCTCGCCAATCTCAACCACCCCGGCATCGCCCGCTTCATCGACTGCGGCGCCGATTCCTCCGGCCGCTCCTTCCTCGCCATGGAGTTCATCGACGGCCTCCCCCTCCCCTCTTTCCTCGATGCCTCACCACTCCCTACCGCCCGCAAAATCGCCATCTTCGACTCCATTTCCCAAGCCGTCCAGTACCTCCACTCCCGCCTCATCGTGCACGGCGACATCAAGCCCGGCAACATCATGGTCACCCCCGATGGCGCCGCCAAACTCCTCGATTTCGGAACCGCCCGCCTCCTCGAAGGCGGCCCCTCCTCCTCCGAACTCACCCGCCTCCTCATCACCCCAAGCTACGCCAGCCCCGAACAAAAGCGCGGCGAAGGTCCCTCCGTCGCCGCCGATATCTATGCCCTCGGCCGCCTCCTCCAGGAACTCCTCGGCAGCGAGAAAGACCCCGACCTCCAGGCCATCGCCCGCCGCTGCCTCGCCGAAGAACCCGATGCCCGCTACCCCTCCGCCGGCAGCCTCATCGAAGACATCCACCGCTGGCGCACCGGCTATCCCGTTCATGCCCGCCGCCAGACGTTCCTCTACGCCCTCGGACGCCTCGCCCGCCGCCATTGGCACGTCGCCGCCCTCACCGCCCTCCTCATCGTCTCCCTCGCCGCCGGATGGTGGAACTCCCGCCGCAACGCCCAACAGACTCGCCTCATGGCCGAAGAAGCACGCCGCCAGGCTTCCCTCGCCCTCTCCAACGCCATGGACAGCCAGCGTCACCGCCAGCGCGCCGAATCCGCCACTGCCGAAGCTACCGGCAACGCCACCCGCTACCGCCACCTCCTCGGCCAGATGCTCCAGGACGACGAGTTCACCTCCTTCGGCGTGGTCGGCGGCGCCGCCTCCCTCGAACGCAGCTACCGCGTCCTCATCGCCCAGCTCGAAAAGGAATCCGCCCCTTCCACTTCCGCCGAACTCTCCGTCGCCTGGCGCCGCCTCGGCGCCGCCCTCTGCCACGATGGCGACTACACCCGCGGCATCCAAGCCATCTCCAACAGCATTCAACACGCCGCCCGCGTCTCCGGCAGCCTCGAAACCGTCTCCCGCCTCGTCCTCATGAAGATCTACCGCGCCCGCGGAGACCGCCCCGCCGCCGTTCGCGAAGCCGCCGCCGCCCTCAACCTCTATTCCCATCTCCCTACCGCCGATCGGCAACGTCTCGCCTCTCACCAGGCACTCCAATTGGGCCGCCTCTTCGCCTCCCAAGCCTACCTCGGCAAGGATCAGGAACTCGCACTCCTCCTCGAAGTCGCCCGCCACCCTTCACGAGGCCTCGCCACCATCTCTCTCCGCTCCGAAGCCATTACGCGCATCGTGGAAATCTATTCCACCCGTGGCGAAAAAGATCAACTTGCCCCTTTCTGCAACCAGGCCGCCGAACTCCTCATCGCCGCCCCCCACGTCCGCCGCGCCTGCGGTCGTCCCGTCCTCCCCGCTCTTCGCGCTCCCGCCGCCCACTTCCTCCTCCAGATGCTCGTCGACGATGGCCGCGCCCACCTCTGGAAACTCCACGCCGGCGAAATCTTTCTCAACACCGGCCGCCAACTCTATCTCACCGGCAATAGAACCGAAGCCCGCCACGCCCTCAACCTCGCCGAACTCGCACTCAAAGAGGTCAGCGCCGCCGACCCCAACGGACCCGGTGTCACAGACTTTCGCAAAAACGTCGAAGCCGCCCGAGCCTTCGCCGCCAGGTAACGCAGAGTCTCACCACCCTGCAATTTCAGCCTTCGGAAACTCTCGGACATCTCGGACATCTCGGACAATACGGTTGACTTCGCCGCCCCATTTGCTAGACTTACACCAAGATTTTCGCAAACGGGGAGTTTCCACTCATGTTCAAAGCCTTGCTGGCTTTCTGCCTATTTTCTCTTTTCACTTCCAGCGTCTTCGCCCAGGCCGTCAACGGCACGCTGGTCGGCTCTGTTTCCGACGCCTCCGGCGGCTTGGTCGCCAATGCCAAGGTTACCCTCACCGCTACCCAAACCGGCATCGCCCAAACCGCCCAAACCAACCCCAGCGGCAACTATTCCTTCCCCAACCTCCAACCCGGTATCTACCGCGTCGAAGTCGAACTCGCCGGCTTCCGCAAAGCCGTCCGCGAAGGCGTCGATGTCCTCGTCAACTCCACCGCCCGCGCCGACTTCGCCCTCCAACCCGGCCAGGTCAATGAGTCCGTCACCGTCACCGCCGAAGCCAGCGTCCTCCAGACCGACCGCTCCGACACCGGCCGCAAGATCGAAGCCAAGACCCTCGCCGACATGCCCCTCGCCTACAACCGCAACTTCCAGAACCTCGTCAATCTCGTCCCCGGTGCCACCCGCTCCTTCCGCCCACACTCCGAATTCTTCAACCCCCAGGATTCCCTCGCTACCCGCGTCAACGGCCAAAGCCGCCTCTCCAACAACATCCAGATGGAAGGCGTCGACAACAACCACCGCACCGGCCTCCTCACCGCCATGATCCCCCCAATTGAAGCCCTCCAAACCGTCGACGTCACCACCTCCAACTACGAAGCCGAACTCGGCCGCGCCGGCGGCGCCGTCATGAACGTCAACTTCAAGAGCGGCACCAACGACCTCCACGGCAGCCTCTATCACTTCAACCGCGTCAGCCGCCTCGCCGCCCGCCCCTTCTTCGCCAATACCAAGCCCGTCACCACCGCCAACAACTACGGCTTCACCCTCGGCGGCCGCATCGTCCGCAACAAACTCTTCTACTTCGTCGATTACCAGGGCATCCGCGACCGCCGCGGCGATTTCCACCAGGGCACCATCCCCATGCTCGCCTTCCGCCAGGGCAACCTCAACTGGTCCCGCGGCACCGATGTCTACGACCCCGCCACCGGCAGCGCCGACGGCACCAATCGCACCCCCTTCGCCAATCGCACCATCCCCACCAGCCGCATCAGCCCCATCGCCACGCGCATCCTCGCCCTCCTCCCCACCCCCACCAACTCCGCCGAACTGCAGAACTTCCAAACCTCCACCGTCCGCCAAAAAGACCAGGACGGCGGCGACGCCAAAGTCGACTGGCAAATCTCCGACAAGGACCGCATCTCCGTCCGCTACTCCCGCCAGGACTTCACCATCTTCGATCCCCCCATCTACGGCGTCCGCGCCGGCGGCCTCCGCGACTTCGCCGGCACCGGCATCCAGCGCGGCGCCAACGGAGCCATCAACTACACCCGCCTCTGGAGCCCCACCCTCATCACCGAGGTCCGCACCGGAGTCATGTACTACCGCAACGACGCCACCAACGCCGACATCGACCTCAAAACCTCCGAAGAACTCGGCATCCCCGGCGTCAACGTCTCCGATTTCACCGGCGGCATCACCAACATTCAGATCAACGGCTTCTCCAACCCCATCGTCGGCTATTCCGCCAGCCTCCCCTGGGAACGCGGCGAAACCAACCTCAACTTCATCGTCAATAACACCAAAATCATCGGCAATCACACCGTCAAATTCGGCGTCGATTACCGCCGTAACCGCGACGAACTCCTCCAGAACCAGACCTTCAATCCCCGCGGCCGCTTCAATTTCCGCGAAGGCACCACCGTCCTCGCCGTCCGCAACGCCGCCGGCCAGCTTGCTACTGGCTCCACCCAAAGCTTCGCCAATTCCTTCGGCAGCTTCCTCCTCGACATGCCCAACGAACTCGGCCGCGATCTGCCCCTCATCTTCCCCACCTTCCTCCAACGCCCCTTCTTCAACTACGTGCAGGATAAGTGGCAGGTCAGCCAGCGCCTCACCATCGACCTCGGTCTCCGCCACGAATTCTGGCCCCCGCCCCTGCCTCGCGTCCGCGGCGGCTTCTCCAATTTCATCCCCTTCAACAACACCCTTGAAGTCGCCGGCGTCGGCTCCGTGCCTATGAACCTCGGCCGCAAGACCTACTACACCAGCTTCGCTCCCCGCTTCGGCGCCGCCTTCCGCCTCAACGACAAGACCGTCTTCCGCGGTGGCTACGGCATCAGTTGGGTCCCCCTCGCCGACAACGGCTACGCCTTCAACTTCCCCGTCCGCGAAAACAACTCCTTCCAGGCCGCCAGCGCCTTCGTCTCCGCCGGCGCCATGCGCACCGGCTTCCCAGCCTTCCGCCCCTTCCCCGTCCCCGATTCCGGAGTCATTCCCAATGCCCCGGCTTCCGTCTTCAACTACGTCCGTCCCGATGTCCGCGAAGCCTACATCCAAAGCTGGAACATCGCCGTCCAGCGCCAACTCCCCGGCCAGCTCGCCTTTGAAGCCGCCTACGTCGGCAACAAGGGCACCGGCGTCACCGGCGTCTACAATATGAACCCCGGCCTCGCCATCGGAGCCGGAGCCGCCGGCCAGCCCTTCAACACCCCCGCCACCGGCAACCGCCGCGACGCCATCAACAACATCTTCTTCGGCACTAACTCCAACTACCACTCCATGCAGGTTAAGTTGGACCGCCGCTTCGCCAACGGCTTCGCTCTCACCACCGCCTACACCTGGGGCAAGGCCATCGACTCCACCGGCGCCGACAACGGCGGCTTCCGCTACTACATCAACCCCGAACGCAATCGCGCCCGCGGCGACGGCGATGTCCGCCACGTCTTCGTCCAAAGCTACATCTACGAACTCCCCTTCGGCAAAGGCAAACAGATGCTCAGCTCTGGCCCCGCCTCATGGCTCGCCGGCGGCTGGCAGCTCAACGGAGTCCTTACCGCCCAAACCGGCGCCCCCTTCAACCTCAGCGTCCCTGGCGGCATCATCAACGCCCCCGGCAGCGCCAACGACCCCAACCTGATCGGCAACTACGAAACACCCAAAGGCGTCGGCACCCACACCACCTGGTTCAACCCCGCCGCCTTCGCCCAGCCCGCCGCCGGAACCTTCGGCGCCGTCGGCCGCAACACCCTAACCGGACCCGGCCTCTTCAACCTCGACGCCTCCCTCTTCCGCAAGTTCCAATTCCTCGAGCGCGTCACCGCCGAACTCCGCATCGAGAGCTTCAACTTCACCAATACGCCCAAATTCAACAACCCCAACGGCGATATCACCAGCCCCAATTTCGGCAAGGTCACCGGAGCGCAAGGCGCCCCCAACGGCCCCCGCGAATTCCAAATCGGCCTCAAAGTGATCTTCTGATCCAAGCCGCCACGCCTGTGCCTCAGGGCGCCCGAGGGCGCCCTTCCGTCTTCCATTCACACCACTCGCAGAAAAAAATCCCTCCCCCATCCCACTGAAAACTCTCAACCGCTTTTCCTTCCCCACCTCCACCATCATTCCCAGCCATTAGCGTGGCATTATCCTGAAATCGCCATGACACAACTGACCCCTGCCCAACTCACTGTGGTTCAGGCCCTTGCCACGGGCGCCACGCTCACCGCAGCCGCCAGACTCGCCGCCATCTCCCGGCCCACCGTCTACAGTTGGCTCAACCAGCCCGCCTTCCAAAAGGCGCTGGCCATCGCCGAACACGAACACGCCGTCACCGTGCGCGACCGTCTCCAATCCCTCAGCACCCAGGCTCTCGACACCCTCCAGGCTCTCCTCAATAACCCCAAATCTTCACCCTCCGTTCTGCTGCGCGCATCCCTCGCCATCCTCAATCGCAAAAACTGGGCGCTCCCCTCACCCCACGTCCAAGACTGCGAACCCGCCACGGAAACCCTGGCCACCGAACCAGCCCCTGCCGGGGAAAATTTGCAAAACGAACCCGGCGAAGACCTGGCAACCCCGCAGACGGCACAGACCCCCCGCAATGCCTCATGCCCCTGCGGCAGCGGCCAGAAATTTAAACGCTGCTGCGGCAAGGATGCCCCGCCCGTCCTCAATACCAAAGCCGCTTGACGCAGCTTTACGGAATTTGACGAAATTTGAAAAACTCTACAATTCCAGCAACCCGGTGCTGTCGGCAAACGACGCCGTTTCGATGCCTGCCCGGTTCAACATCCCCACAAACAGGTTCGCCACCGGAGTCTTCGCCTCTACCGCCAGATGCCGTCCTCCGCGGATGCCACCCGCATGCCCGGCCAGCACCAGCGGCAAATCGAAGTTCGAATGCGCATTCCCATCGCTCAGCGCGCTGCCGTAGAGAATCGCCGAATGATCCAGCAAACTCCCGTCTCCATCCGGAGTCGCCTTTAGCTTCTTCAGAAACGCCGCAAAAAGCTCCACATGGAAACAGTTGATCTTCGTCACCTTCTCGATGAAATCCGGATGTCCCCGGTGATGCGTCAGCGGATGATGCGGATCCGGCACGCCGATCTCCGGATACGTCCGCACGCTCCCTTCCCGCCCCAGCATCATCGTCGACACACGCGTCAAATCCGACTGGAATGCAATTACCTGCAAATCGAACATCAGCTTCACGTACTCCGCGTACTCGAACGGAATCCCCGGCGGCTTCTCCGCCGGCGGAGTCACCGGATCGCGCTCCGCCGCCGCAATCCGCGTTTCCACTTCCCGGATGCCCGTCAGATACTCGTCCATCTTCCGCCGGTCCGCCGCCCCCAATGTCCCCAGCAACTGCTCCGTCGATGCCTTCGTCTGATCCAGAATCGACTTCCGGTACATCGCCCGCCGCGCCCGCACTTCGGCCGGCAGACTCGGATCCACCGTCCCGAACAGCCGCTCGAACACCGACCGCGGATTCACTTCCACGCTCAGCGGCGTCTCCGCATCCTTCCACGACAGCGTGTTCGTATACGCGCAGCTCGATCCCGTGTCGCAGTTGCCCACCATGCGCGAATCCTCGCACCCGATCTGCAACGATCCGGCCCGCGTCTCCTTGCTCCATTTCTGCGCCGCCAGTTGATCGAACGTGACCCCCGCCCGCACATCGGCGCCTGCCGTGTACTTCGGCTCCGCGCCGGAAAGAAAACTCCCCGTTGCCTTCGCGTGCCCGCCGCCCTTGGCCTTCGTCGCCGCATGATTCGCCAGCCCGCTCAACACCGTCACATCGGAGCGGAATGCCTCGAGCGGCTTCAAGATCCGCGGGAATGCGAACTCCGTGCCGGCTGCTTCCACTTTCCAATCCTTCATCACAATCCCGTTTGGAACGTACACCACCGCAATGCGCCGTGGATGCTTGCCCGCCGTCGCCGGTGCGGCAAACGCTGGCTGCATCGCATCGAGCAGCGGCAAGGCAATCGCCGAGCCCAATCCCCGCAGCAACATTCTCCGGTCAATATGTTTCCCGGTGACGAAGGTCATTTCCCTTTCCCTCCCATCCTGACTGCAACTTGGCTCACTTCGCGCGGACGCCGGTTCTGGAACGGCAGGCTGTTCACCACTCCCATCGCCAGACTCGAAAACTTGTACCCGGAAGCGGGCAAATGAGACGCAATCGCTCCCACTACCGGCTTATCGAAACGCTCCAGACCGCGGCCCGTAGCGTAGATCAACATCCGTTCCACTACCCCCCGTACAAAACGGTCGCGATCTCCCAGCAGCAGCTTCTTCAGCTCCGCCGGACTCTGGAACGTCCGCCCGTCCGGCAGCGTCCCCGACGCATCCACCGCATGCTGCCCGTCTTCGCTCCGCCAGGCGCCGATCGCGTTGAAGTTCTCCAGCCCGAATCCCAGCGGATCCATCCGCGAATGGCACGACGCGCACGCCGGATTCTTGCGGTGCTCTTCCATCTGCTGCCGCAGCGTTCCGCCTCCCGCTTTCGCTTCCTCGAGCGGCGGCACTCCTGGTGGCGGAGCCGGCGGCGGAGCGTTCAACAAATTCTCCAGAATCCACTTCCCGCGCAGCACCGGCGAGGTTCGTGTCGAATACGAGGACACCGTCAGCACACTGGCATGCGCCAGCACGCCGCCCCCGCGGTTCGTTCCGCTCACATCCACCTTGCGGAACTCCGGACCCGTTACGCCGTCGATGCCGTAGAACCGCGCCAGCCGCTCATTCACGAACGTGTAGTTCGCATCCAGCAACTCCAGCACACTGCGGTCCTCGCGGACTATATGCTCCAGAAACAACTCCGTCTCGCGGCGCATCGCCAGCCGCAACGCATCGTCGAACATCGGGAACTTCTGCAGGTCCGGCCGAACCGCGTCCATGTTCTTGAACTGCAGCCATTGCCCTGCGAAATTCTCCACCAGCGACGCAGACCGGCTGTCCCGAAGCATGCGCTTCACCTGCGCTTCCAGCACAGCGGCTTGACGCAGCTTTCCTTCTCCCGCCAGCCGCAGCAACTCCTCATCCGGCATGCTGCTCCACAGAAAGTACGACAGCCGCGACGCCAGTTCGTAGCCGTTCACCGGCACCGCATTGCGTCCACTTGCGCCCGCCGCTTCGCGCTCCATGCGGTACAGAAACTGCGGCGAAACCAGCACCGACTGCAACGCCGCGGCGATTCCTTCCTCGAACGAATCTCCATGCCGGCGCGCCAACGAAACGAACCCGAGCGCCTGTTCGATCTCCTTCGCCGTCGCCGGACGCCGGTAGGCGCGCCCCGCAAATTGCGTCACAATCTTGCGCGCGCAGGCGTCCACATGCTTGCCGGTCGTGTGGCCGCAGTTGAAAATCCGCTTCAGACTCTCCGCCGGCGGCCCTGCCGCCTGCTCGAATGGACCGCCGATGTCGATCGCCTCGTAACGGTTGTCGATGCGCGTCTCCACTCCATCGGTCTTGATCCGCGTCCCATACTTGCGCAGCGTTTCGATATCTTTCTCCGTCAGCTTCCCGCGCGGATTGATCAACGCCTCGGGTGGCCGCTGCGAAGGCGCCGGCCCGCCATACTGCGGAGGCAGCCCGTGATAGTTCTTGTGATAGGTCGCCGATACCAGATGCTCGCCCGCGCTCACGCGCGTCCGCGCTTCCACAATCTGCCCTTCCAGATCCGTCGCATCCACTTCCCATTCCTTGACGAACTTCCCGTCGATATACAAAGCCGGATGCGCCGGCTCGGATTGATTCGGCCTGTGCCCGTTCAGCACCAGCCGGAAACTGTACTCGGCATCCACCGGAAAGCGATGCACGAAGTGCGCCGCATGCAATGTGCTCAAACCCGTCTCGTCGTAGCGGGACAAATCCTTCGGCAGCGACTTCACTCCCCGCGAATCGTTGATCCGTACAGGAGCCGAATAGTGCACCGCCGCCGGCTTCCGTTGCTCCGGCCCGAACAGCGCTGTCCGCACGCTCCGCTCCGCCGCGTCGATGTAGTTCTCCATCAGAGCCGGCGACAGTCCCAGCGCATCGCTGATGTTGTCGAATCCGAACGCCGGAGTGTCGGCGGGAAAGTTGTCCGCCGGCCGTATGTCCACCCCCAGCAGATCGCGCATCGTGTTGTTGTATTCGGCCCGGTTCAGCCTTCGCGCCGTCACTCTGCCCGGATCGGGCTTCGCCGTCCGGTCCTGCCGCGCGAACTCTCCTTCCAGCCATTCCGTCACCGCTCTGGTCGCCTTCAACTCCGGCTTCGGAATACCCGGCGGAGGCATCTGCCCCAACTTCAGTTTCTCCACCACCTTCTCCCAGATCTCGCGGTCTTCATCGAAGGTTTTCGCCGAATCGAGCGTATTCAGATCGATGTCTCCGGATTTGACGGAACCGTTGTGGCATCCCGCGCAACTCTTCTTTACATAGGCGAACACATCGCCCGATGCCGCGTGCAGGCTCGCCGCGAAAACAGAGACAAAAACAACCAACGGAAGGGGGCCCAGCATGGAACTCTCTTCATGCTATCACTTGACGGATTCCCGGCTGCGTCGGAAGATCGAGAGATGCTTGCCACGTTAGCTTTGGTAGCAGCGGCCTTCGCGGCCGATTCCCGCGGCGCCGCGGCGCCTGCTCCGTTCAACATCCCACTCTGGGAGAAAGGCAAGGTTCCGCTCGCCAAAGGCGACGGCCCGCTCGACGCTCCCTTCGTCACGGTCTTCCTTCCTCCGCCCAACAAGCGCAACGGCAGTTCCATCGTAGTCGCCCCTGGCGGCGGCAACATCATGTTGATGTACGGCGTCGAAGGCGTCGACATTGCCGAGCGCTATAACGATTGGGGCGCGGCAGCCTTCGTCCTCACCTATCGCCTTGCCCCCGCTTACGGAGAAGATGCCCGCGTGCTCGATGGCAATCGCGCCGTCCAACTCGTCCGCGCCCGCGCCAGGGAATGGGGACTCGATCCATCGAAGATCGGCTTTGCCGGCTTCTCCGCCGGTTCCTCGCTCGCCCGCGCCGTGGTCAACGGCGCCAAGCCGCCTGACGCATCCTCCGCCGATCCGCTCGACCGCGTCTCCTCGCGGCCTGACTACCTCGTCATGGTCTACAGCGCCGGCCGCCCCACGCCCACGGAGAAGCTCAAGGACTTCCCGCCCACCTTCCTGCTCGCCGCCGCCGCCGACCGTGGCGCGGCCAACGGCAGCGCCCAACTGTGGCTCGACATGAACCGCGCCGGCGCCATCGCTGAGATTCATCTTTATCAGAAAGGCCGTCACGGTTTCGGCGCCGCCTACGGCAGTCCCGAGTTCTCGCTCTGGATGGACACCCTGCGCCACTTCCTCCAACTGGGAGGCTTCCTTCCCAAATGAAAACATTTCTTCTAACTTTTGTTTTATTCGCCGCGGCTTCCGCGGCTCCGCCTAACACCGTCGATGACGGCCACGGAGTGCTGGTCTACGTCCCTGCCGGCGCCTTCAAGATGGGCGACAACTTCGGCGACGGCGAATCCCGCGAACGCCCCGTGCACACCGTCGAACTCGACGCCTTCTACATCGGCAAGTTCGAGGTGACCAACGCCCAGTGGCGCCGGTTCCGCGATGATTCAGGATATAATGATCCGAAATTATGGCCCGGCGGCAGGCCCGTCCCCAAAGACCAGGTCCCCTACTGGACCATGGCCAACAATCACGGCGGCGGCACTCCCGACAGCGGCAACTATCCCGTCATCGGCATCAATTGGGACTCCGCGGTCGCCTATTGCAACTGGCTCAGCGCCAAGACCGGCAAGACCTACCGCCTGCCGACAGAAGCCGAATGGGAGAAGGCTGCGCGCGGCGCCGATCAGCGCAAGTATCCCTGGGGCAACACCATCGATGAGAAGCATGCCAACTTCGTCGGCACCCAGCCCTACGACACCGTGCGTCCGGTAGGCTTCTTCGAGAAGGGCGCCTCGCCCTACGGTGCCATGGACATGGCCGGCAACCTCATGGAGTGGGTCCAGGATTGGTACGCCCGCGACTACTATTCCAACTCCCCTCGCAAGAATCCCAAGGGTCCGGAGACCGGCGTCTATCGCGTGCTCCGCGGCGGCCACTTCTTTGTCGAAGCCTTCGACTCGCGGTCCTACGCCCGCTCGGCTGCCTGGCCTTCGTTCCTTGGCCACCGCATGGTAGGCTTCCGCGTCGCCCGCAACCCATAGCCGCCATGACGAAGCTGTTGTTGGCCATGTGGGTCATCCGCTGGGTGCAGGTGTCGAGCACCACCGGCGCCATCCCCAATCCCGGCGGCTCCAATCAGCAGACCGGCATGCTGGTTGCTGAGCTCGACCGCAAGCCCGGCGCAGACATCGTCATCAGCTATCGTGTCCATGCGCCTGCCTTGGTCTGGATCGCCCGCGACGGCAACGGCTGGAAGCGCCGCGTCATCGAAAGCGAGTTCCTCCGCCTCGAAGCGGGAGGCGCTAGCTTCGATATCGACCGTGACGGCGACACCGATATCGTCTTCGGCGCCGATGCCTCCGGCAAGGAGCTTTGGTGGTGGGAGAACCCTTATCCGCGCTTTGAGGAAGGCGTCAATTGGAAGCGCCACATCATTAAGAACGACGGTGCCAATCAGCATCACGATCAAGCCTTCGCCGACATCCTCGGGACAGGCCGCCCGCAGTTGATCTTCTGGAACCAGAAGGCCAAGACGCTGTTCCTGGCGCCGGTACCCGACAACCCGCGCACCACCGAATCCTGGCCCCGCCAGGTGATCTTCAGCGGTCAGGCCGGCGAGGACGTGGACAACGCCGCCAAGTATGCCGAAGGCCTGCACGCCTTCGATGTCGATGGCGACAAGCGTCTCGACATCCTCGCCGGCAACGCCTGGTTCCGTCATGAAGGCGGAGGCGCGTTCCGCTCGACGCGCATCGGCGTCATCGGAGGCCGCATCAAGGCCGGCCACTTCCGCCAAGGCCGCAACGCCCAGGTGGTGATCGGTCCCGGCGACGGCAGCGGCCCGCTGCGCTTCTACGAATGCGATGGCGACGCCAGGGACCCCGCCTGTTGGAAGGGCCGCGACCTTCTCGGCCGCCCGTTGACCCACGGCCACACTCTCGACGTGGGCGACATCGACGGCGACGGACACCTCGATATCTTCGCCGCCGAAATGGCCAAGTGGGGCCGCGGCGAGCAACCCGATCACCCCGGCGCGACGGCATGGATTCTCTATGGCGACGGGCGCGGCAACTTCCGTCCCACCGTGCTGGTGGAAGGCCACGGCTGGCATGAAGGCCAACTGGCCGACGTAGATGGCGACGGCGACCTCGACATCGTCAACAAGCCCTACACCTGGCAGGCCCCGCGCCTCGACTTCTGGCTGAACAACGGGACTAAGGGCAGACGGCGCTAGCGCGAAAGGAGGAAGGCGCGGCGCTTCTCCACGAACGTCTTGATGCTCATTTGCGGCCGGCCCCCGAAGGGTCCGAAGCCTTGCGAGGTGACCTCTTCGGCCGCCCCTTTGAGGAAGGCTTCGATCGAGCCGAGCTTGCGCGTGTCGGTCTTGACGTCCGCGGCAATCAGGGCCTGAGCCTCTTGAACGATGGGTTCGAGTTTCTGCCAGTCGAGCCAGTTGGTGGCGATGTCCTTGATGTAGGCAACGTACTTCTCACGCAGCGCCGGTACGGCCAGCAGCTTGTGGAGCAGCGGCTTGGCCGGGTCTTTCTCGCCGGCGAAGATGTCGAGGTCGGCTTCCTGCGGAGCGCGCGGGCGCGGACCGCCCATCGGAGGGCCACCCATCGGCGGTCCGCCGAAGCCCGGCGGCGGCCCCATCATCTCCGCCGGGGCCAGTGCCTCGTTGAAGTCGTGAGGGATCACGTGAAAGCGGCCCTTGTTATCGAGGAAGAGGTTGTAGTCGCTGGCCCGCGTCCAGTAGCCGTCGCTGTTGATGAGCGCTTTTTCGAGGGCCAGGAACTTCAGTGCTCCGTCGATGTCGAGCATCGGCGCGAGCGCCGCTTCGAGTTTGTCGGGAGGCGTTTCCTTCAGCGTCTTGCAGAGTTGAATCAGCGCCGCCCAATCCTTGGGATCGTCCTTGGTCTTGATTTCGTAGAGCCGCTTGTAGGCGGCCGGGTCGTCGCCGATGTAGTCGAGTCCGGCACGGCCCATCGGGCTGCCCGGCGTCTTCCAGCGCGCCCCTTTGGAGGAGGGGAACCATTCGCTGAGGAAGTCGGAGTTGAACTGCTGCACGTTGACGTAGATGCCCCAGCTTTCGCCGTTGATGACCACGCGCATGTAGTTGACCTTGGGGATCGGCACGTAGTGGCGGCCGATCTCCGCATAGAGCAGCGTTCGCAGCAGTGTCGGGTCGCCGTTGGAGTTGAGCAGGTTCAGCGTGCGGTAGCCGCCCAGCCGCGCCTTGCTGTCCGTGTAGTCGATGGAGAGGTTGAGGGACCGCTTCTGTCCTTCGCCCACCATCATGAAGCTGGACGCTCCGCGGAAGTGAACCCCAACGCCGGGGATGGCTTTGCCGTCAACCAGTAGATCCGCGGGCACCTCGACATCGGAGTTGTGGAAGTCGGCCAGCTCTTGTTCCCAATCCTTGCTCTCGAAGGTGAGGAACAGGGTGCGCAGCGTGTTGCGGTCATAGAGCGGCTGGCTGGTGTATTGCTTGACCTGGTCGGGCGTGAGCGCAGGGCCGGGCTCGGGGCGGTTGCGGCGGTTGAGCGAGGCGCGGGCCGCCTGGCGTTCGGTTGCATTGAGCTTGCCGTCGCCGTCTTTGTCGAAGTCCTTAACCAGCTTGCGTTCGCTCATGCCCATCGGCGGGAAGCCGCCCGGACCGCCGGGACCGCGGCCGGGGCCGCGCTGGGCCGGCAGCAATGCCGCCGAGAGCGTAAAGAGAAGGATGGCTGAGGAGGTGCTCACACCTGATCTTACGGCGGAAAGGCGGCAAGTGTTACTCCTTGCCCGCAGGCTTTACGAAGTCTTAACAGGCGGACGGTCAACGATGGGGCAGGTCGCGGCGGAAGTCGATTTCCAGGCGCTCGCCGCCGTGGCTGAGCGTAAGCAGGCGGCTGCCGTATTCGGATTGGAGGTGCGGGCCGTCGAACATCTTCCAGCCGCTCCGGACAGGCGGCTGTCCGTAGGTAAACGAGAGTTGCTTGCCGCGCAGGGTGCGGAACTGGACGGAAGGCACGGGGTCCATCGATACCTTGAGAGGCAGGGCGAGGATGGCTTTGCGGAAGGCCGCGATATCGGAGAACTCCGAGACGGAGGCAGCCTGCAGGACGGTCCCGTTCTTGAGGTGCGGCGAGTACAGGCGGCGGCCGCCGTCGAGCGGCTTCCACTCATAGGGAGCGAGCGGACGGTAGGCGATCCAGGCATCGCCGCCGCGGGCGAAGATCCACCCGGAGGCGTGTTCCTCGAAGTGCTGCAAGCCATCGGGGAAGAAGCCGTTGATGTGCGGAAACCGCGTACCGGATGGTATATCATATAGCGCGATGACGGCGTCCTGGTCCTGCACGATCTGTTCGAAGGGCGAGCCGCCAAGCAACTTGTCGGGCGAATCGTAGGTCTTCTTGGAGCGCACGACGGCTTCGGTGATGAAGTCCGGCAGGCCGGGGAAGTACATCTGCAGTTCGTAGGGAGAGGAATAGGGATGCAGCGAGAAGATGGTGTTGGATACTCCGCGGGGATCGGGCAGCGCCCAGGTCACATCCCACGAGTGCTGCTGGATGGGCTGGAGAATGCCGCCCTGATCGGAACTGACGGCATAGTCGCGATGCATGTAGGTGGTCTTGTAGACCGGGGCGTGCCGCTCCCCGGTGAAGCGCCAGCGGTTGCGGGTGCGCTTGTGCTCGCGGTGAACGTAGGGCTGGGAGCGGTCGGTGGCGATGCGCTGGAGGATTGGGGGCGGTTGATAGGCGGAGGCCACCGTGTAGAAGAAGGCGTAGTAGCTGAATCCGGGTAAAGGATATCCTTGTCCGAATAGGAGCCAGCCGAAATCGGAGGAGACGCCGTGCCACTTCTCGCGCACCTGGATATCGTCGGTGCGGGCGTGGGCGCCGGCGTAGATGCCGTTGAGGCTCTCGGCCGCGTAGTCGGCGATGACCCAATCGAGCATGCGGCGGGCGAGCGAACGCATCTTCGGATCTTCGGCCCAGGCGGCGAGATAGGAGAGCGGGAGCAGGTAGACGCCGATGTAATGGGTGCAGTCGTATTCGCCCTGGCCCCTGGTGACGGTGAGGTCCATCCAACTGTAGAGGTAGTCGCGGGACTCCTCGAAGTTCTCGCGCGAAGACTTGCCGGTGTACCATGTGCTGCCGGGCTGATCGGGATAGAGTTGGGCCATCAGGTAGAGGCACGTGTAATAGAGCAGCCAGTGGTTTTCGGTGTCGCCGCGATAGGGCATGTAGGTGCGCCAGGCGGTCCGCAGCGCCGTGCGGGCTTCGGGGGTCAGTTGGCCTCGATCGAGGTAGGCGGCGGCGGTCACGGGGAACATCCAGAACATGTCGCCGCTGGGTTCGCGGAGCAGTTCGATGAGCTTCTGCGACGCCCAGGCGGCATCCTGGCGGAGCCAGAGCCGGGCGGCGATGTGCTGGTATCCGGTGTTGCCCTTGGCATTGGTCTCCACAATGGCGCGAACCCGGGCATCGAAGTCCTGCGCCGGGGCGGCGGGCGGCAGCAGGGCCAGCAGAAGGAGGAAACTCACGGGCGGGCCTCGGGGATGAAGACGAACTGGCGGACGATGGAGCCTTCGAGCCCGGCGCGAGTCCAGGTGAGCCCGAGGTCATCGGAGTGGAAGACAGCCTCTTCATGGACGTTGGCCCAGAGGCGCTGTTTGTGGGAAGGATCGAAGGCGACGCGCCACACCTTTTCCGAAGGGAGGCCCTTGGTGCGGTCGAGCCAGGTCTTGCCGCCATCCTGCGTGATGCGAATGCCGAGATGCCAGCCGCAGACGGCAGCGAGAGCAGCGTCGAAGGGATGCGGCGAGGCATTGTAGAGAGCCTTGTCTGCCGGGATGCCGGGGGCAGCGGCCCAGGAGCGG
>JAEUQG010000144.1 GCA_016789755.1 Bryobacterales bacterium
CCGGAGAGACGGATCTGGCGTTCGCACTCCTTCCGCACCTCGATGTAGGCCCGCATGACAGGCGCCGGGTGAGCCACACTGACATAGACAAAATGCTTGATTCCGAAGGCTTTCGCCGCGATCAGCGACTGTTCGAGAGACACCTGGTCGACGGCGCGGAAGGCCGCCCCTTTCCAGGGCGCGGGCTTGGTGATGCCAACGAGGTGAATGAAAGTATCGGCGGGTGGCATATAGGACGCGAAAGTCTCTTCATGGAGCGGGTCGCCGGTGACTACGCCGGTCCCCCTCGGGAGTTTGTGCTCGGAGCCGGGACGTGCCACTGCCGCTACAGTGTGGCCGCGTTCGAGAAGCCGGGCGATGATCCTCGCGCCGAGAAACCCCGTTCCGCCGCTGACGAAGACATGCGCCACAGCTTATAGTACGCGATACCATGGGGGATGTGATCACCGATTTGGTCGAGATCAAGCGCATCGGCGAAAAGAAGCGCGAGGAAAACAAGCGGCTGCGGGCGTACATGCGCACCCACCACGCGGTGGAGCGGCATTTGCGAAAGATTGCGGGCGATATCGAGAACGCCATCGATTGCCGGGAATGCGCCAACTGCTGCCGGGTGGCGACGGTCAAGCTGCGGGAGCGGGAGGTGGAGAAGCTGGCGAAGTTCATTGGGGTGACGCGGCGAGAGTTCCTGCTGAACTACTGCACGCAGTCGGAGGAAGAAGGGCTGATTCTGAAGCGGACGGAGGAGTCAGGGTGCGTGTTCCTGGAAGGGAATCTGTGCGGAGTGTACGATGTGCGGCCGATGACATGCGAAGACTTTCCGCACCTTGTGAGGGGCGAGGGGTCGCTGGTGTCGCGGATGTGGGAGATGCCGGACCGGGCCACGTATTGCCCCATTGCTTACAACACGTTAGAAGCGTTCAAGGAAGATCTGGGGTTTGAGGGACGGAAAAAGGGCGGGCACTGAGGCCCGCCCCGGGTTCGTTTTGTATTCAACAGGATTCAACACTTTTCAACACTACATCGCACGGGCGAGTGTAGTGAGCATCTGGGCAACGTCGTAGGGGAGGACTCCGTTGGAGGCCGCTGAGCCCGCAGTCCCGATGAACTCATCCCAGGCGGCTTGAGCTCCTTTGAGATCGCCCGTTGCTTCGGCTGCGGAGGCTCTCGCCACCGAAGCCAGCAGCGCGGTGCGGGTGGGTGCATCGGCCACCTTGGTGACCACGATGTCGCCGATGGCCGGGCCGCTGAGCAGCGAGGGGTCGATGGTGGAGCCGGGCAAGCGGAGGCCGGGGAGCAGCTCCCACTGTTCGCCGTTGACGCCGAGTTGCAGTTCGCGCATCCAGGCGGTATTGATGGAATCGCGCACGAAACGGACGGATCCATCGGCGAAGGAGAAATTCACTCCGCCGGGGTGGCTGCCGAACATGCTGCGGAAGCTCACCTGACCGTCCGTGCCCTTCAAGGCGTTGAAGACATCGGCGGGGGCGGTAGGCGATTCGACATAAGGGCGGATGCGCTCATAGACCTGTTTCTGCTCGCCGGGGGTGAGGGCGGCGATGTAATCGGCGAAGCCCTGGGCGCCGATCATGAGGATGTTGCGGAACATGCGGTGACGGGCCTCGTCGGCGCCTGGGGTGGGGGCGAACTTGATGGAAGAAGTTTTCGCTCCGGTGGCCGTGGCGGAGATGACGAGGGTTCCGGTTTCGCCTCCGGTGACTCCGGGAACCGGGTTGCCGGCGATCTGGAAGCTGGTGGGGGTGCTCTGAATCAGGGTAAAGCGATAGCCGTCCTTGGCGCCGTGGGTGGGCATGCCGGCGGCCTGCATGGTCTCGGCAAGGCTGGCAGGAAACTTGCGCTGTGCGTCGTGGTAGTTGTGGATTGCAATTCCGATCTGTTTGAGGTTATTCGAGCAGTTCTGGCGGGCGGCGGCTTCGCGGACCTTCTGGACGGCGGGAAGCAGCAAGCCGATTAACACCGGCACGGTGGCGATGACGACCAATAGCTCGATGAGAGTAAAGCCCGATCGATTGCTCCGATTCATTTGTTTCATTGTTTTGTTTTTCTCCTTGGTTTCAGAGCTGCCTTTTTACGGGTGCTCCTGAACCATATAGGGAAACAAGGGGCGGGAACCGCTCACGGGGGGATGAAAAAGTTAGTGTTGCCGGCGCAGGTAAGCTTGGAAGGAACGGTTGGACCAGGCGAGGCGATAGTGGTCGAGCCAGGGCTTCAACTCGGGGTAGTTGGTAATGGCGAGGGCGGGGTTGAGGGGGCCGAGGCCATCGAGGATGATTTCGGGCTGATAGGAGGTGAGCCGGGCGCGGTTGAGCGCTCCGATGGAGGGGGTGCTGGGTTCGGAGGAAAACAGGTGACGGTCGGCCATGACGCCGGTGAGGGGTTGGGAATCGAGCCAGGGAGTGGCGGCGGGCGCTTGGGAGTAGGCGTAAACCTCGGGGCGATAGCCCCAGACGAAGATGCTGCTGTTGGGGTGCTGGCGGACGAAGGCGGCGGCCTGTCGCGCGTCGTCGTGGAGGGCGAGATCGGACCAAGGTGTGCCGGTGGCGACTTGCACGTAGCGGGGGGCGAAGCGCACGAGCGGGATGAGGAGCAGAGCAAGGGCGAGGATGTGAGGGCGGCGGAGGGGAGCGAGGCCTCGGGAGGCGAGGATGATGACGGGCACGAGGAGATGGAAATAGTAGCGGGGGAAGAATCGGAGTCCGGCACAGACGGCGGCGAAGGAAACGATGGTCCAAAGAAGGAGGCGGCGGGTTTGGGGATCGCGCTGGCGCCAGATGGCGAGGGCCGCGCCTGCGACGAGGGCGGCTTGGAAGCCGGCCCAATTGAGCGTGCGCTGGAGGGCCTCGGCAAAGGGCTTGGCGACGAAGGTGTCGCGGCTGTAGATCATGCCCCAGGTCCAAACCTGATCGAAGTAGGCTCGCCAATCGAGGATAGCGAGGGCGGGGAGTTGGACGGCGGCGGCTCCGGCGGCCAACCAGTGGATCTTGCGCCATTGCCAGGCGAGGCAGGCGAGGAAGACGAAGGGCGCCTTGGGATTGACGAGCAAGGCCAAGCCGCAGGCGGCGCCGGCGGGGAGGGGCTGGTTGCGAACGCAGAAAAAGATAGCAAGGAGATGAAAAGGGATCATCAGTTGATCGGGTGCGGCGGCCATGACCGCGGCGGGGATGCCGAAGTTGAGGAAGAAGGCGATGAGGGCGGCGGCGAGTGTGGCTTCGCGCTCAGACCACAGGCGGCGGGCGAGGAGCCACGCACAGGCGCTGGAGGCGGTGACGAGGAGGGCTCCGGCGAGACGCAACTTCCATCCGATGGAGGCGCCGAGGAGCCAGTAGTAGGCGGCAAAGAGCGGGGGCTTGTCGAACCAGATGTCGCGGTAGAGCGTTTTGCCGCGGAGCATTTCAAGGGCGGCGGCGATGGGGTAAGCTTCTTCGACCCAGACCACATCGGAGTGGCAGAGCTTGAGGCCGAGCGTCAGGAGGAAGACGACGGTGAGGATCCGCCACATAGCAAGCGCTCCAGGTAGGCGCGGAAATCCTTGCCGTACAGCGGATCGGCGAGGGCGAACTCGACGAAGGTTTCGAAGTAGCTGGGGAAATTGCCGATGTCGTAGCGGCGCTCTTCGGGACGGAGCTTGAGGGCGAGGACGCGCTTGCCTTCTTCGCAGAGCATCTGGATGGCGCTGGTGAGCTGGATTTCGCCGCGCTTGTCGGGTTTGACGCGGCGGATCATATCGAAGATGAGGGGGGAGAAGGCATAGCGTCCGGCGACAGCGAGGCAACTGGGTGCTTCTTCGACGGTGGGTTTCTCGACGATTTTGGCGACGCGGAGGGTGCCGTCGCTATTTTCGGCGACATCGACGATGCCGTAGTGCACGACATCTTCGCGGGGCACTTCTTCGACGGCGATGACGCAACTGGCGCGCTTATCCATGAAGAGCTCCGTCATGCGCTGGACGGCTTTGGATTCGGCGTTGATGCCGAGGATGGAATCGCCGAGGGCGACGATGACGGGGGATTCGCCGGCGAAGTTTTCGCCGCAGAGGATGGCGTCGCCGAGGCCGCGCTGGAAGCGCTGGCGAGTGTAGAAGAAGTTGGCGTCGAGTTCTTCGAACTCGAGCTCCGCGAGGAGGTCCTTCTTGTTGCCGTCTTTGAGGACGCGAGTAAGTTCGGGGTCGGAGTCGAAGTGGTTTTCGATGGAGGACTTGCTGCGGCCGGTGACGAACAGGATCTGTTCGATGCCGTTGGCGACGAGTTCTTCGACGACGTACTGGACGATGGGCTTGCGGGCGACGGGCAGCATCTCTTTGGGCTGCGATTTGGTGGCAGGCAGGAGGCGCGTGCCGTGGCCGGCTACGGGTACGATGGCGCTTCGGATCATGAATCTCCTCGGTGGTCAGGGACGGATCGTGAGTTGGGGCATGGACAGGATTTGGGCGTCGTCGCCGCGGATCGCGCGGAAGGCTTTGACGGCGGGGCGCACCTCATCGAGGACGCGGAGCATCAATTCGGCTTGTTTCGATTCGCTCGATTCGCCTTCTTCCTGATTGAGCTTTGCCATAAGGGCTTCGACGGTGGTTTTCTTTTTGGGGTAGACGCGGAGGGTGACATCGTCGGACTCCTTGGCTTTGATGGCCTGTTTGACGAGCTTCAAGGCGGCGGGGTAGCCGCCGAGTTCGTCGACGAGGCCGCGGGCTTTGGCGTCTTCGCCGGTCCAGATGCGGCCCTTGGCGACTTCGAGCACCTTTTCCTTGGGGAGCTTGCGGCCGGCGGCGACCTTGGAGGTGAAGTCGTCGTAGACGCGGTCGAGCCAGGCCTGGATGCGGGCCCATTCTTCCTTGGAGTAGTCGGAGCTGGAGGAAAACATGCGGGCATTCTGGCCGTTGTGGACTTCATCCCAGGAGATGCCGAGCTTGTCCCAGAGGCCGTTGGTGAGCATTTTGCCGCCGAGGACGCCGATGGAGCCGGTGATGGTAGCGGGTTGGGCGACGATCTTGTCGGCAGCCATGGCGACGAAGTAGCCGCCGGATCCGGCGACGCTGCTCATGGAGACGATGACGGGCTTGCCGGCCTTTTTGGCGCGCATGGTTTCGTTCCAGATGGTGTCGCTGGCGACGTAGGAGCCGCCGGGGGAATCGACGCGGAAGAGGATGGCCTTGACGGACTTGTCGTTGATGGCATCGCGGAAAGCGGCGGCGACGGTGTCGGATCCCATTGAGGTTTCGCCGCCGAGCGGATCGGCTCCGCTCTTGCCGCGATGGACGGGGCCGAGGCCATGAATGAGGGCGACGACGGGGCCTTTCTGATGGGGGCGTCCGGCGCGATCGAGGTATTTATCGAGGTAGAGGAACTGGGCGTCCGGGCCTGCCTTGGCTTTGACCTTGGCGAAGATCTCATCGCGGTAAGCGACTCCGTCGACGAGTTTGGCGGCGACGGCTTCCTTGCCGAGATAGGGTCCGCGGTCGATGAGGGAGCGCACTTCGGCTTCCTTCAACTTGCGACCCTGGGCGATGCCGGCGACCATCTGCGAGAAGGAGGATTCAAGGATGCGGGACATGGCTTCGCGGGCGGCGGGGGTGAATTTCTTCTCGGTGTAGGTTTCCATGGCGCTCTTGAACTCGTGGCGGTGATCCATGCGGGGGATGACTCCGAGTTTGTCGAGTGCTCCGCGGAGGAACATGCCTTCGGCGGCGACGCCGGTGAGACCGAGGTCGCCGGAGGGTTGGAGCCAGATTTCATCGAAGGCGGTGGCGAGGTAGTAGGCGCTGTTGCCGGGACCGAATTCGCCGTAGGTTTCGGCAAAGGCGATGGCGAATTTCTTTTTCGCGCGGAAGGCGGCGATGGCATCGCGCAGTTCCTGGGCCTGGGCCATGCTGATGGGGGCGGCGCCCATGCGGGCGATGAGGCCGGTGACGCGGCTGTCGTCGCGTGCTTTTTCGAGGGCTTCGACGATGTCACGCAGGACGGGCGTGGTGCGGCCCGAGAGGCGGAGGAAGGGATCGTCGAGGGCGTCTTCGGCGATGGCGGATTCGAGGTTGATTTCGAGGATGGACTTTGCCGGGACCTTCCCCGTCGTGCCGCGGGTGAAGGTGGCGATGACGAAGATGAGGATGACAAAGGCAACCGTGATGCCGCCAATCCAAGCGAGAATGCGGCCGATGAATTTGCGCATGTGGGTGCTCCGGTGTTTCTATTGTCTGCGATCTCAGCGGAGAGGCACAATTCGGGGGGGAGTTCAGGGTTGCTTCAGGAGGACGCCTTTGGGGGTGGGGATGGACGCGGAAATGCGCCGGTGGGGGATATCGGGGCGATTCGATTCCCACCAGGAGCGGGCATCGGATTGGCGCCAGGGTTCACCGGTGAGGCATTCGCGCAGGAGGCGGGCCAGTTCTCCGCAGCCGGCGGGGCGCTGGGCTGGATCTTTGGCGAGGCATCGGAGGATGAGGTGGTCGAGAGGTTCCGGGACGGGCAATTCGGTGCGGGCGGAGGGAGGCTGCGGCGTTTCCTGAACATGCGCGACGGCGGCGGCAAGGCCCTCTTTGCGGGGGAACACGAGGCTGCCGGTGAGGAGGAAATAAGCGACGCAGCCGAGGGAGTAGATGTCTGCCTGGCCGCTCACGGTATCGAGGCCGGTGGCCGCTTCGGGGGCCATGAAGGCGGGGGTGCCGAGAGTGGTTCCGGACTTGGTGAGTGGCTCAGCATCCGGGGAGGCGAGAGGTTTTGCGAGGCCGAAATCGAGGACTTTGGCGAAGTCGTAGGAGCAGCCTTGAATGGAGAGGATGATGTTGGCTGGTTTGATGTCGCGATGGACGATGCCCTTTTCGTGAGCCTCTTGGAGCGCATCGCAAACCTGGAGCAGGATGTGCACCGCGCGGGGCGCGGAGACCGGACCATAGGCTCGGACGAGCTTCGACAGATCGATGCCTTCGAGCAGTTCCATGACGTAATAGAATGCGCCGGTCTCGCTGACGCCGAAGTCGTAGAGGGCGACGGTGTGGGGAGAACTGAGGCTGGCGATGGCCTGGGCTTCGCGCTCGAAGCGGACCTTGATGGCACGCGTCTCGTTGGCATAAGCACCCTGGAGCGATTCGGGGCGAATCAATTTGATGGCGACGCGGCGGGCGAGCAAGGAGTGCTGGGCTACCCAGACGGCTCCCATGCCGCCTTCGCCGAACTGTTCGATGAGGCGGTAGGAGCCGAGTTCGCGCAGTTTTCCGACCTGGCCGGTGAGGTGGTAGATGAAGCGGGCGACGACGACGGCGCACACGGCCATGACGAAACAGGGAATGAAGAGCGTCGCCCACTGGGTGGGGGATGGGTTGCCGACGTGACCGGCGAGGATGTTGAGGATCAGGCCAAGCGGTCCCATGAGTGCGGCAGTGAGCGCGGCGAGCAGTCCCTTGCCAAAGGTGGCGGGGACGGCAAGGACGAAGAACACGATCCAGACGGCGAGCGAGGAGACTCCGCGAATGGGGGCCGCTTCGGGCCATGGAACGGCATGTTCGGCCAAGCCGATGCCGAGGGCGCCGAGCACCTGGAAGAGCAGGGCGAGATCGAGCACGAGGGGGGCGGGGAGCTTTCTGCTCCAGGCGATGGCGGCGAAGCCAAGTCCCAGCGCGACGGAGGCGAGGACGGAGTAGCGGTAGAAGGGCGGGGCGGTAGCGGGATTGATCCAGCCCGGCTGCAAGAGCAGGCCCATGGCGTAGACGAGAGCTTGCGTAATGGCGAAGCCTAGTGCGAGCCAGGCGAAGCGTTGCGCTGAGCGTTCGGAGAAGTCCAGCGGAAGAGCGGTGGGAGAAGAGGTGCCGCGGAGAATGCGGTCATTCGGAGCGGGCATTTGGGCAGTCACGGATGCTCTCAGCTTGGCCTTGGGAAGGCTTCGATGAGGATAACGGAAACCGGACGGTTTGTCACCGGGGTACGGGGAGACGGGGAGACGGGAGACGGAGGACGGAGGACGCGAGACGGGGAGATCGATCAAGATCGCCAGGATTTGTTTTGGTAGAGGCGGGCGATGAGGGCGACGAGGGCCAGGTCGACGATGGCGCGGAAGAGGAAGAGGTGGCGGTCGGTTTCTTTGCAGTCGGCGAGAGCGCTGAGGAAGAACTCGATGGCGGCCATCGCGGCAACGGCGAGGCTGGCGGCGGAGGCGCGGGTAGTGTAGACGAGGCCGAAGATGACGGCGAGAAGGTAGAGGGCGTAGAGGCCGGGCCGGTTTTCAAACAAGAGGCGGCGCGTGTCGCTGACGATGGCGAAGGCGTGGCTGGTGGAGGCGGGCGGCTTGCCGGCGCTCTTGGCGAAATTGCCGTGGCCGAAGTGGCGCTCGCGGGCGCTTTCGAGGAGAGCGGCTTCGGTGAGGCGAGTGGGGGCTTCGGGATGGCGGAGGTAGAATCCGAGCAATTTGGCGTGGCTCAAACGATCGAGCATGACCTTGCGGTAGGTGACGTGGTTCATGCCGGAACGCGGGCCGAAGGCGTCGGTGCCTTTGAACATCATGGTGTCGGGGGGAAGGCCGAGTTCGCGGAGGACGTCGTGGGGTTCCGCGGCGTGAATGAGGAGGTCGCTGTACACGATGTGGTAGGCGGCCATCGTGCGGTAATCCACGGGGACTCTCTGGTACATGCCCCAGACAGCGATGCAGAAGAGAGCGGCGCAGGCGGCGAGGATTTTTCGGGGAATCGCCTTGGCGATGCGTTTGTCGAAGATCAGGAGGAAGAGAAGCGGCGCGAGCAGGAACGTGTGCTGGAGCTTCGATGTCAACAGGAGCAGGATGGAGGCGATCAGGCCTGTAGCGTTCCATTTGGCGCTGCTGTGGCCGGCTGCCAGGCGGGCGTAGAACGCGGCGGCGAGCATTAAGTAGAGGAAGGAACCTGCATCGGAGTAGAAGGAGTTGAAGTAGCAGAAGTAGACGACGTCGCAGAGTACGGCGAGGATTGCGATCCAGATGGCGGGGTTTCGGATGATGGGGGCGATCAGGTATAAAGCGGCGAGGAAGATGAGGCTGTGCACGAGGCCGGCGAGACGGATGTCGAACAGGCCTCCGGTGATGGGTGAGGCGGTGTAGAAGGCAAGGGCGGTGGGCAGCAGGGTGGAGGTGTAGAGCCGGACGCCGAACGGCTCATTCGGATCGTGTTTCCAGAGGGGGATGAGGAAGTCGAAGAAGCGCTCGGACCCTTCGGCAGGAGCGGCGGGGACCAGTTGCAGGGGTCCTGTGACGTTGACGTAATCGGCGTTATCCGCGAGACCGATGATCGGGGGGAGGAGCAATTGCGACCACAGGATCAACGCGGCCACCAACACCGGGAAGATCTGTCTGGCCGGAGGGAACATCAATGTTTCACGATACCATTGCGGAGGCGGGGGTCCGCTGCGGGATTGCGGTGTTGTAATAAGATGAAGATCGATCTCGAAGGAAGGGATAGGTGTCTCTACTATGATTCGCCTGGATGCTGACCGTTCGGTGGAATTTTGCGATGGATTCCGGCGCAGGGATTTTCTGCATGCCGGATCGTTATCGACGCTGGGTTTGGGGCTGGGGCAATTCCTTGGCCTGAAGGCGCACGGGGCGGTGGACAAGAGCAAGGACATGAACTGCATCATGCTGATGCTGGTGGGTGGGCCTTCGCAACTGGACACGTGGGATATGAAGCCGAACGCTCCGGTGGAGATTCGTGGGCCGTACAAGCCGATGAAGACGAATGTGCCGGGGATCGAGATCAGCGAGAATTTCCCGCGCATGGCGAAGCACGCCGATAAATACGCCATTGTGCGGAGCATGTATCACACGGCGGCGGCGGTGCACGATACGGGGCATCAGATGATGCAGACGGGGCGGCTGTTTCAAGGGGGAGTGGAGCATCCGCACATCGGGTGCGTGCTGGGGAAGCTGCGCGGGCCGAAGGGGGATGTGCCTCCGCATGTGCTGCTGCCGCGTCCGATTGGGAATACGGGCGGCAACATGCCGCACGGGCAGAGCGCGGGATTCCTGGGCAAGACGTTCGATCCGTTTGTGCTGAATGCCGATCCCGCGGATCCGAATTTCCGTGTGCCGGACATGCTGCCTCCGGATTATCTGACAGCGTTGCGCGTGGACCGGCGGCGCAACTGGCGGGAGATGGTGGACAAGACGGTGAACAAGTTCGAGACCTCGCAGGATGCGCGGCTGCTCGATTCGACGTTTCACCAGGCGTATACGCTGATGTCGTCGGAGAAGGCCCGGGAGGCGTTTGAGCTGCATCGGGAAGACGAGAAGGTGCGCGAGAAATACGGGATGAACCGGTTCGGGCAGAGCTGCCTGCTGGCGCGGCGGATGATTGAAGCGGGCGTGCGGTTTGTGACGATCAACATGTTCGAGACGGTGTTCGATGAAATCACGTGGGACATACACGGGTCGAAGCCGTTCAGCCCGATTAGTTGCTACAAGGACCTGGTGGGGCCGATGTTCGATATGGCGTATTCGAGTCTGCTGGAGGAATTGCAGCAGCGGGGATTGCTGGAGAATACGATGATCGTGGCGTTCGGCGAATTCGGGCGGACTCCGAAAGTGAATCCGGCAGGCGGGCGCGATCACTGGCCGCAGTGCTGGAGCATTCTGATGGCCGGCGGGGGGGTGAAAGGCGGGCAGGCGGTGGGGGCGTCGGACGATATCGGCGCGGCGCCGAAGGACCGTCCGTGCACGCCGGGGGAAGTGGCGGCGACGATTTATCATTCGCTGGGGATCAACCTGGAAACAGAGCTGCCCGGCGCACAGGGGCGGCCGATTCCGATTGTGGATCGCGGTGTGCAGCCGATCCGCGAGTTGTTTTCCTAATCGCCATGCGTTACTCCATTTCTGTGCTGTTTTTCGCCGCGAGTCTGGCGGCGCAACCGGGATTGCAAGTGTTGCCGGAGGTGGTGGAGTTGTCGACTCCGGAGTCGCGGCAGCAGTTGCTTGCCGAGACTTTCGCGGGCGGGTTCCATGAAGACGCGACGAAGGCGGTGACGTGGAGTTCGTCGCAGCCGAAGGTGGCTACGGTGAATGCGGCGGGTTTTGTGACGCCGGTGAGCGATGGCGAGGCGACGATTACGGCGAGCGGGAACGGGCTGACGGCATCGGCGAAAGTGCGCGTGAAAGGGATGGGGCAGCCGTTCACGTGGAGTTTCAAGAATCACGTCAATCCGGTGTTGACGAAGATGGGCTGCAACCAGGGGGCATGCCACGGGGCGCAGGCGGGGAAGAACGGATTCAAGCTGACGCTGCGTGGGTACGATCCGGAGGTGGATTACGACACGTTGACGCGGGCTTCGCTGGGGCGGCGCATTGCGATGGCCGATCCGCCGGCGAGTCTGCTGTTGCAGAAGGCGACGTTCGGGATTCCGCATGGCGGCGGGCTCCGATTTAAGAAAGACTCGCTCGAGTACCGGGTGATTGCGGAGTGGATTGCAGCGGGTGCTCCGCGGCCGATGGCGTCGGATGCGGCGGTGACGGGGTTGGAAGTGTATCCGCGGACAGCGATCCTGAAGCCGGCGCAGGAGCATCAGGTGGTGGTGCGGGCGCGTTATTCCGATGGGCGGGTGGAAGATGTGACGCGGTGGGCTAAGTTCAGCAGCAACAATGAAGGCGCGGCGCTGGTGGACGATTACGGGAAGGTGAAGATGACGGGGAGCGGCGAGGCGGCGATCAGCGTGTGGTTCAGCAGCCGCATTGTGTACACGCGCATGGTGTCTCCGTATCCGCACGAGGTTTCCGAAGCCGATTACCGGAAGTTCGAGCGGCGCAATTTCGTGGACGATCATGCGCTGGCGAAGTGGAAGAGCTTGCGTTTGGCGCCTTCGGCCGGTGCGACGGATGCGGCGTTTTTGCGGCGCGCGTATCTGGATGCGGCCGGGATTCTGCCGTCGGCGGAAGAGGTGGAGCAGTTTCTGGCGGACAAATCGGCGGATAAGCGGCAGCGGATGATCGATGCGTTGCTGCGGCGCGAGGAGTTCGCGGATTACTGGGCGTACAAGTGGTCGGACCTGATGCTGGTTTCGAGCCGGCGGTTGCAGTCGAACACGATGTGGGCTTTCTACAACTGGATCCGCGACAGCGTGAAGGCGAACAAGCCGTGGGACAAGTTCGCGCGGGACATTTTCACTTCGAGCGGGAATACGCGGACCAACGGGGCGCTGAACTATTTCTTTCTACACAAAGATCCGATCGATTTGACGGAGAACGTGACGCAGGCGTTTTTGGGGCAGCGGCTGACGTGCGCGCGGTGCCACAATCATCCGCTGGAGAAGTGGACGCAGACGCAGTATTACCAGCTTGCGAACTTGTTTGCGCGAGTGGGGATCAAGTCGAATAGCGCGGATCCGAACGATGTGGTGGTGTTTGCGAAGACGACGGGGGATGTGAATCATCCGCGGCTGCTGCGGCCTTTGCCGCCGGCTCCGCTCGATGGAGAGCCGCTCGATCTGGAATCGACCGAAGACCGGCGGCTGCATTTTGCCAACTGGCTGACGTCGCCGAAGAACCCGTATTTTGCGCGGAACATTGTGAACCGGGTGTGGGGCAACTTCATGGGGCGGGGGTTGGTGGACCCGATCGACGATGTGCGGGAAGCGAATGCGGCATCGAACGAGGAGTTGTTCGCGGCGCTGGTGAAGGACTTCGTCGAGCATGGATACGACATACAGCATTTGATTCGGACGGTTATGAATTCCGGGGTGTATCAGCTTTCGTCCGATGCCAACGCGACGAATCAGTACGATGGGGTTTATTACTCGAAGTACATTGTGAAGCGGCTGCCGGGGGAAGTGATTCTGGACGCGATGTCGCAGGTGACGGGCGTGGCGACGGCGTTTCCGAACTATCCGGCGGGGACGCGGGCGTTGCAGTTGCCGGATACGCAAGTGGTGTCGCGGTTCCTGACGGTGTTCGGGCGGCCGAACCGGGTAATTTGCGATGCATCGGAGCGGTCTTCGGATCCGAGTATTGCGCAGGCGCTCCATGCGATCAACGGCGATACGCTGAACAAGAAGCTGAGTGCCGCGGATGGAGCGGTATCGCTGTTTTTGAAATTGGGGCTATCGGATTCGCGGATTCTGGAGCATTTGTTTTTGTCGGCGTATTCGCGGTATCCGAACGAACAGGAACGGGCCGCGTCGCTGGGTGCGCTGCGGCAATCGCGGGAAGTGAAGGGCACGGCGTCGCAAGTGTTGGACGCGCGGCGGCAGGCGATTGAAGACATGTTGTGGGCGATGCTTACGAGCAAGGAATTTCTCTTTAACTACTGATGAAACGGCGAAGCTTTTTATCGCTGCTTCCGGCTGCTGCGATCGCTCAGCAGAAGCAGGCTCGCATTTTCTCGATGGCGTTTTCGCCGGATGGAAGTGTGCTGGCGCTGGGCGGCTTTCGGGAAGTGCGGCTGGCGGATGGGGCGACAGGCAAGGTGGTGGCGGCGCTGCCGGGCCATGCCGATGCGGTGCGGGCTCTGGCTTTCACACCCGATGGGAAGCGCCTGGTGGCGGGCGGAGGCATCCCTGGGAAGAAGGGGGAGATCAAGGTTTGGGATGTGGCCGGGCGCAGCGTGGTGTCGTCGATGGAAGGGCACAGCGATTGCGTGTATGCGGTGGCTGTTTCGGCGGACGGCGCGACGATCGCATCGGCGAGTTACGACAAGCTGATTCAACTGTGGGATGCGTCGAGTGGGGCGAAAGGGCGCCCGCTGAAGGATCACATTGACGCGGTGTATGCACTGGCGTACACGCCGGATGGATCGCGGCTGCTGTCGGGGTCGGCGGACCGGACGGTGAAGGTGTGGAATCCGCAGACTGGGGAACGGCTCTATACGCTGAGCGATGCGGTGGATGGGATCAACAGTATCGCGGTGAGTCCGGATGGAAAGATGGTGTCGGCGGGCGGGGTGGATAAGACGATTCGAGTTTGGGCACTGGGGGCGGGCGCGGGCGAGTTGAGGAATACGCTGATTGCGCATGAAGACGCGATTCTGCAGGTGGCGTGGTCGCCGGATGGGACGACGTTGTTGTCGGCGGCGGCGGACCGCACGATCAAGATTTTCGATGCCGCCGATTTGACAGAGCGCAAGTCGATTCCGAACCAGCCGGATTGGGTAACGGGGCTGCGGTGGGCGGTGGGTGGAAAGCGATTTGCAGCGGGGCGGTATGACGGTTCGCTGGCCTTTTACGATTGGACTTCGAGCGCAAAGGTGGCTGTACGATGAAACGCACAACGATTTTCCTGGTGATGTTCGCCGCGGCGATGGCGGCGCAGAAGACGGATCATCCGACGGGATCGCGGATCACGCCGCCGACGGTACGGGATGTGGCTCCGCTGGGCGTGTCGCGCGGGACCACGGTGGAGATGACGGTGGAAGGCTTCAACCTGGCGAAGGCGACGGGGATTTACTTCAGCCAGCCGGGGATCAAAGGGCGTATTGTGCGCATCAAGGAATTGCCCGATTTGCCGGATGTGCGGCTGGGCGCGAACGGGACGCCATCGACGATTGATCTGGGTCCGCTGCCGCCGCGGAATCAGGTGACGGTGGAGTTGGACGTAGCACCCGAGGCGGAGGTTGGGATGGCGACGTTCCGGCTGTTGACGCCGCTGGGGACGAGTCCTGAGGGGCGCGTGTTGATTGAGCCGTACTATGGCGAAAGTGCGGATCGGGAACCGAACGATACTCCGGAGACTGCGTTCGAGTCGTACTTGCCGTCGATTTTAGCGGGGGTGATCTCGAAGCCGGGCGATGTGGATCATTACAAGATTCAGGCGAAGGCGGGCGAGGAGATTGTGTTTCAGAATGCAGCGGCGCAGATTGGATCGACGCTGCAGCCGGTGGTGTCGATTTTGGGGGAAGACGGCGCGGCGCTGAAGGAGTATGGGCGCGAGGATGCGGAGCAGGCGCAGACGTTTTCGCACCGCTTCGAGAAGGCGGGCGTTTATTACGTGCGGGTCGGCGATTATCAGCTTTCGGGGCGCGCATCGAATTTTTACCGCTACAAAGTGGGGCGTTTCGCGGTGGTGACGCGTGCGTATCCGCTGGGTTTGCGGCGGGGCGATACGCGCGAGGTGACGGTGTATGGACCGGGGTTTGCGGAGAAGTTGCAGGTGAAGGGGGAGGCGTCGACGGAGGTGGAGAATGCGGTTGTGGTGCGGCCGAAGCTGGGGAAGGGCAGGGCGTTTAACGAAGTCCAACTGGCGTTGGGCGATGAGCCGGAGGTGGAATCCGCGGCGGGCAATCAATCCGTGGCGTCGGCGCAAGCGGTGACGCTGCCGGTTACGATCAATGGGCGTATTGGCGCGCCGCGGGAGGCGAATTTCTTCCGTTTTCGCGCGTCGAAGGGACAGGTGGTGATGCTGGAGGTGAACGCGCGGCGGCTGGATTCGGAGTTGGATTCGGAAGTCGAGGTTTTGGATGCGAAGGGGAAGCCTGTGGAAAGGGCGGTGGTGCGCGCGGTGTCGGAAACATTTACGGTGCTGCGCGATCACAACGGCGTGACGCCGGGGATTCGCATTCAATCGTGGAATACGCTGTCGGTGGGCGATTATGTGCAGATTGGCGGGGAGATTTTGAAGATCAACGCGCTGCCTCGGGGGCCGGATGACGATTTTCAATCGGAGGCGTTCGGTGGCGTGCGGATTGCGTATTTTGGCACGTCGAGCGAGGCGCATGCGATCGACAAGCCGGTGCACAAGGTGCAGATTCATCCGCCGGGGGCGCAGTTCACGCCGAACGGATTGCCGCTGACGCGGCTGTATTACCGCAACGACGATGGGGGGCCAGGGTATCTGAAGGATTCCTATTTGCGGTTTGTGGCGCCGGCTGATGGGGAGTATGTGGCTCGGATCCGCGACGTGCGCGGGACGGGGAGTGAGCGGCATGCATACCGGTTGACGATACGCGGGCCGAAGCCGGACTTTCGATTGACGATGAATCCGCGGAATCCGAATGTGCCGCAGGGTGGCGCAGTGCCGGTGACGGTGACGGCGTTCCGGATGGATGATTTCGATGGAGAGATTGCGGTGACGATGGAGGGATTGCCTGCGGGGTTTGCGGCGACGAAGGGCGTGATTGGGAAAGGGCAGAACAGTACGGTGTTGTTGTTGAGCGCGA
>JAEUQG010000182.1 GCA_016789755.1 Bryobacterales bacterium
TTTTGGCGGATGTGTACGGGCCGCAGAGGCTATTGCGGTCGGGGATGCTGCCGGTGGAGACGGTATTTCCGAATCCTCACTATCTGCGGCCATGCCGCGATATTCAAGTGCCTGGCGGAGTGCATCTGCATGTGTACGCGGCGGACATCGCGCGGTCGCCGGACGGCAGATGGTGGGTGATTGCGGATCGCACGCAGGCGCCGTCGGGCGCGGGTTACGCCCTGGAGAACCGGTTGGTGAGCAGCCGGGTGATGCCGGATGTCTACCGCTCGATGCGGGTGCAGCGGCTGGCGGGCTATTTTCAGAAGTATCGTGAGACGCTGCTGCGGCTTGTGCGGCGGAACGTGGAGAATCCTCGCGTGGTTCTGCTGACGCCTGGGCCGTACAACGAGACGTACTTCGAGCACGCGTTTCTGGCCCGCTACCTTGGATACACGCTGGTGGAAGGCGGCGACTTGTCGGTTCACGACAACCGGGTGTATCTGAAAACGCTTGGGGGATTGCTGCCGGTGGATGTGATTCTGCGGCGGCAGGACGATAGTTTCTGCGATCCGCTGGAACTGAATCCGGAATCGATGCTGGGGGTGCCGGGGCTGGTGCAAGCGGTCCGTTCGGGGAATGTGGCGATGGCCAACGCCCTGGGGTCAGGATTGGTGGAGACGGCGGCGCTGTCGGCGTTTCTCGAAGGGCTGTGCCAGCACATGCTGGGGGAAACGTTGAAGATGCCGAGTGTGGCGACATGGTGGTGCGGCCACAAGCCGCCGTTGGATTTCGTGACCGGGCATTTGGACCATCTGGTGATCAAACCGACGTTTCCGTTTGCCGGCGGGCATCCGGTGTTCGCGGCGCAACTGGGCGCGGCCGAACGGAAGCAGTTTGCGGAGAAGATCAAAGCGAACCCGACGCGGTACGTGGCGCAGGAACAGGTGGCGATCTCGACGGTCCCGGTGTGGGAAGACGGGCAACTGGCGCCGCGTCATCTTGTGTTGCGTGTCTATGCGGTGGCGAGCAACGGATCGTACGCGGTGATGCCTGGAGGCTTGACTCGCGTTACGTCGTCGCTCGAGACGCTGGTGGTTTCGATGCAACACGGGGGCGGGAGCAAAGATACGTGGGTGCTGGCGGAAGGGGAACCGCAGCAGTTCACGCTGTTGCAGCCGCGCGTGCAGACGCCGGAAGTGAGCCGGGCTACGTTCGATCTTCCGAGCAGAGTGGCCGATAACCTGTACTGGCTTGGGCGGTACACCGAGCGGGTGGAATCGGCGGTGCGCATTGTGCGGGCATTGTTGTTGCGGCTGTTTCAGGAGACGGGGCCGGCGCTTTCGAGCGCGGCGCAAGCCGGAGCTCCGCTGCTGCAGGCGCTGGGGTACCTGAGTCCAGGGTTGACGATTTCCGCTTCGCCGGCGCAGTGGGAACGGGAGATTCTGAACCTGGTGTTCGATGTGGATGGGCGATCGGGCCTTGCCTACAACATTCATCATGTGCGGAGGCTGGCCTGGCTTCTGCGGGACCGCATTTCGGCCGATGCCTGGCGTATTTTGAATCAACTGGATTTGCAGTTCACCGGGGCGAGGCCGGCGGAGGCGTTGCTTGTGAGCGCGGCGCAGGACCGGTTGAACGACTCGGTGATCACTTTGTCGGCATTCAGCGGCATGGTGATGGAGAGCATGACGCGGGGAGATGGCTGGCGGTTTCTCGACATCGGGCGCCGGCTGGAGCGCAGTTTGCAGATGACGGAACTGCTGCGGCAGGGCGTGGCGCAGCATCAGAGCAACGATGCCGCGGGTCTGCAACTGCTGCTGGAGATTGCCGATTGTTCGATCACGTACCGTTCGCGGTATCTGAATTCGATGCAGGCGGAGTTGGTGCTGGACCTGCTGCTGCTGGACGAAGCCAATCCGCGTTCGGTGGCGTATCAGTTCACGCAGTTGCGGCAACACATCGAGCAGTTGCCGGAGAGCCAGATTCTGGCGCGCCGGCCGGCGGAGGCGCGGATCGCACTCGACCTGCTATCGACCGTGCAATTGGCGAACGTGCGGGAACTGGCAAAGGCGGATGAGCAGGGTAAGCGGGGGGCGCTCGACTCGTTGCTTTCGCGTCTGGGTTTTGAGTTGCGGAACCTGTCGGAGACGCTGTCGCGGCGTTATCTGAGCCACTCCATCGCTTCGCGGAGGATGGTGGCCCCATGATTCTGGAAGCCTCGCACACGACGACGTACATCTATAGCCAACCGGCTTCGAACTGTCACACGGAAGTGCACCTGAATCCACGACCGGCGCCGGGGCAGCGCGTGCTGGATCACCGGCTGAGCATCCAGCCGGAGCCGGACTTTTTCTCATCGCGGGTGGATTGCTTTGGCAACCACGTGAGCTACTTTTCGATTCATGAGCCGCATACGACGGTAACGATCATCTCGCACAGCAGGGTGGAGTTGACCGCCGCCTCGGCGACGCTGCCCGCGCTTGAGTGGGAGAAGGTGCGCGACGTGCTGCGGGAGCCCTCTTCGCCGGAGGAGTTCGACGCCAGCGAATTCGTTTTCCCTTCTCCTCACGTGCAGCTAGGGGAAGCGTTCGCCTCTTATGCGTCGGCGAGTTTTCCGGAGAGAGCCCCGCTTTGCGATGGGGCTGCCAATCTTGCGGCGCGCATCTTCGAGGAATTTCAATACGACCAGCGAGCGACGACGGTGGCCACGCCGGTCGGGCAAGTGCTGCGGGAGAAGCGTGGCGTGTGCCAGGATTTCGCGCACCTGATGATCGCCTGCCTGCGCTCATTGGGACTTGCCGCGCGCTATGTGAGCGGCTATTTGCAGAGCGGAGAAGGCTCAATCGGGGCGGAGGCGTCGCATGCTTGGGTATCGGTTTTCAGCCCCGGCCACGGGTGGATCGACATCGATCCGACCAACAACGTGCATCCTTGCGGGAAGCACGTCACCGTGGCCTGGGGCCGCGACTATTCCGATGTGACGCCGGTGAAGGGCGTCGCCCTGGGTGGGGGCGATCAACTGATCGACGTTGCGGTTTCGGTACGCCCGGCGGGCGCCTGACAGGGAATCAGAAGAGCAGCTTCAAACCACCGACCGCCCATGCCTTGGGCACGCGGAAGCCGTCTTCGAACCACGTCTGGTTGAGGGCATTGTCAATGCGCGTGAACAACTGCACACGCCAGCGGTCGCTGACGGGCACGGTGTAAGAGGCGGCGATGTCGAGTTTGCGGGCGCCGCCGAAGACGAAACCGCGCGTTCCCGTTCCGGCGAACATCGGAGTGATGGATTCGCCGCTCCAGGAGAGATCGGCGGTCATTTCGATGCGATTGCCGAGTCGTTGGCTGACGAGCCATGTGCCCATGTGGCGCGGCACGCGAGGGGAGTAGAGGAACCCTTCGACGAAGACGGAGTTACGTTGTTGCGAACGGGTGTGGGTGTAGGAAGCCAACATTCGCGTGGAGGAGGTGAGAGCCGCTTCCGCGCTCCATTCGACGCCGCGGGCGAGAGCGCCGCGCACATTGCGATAGCCGCTGAAGCGCCCGAAGGGGTCGGCGCCGAGGAGGGCTCCGAAGCCGATGACGTTCTGCAGTTGTGTGTAGAAGTAGGTTGCGCCAGTGCGCAAGCGGGATCCGAGGAAGTACTGATCGAAGCCGGCATCCATGGATAGCGCGCGTTCCGGGCTGAGCCGTGGATCGCCAAGCGCCGAGAATGCTCCGGAGAAGAAGAATGTGCCGAAGCGTTCGTAGAGGGCGGCAGCGCGATAGGCGTTACCCGCGTGCGCGCGCAACTTGGCGCCGGGGCGCAGCAGGTAAGCTACGGCGACATCGCCGGTATAGGCATCGGGCGGCGCGTCGAAGCGGGGGGTGGAATAGGCGGGGACACCACCTTCAAACTCCGGTTGGCGCAGGGCGAAGCGCTGGAGGCGGCCGGAGAGGGAGATGAGCAGGCGGCTGTCGAAGAGGCGGATCTGATCCTGCGCGAAGACACTGCCGGAGCGCTGGCGGACGCGTGTTCGGGCAGAGAGTCTGCGCGCGGCGTTGGGATTTTCGTCGGTTGCGAGATTCTCGAATTGTTCGACTTCAAATTCGTAGCCCGCACTCAAAAGCTGATGGCGGCCGAGAGTGCTGTCGATGCGTGCTTGCAGGCTGTGGATGAGGCCGTCAAATTTCGAGGAGTTGTTGAAGGCTGGAGGAAAGCGCAATCCAGCGGGGCCGTCGCGGTTGTCGCGCGAAGTGGTCAAGCCCTGGTATCCGAAGCGCAGTGTCGAGCCAGGGCGGAGTTCCTGGACAAAGGAGAGGAGAGCTGAGACCTGGCGTCCGGAGCGGCGGGCGTCGGGGTCGTTCAAAGCCGGGATGAAGGTTACCTGCGGAATGGCGCCGATGAGGCCGTGCGAGGGCAGATTGGCTGTGGCGCCGGCGAACGGCGAGGAGTTCAACTGGGTGAAGGTGCCGGCGGCCCAAACGCGGGCGCTGAGCCGGGATTGGGGTGTGAAGAGGAATTGAGCGGAACTCTGGACACTGCCGTTGCGGGCGCGGTCATCGCCGTCGACGCCGCGGGCGACGTTCATGTGGGCGACACCGGCGGAATACTGGAGGCGGTCTTTGGCGGCACCGCCGCTGACGCGAGCGAGTCCGCGGAAGAAACCGAGTCCGCCGCCTTCGGTGGCGATTTCACCATGCAGAGGGCCGCCGCCGGGGTCGGTGACAATCTGGATCACACCGCCGATGGCATGCGACCCGTAAAGAGACGCTCCCGAGCCGCGCAGGACTTCCACACGGGCCGGATCTACCACAAGCAAATCGCCGAGGAATGCGGTGGCATCGCCCTGCGGGGAGCCGGCGTCGCGCAGGCGGAAGCCATCGACGACGACGGCCGTATCGAAGGATCGCAAACCGCGGGTGTGGATTTGGGTGAGGGCTCCTGGACCGCCCAGTTGTTGCACACGCATGCCGGGGGTCTGGCGCAGGACTTCGGTCATGGAGAATTCGGCGCGGCGTTCGATGTCGGCAAGTTCGGTGGTGTCGAGTGCTTTGGCGGTGGCGTCGATGGAGAGGGGCGTGCCGGAAGCGGTGACGACGACGCGTTGGGGCAGGGAATCGAGTTCGAGGACGATGTCCGCGACGGCGTCGCGACCGGCTTGGAGCGCGATCATTTTCGGTGGTCCGCCACCCAGGCCGAAGGCTCGGGCCTCGATGAGGTAGCCGCCGGGCGATAGATTGGCGAAAACGAAAGCGCCTTGGGCATCGGTGAGCGTTTTCCGCGTGACGCTGTTGTTGGCGCTGTGTAACAGGATCCAGGCTTTGCCGATAGCGGCGCGGGCAGGGTCCATGAGTGTGCCGCGGATTTCTTCCGCCGGCGCACGGAGTCCAAGTAGGAGTAGTGAAAAGAGAATGCGTCGCATCCTTCCCCTCGAAGGCGCTCGTAAGCGAGATTCCGCGAGTTGATCGCGGAGCCGTAGGCAGGTCTTCGGACTTCCAGGCACTTGAGCCTACTCGCTGCCGCTTCCCAGCGCCATGGGCGCCAGTGCGATATTGCAGCTTTCGTTCCTGGTTACCGCTGCGGGGCAGTCCCGGATTCACACCGGGTTCCCTCTTGCGACGCCGCCCAAGTGGAGCGGCGTACCACACGACTTCTCAAGTGTGGACCCTTTCCGGCTTTCAGTCAAGACGAGTTGCGCACATTCGCTGTGATAAGCTGAAAGTGCTTTCACATGGTCACAGCCGTCCCGGACGTCCTCGCCCGGATCGTCGAACACAAGCGCACGGAACTCCCCGCACTGGAAAAAGCCCGAGACACCTTCCTTGCTCAGGCCGAAGCCATGCGTGCGAGCCGGCGCGATTTCGGCGCGGCATTGCGCGGGCAGAGTCCGGCCATCATCTCCGAGATCAAGAAAGCATCGCCGAGCAAAGGGCTTCTGTGCGCCGATTTTCAGCCGGAGCGGATCGCCCGGACGTATGCCGAAGGCGGCGCGGCGGCGCTTTCGGTGCTGACCGACGAGCGGTTTTTTCAGGGGGCCGGCGGGGATTTGCGCGCGGCCCGGAGCGCAGTGTCCATGCCCGTTCTGCGGAAGGATTTCACGATTTCGGAAGTCCATGTGATCGAAGCGGCGGCGATGGGAGCGGACGCGATCCTGCTGATTGCCGCGATACTGACGACGAAGGAAATGCTCCGGTTTCGGGAGTTGGCGAGCACGTATGGGGTGGCCTCGCTGGTGGAAATCCACGATGGCGAGGAACTGGACAGGGCGATCGAATCGGGCGCGGAAATCATCGGTGTGAACAATCGCAATCTGCACACTTTCGAGGTAACGCTTGGGACATCGCTAGGGCTGGCGGAGCGCATACCGGCAGGGGCCGTGCGGGTGAGCGAAAGCGGCATTCATGGGGCGGCGGACATACGATTGCTGCGGGGAGCCGGTTTCGATGCTTTCCTGGTGGGCGAACACCTCATGAAGTCCCCCGACCCGGCGGAGGCGTTGCGCAGTCTTCGCGTATGAGCGCTCCGGCAATCATCAAGGTGTGCGGCATCACTGTCCTCGAAGACGCGCTGGCCGCCGTGGAGGGCGGGGCGACGGCTATTGGGTTCAATTTTTATTCGCGCAGCAAGCGCTACCTTGCTCCAGAAGCGGCCGCGGCGATTGCGGCCCATTTGCCCGCGCACGTTGTCAAGGTTGGGGTATTCGTGAACGAGGATCGGGAGGCGGTGGAGGAGATCGCATTGCGGACGCAACTCGACGTAGCGCAACTGCACGGCAAAGAGACGGCGGGGCAGTTTCCGGGGAATGTGCGGGTGTGGAAGGCGCTGCGGGTGGACGCTGCGTTTGACGTGGCGGAATTGGAACGATTTCCCGGCGCCGAGGCGTTTCTGCTGGACGGGCCGGCGGGTTCAGAGTATGGGGGGGCAGGCATCCCGTTTGCATGGGGGTTGGCATCGGGCGTAACAAAGCGCATTCTGATAGCAGGGGGGCTGGATGCAACGAACGTCCGGCAAGCCATACGGGCGGCGCGCCCGTGGGGCGTCGACGCCTGCTCCAAGATCGAATCTTCCCCCGGCCGCAAGGATCGCGCGAAGATGATGGAATTCTTGAAAGCCGCCACGGAGGCGGAGGAGTCGCAATGACTGGAACTGAGAAGCCCGGCGCGCCGGCAGGCGTAGCCGCACAGCCCGATGCAGGCGGCCATTTCGGCCCCTATGGCGGACGCTTTGTCCCGGAAACGCTGATGGCGCCGATTGAAGCCCTGGAAGCCGCGTACCTCGAAGCCAAAGCCGACCCAGCCTTTCAAGCGGAACTCGACGATCTGTTGACGCACTATGCCGGACGCCCCACTCCTCTTTACTATGCGCGGCGTCTGAGCGAATCGCTGGGCGGGGCGAAGATTTATCTGAAGCGGGAGGATCTGCTGCACACTGGGGCGCACAAGATCAACAATTGCCTGGGGCAGGTGCTGCTGGCGCGGCGGATGGGGAAGACGCGGGTGATTGCCGAGACGGGCGCGGGTCAGCACGGCGTTGCCACGGCGACGGTCTGCGCGCTGTTCGGGATGGAGTGCGTGGTTTACATGGGCGAAGAGGACATGCGGCGGCAGCGGCTGAATGTCTTTCGGATGCGACTGCTGGGGGCCAGGGTTTGCGGTGTGGCGTCCGGCAGCCGGACGCTGAAGGATGCGATCAGCGAGGCGATGCGGGATTGGGTGACGAACATCTCCACGACACATTACCTGTTGGGCTCGGCGCTGGGATCGCATCCCTATCCGATGATGGTTCGGGATTTTCACCGGGTGATCGGGGTGGAGGCGCGCCGGCAGATTCTAGAGGCCGAAGACAGGCTGCCCGACGCGATCTATGCCTGCGTTGGAGGGGGGAGCAATGCGATCGGCATTTTCCATCCGTTTCTGGAAGATACGGCGGTGAAGCTGATCGGTATCGAAGCGGGAGGGCAGGGGGCGAACCTGGGCGAGCATGCGGCCCGTTTCAGCGGCGGATCTCCCGGAGTGCTGCACGGGGCGTTCAGTTATTTGCTGCAAAACGACGATGGGCAGATTTCGCTGACGCATTCGGTTTCGGCTGGGCTCGATTACGCCATGATCGGTCCGGAGCATGCTTATTTGCACGACCAGCATCGGGCCGAGTACACGTCGATCGGCGACGAAGAGGCGCTGGAGGCGGCCCGGCGGTTGGCGCGGACGGAGGGGATTATTCCGGCGCTCGAATCGTCGCATGCGGTGGCGGAAGCGATTCGGCGTGCTCCGCGGGCGAAAGGGGAAATCCACATTGTGAACCTATCCGGCCGCGGAGACAAAGATATCGACATTTACCGCGAGAACTTCGTCGAACTCGACGCACAAGGACCCGACTATGCGCATTAAAGCCCTGTTTCAGCGATTGCGCGAACAGAAACGGCCGGCACTGGTGGCCTACATTACGGCAGGGGATCCGTCGCCGGACCGGACTGCGGATCTTGTAGCGGCGCTGGAGCGCGGCGGCGTGGATCTGGTGGAGTTGGGGGTACCGTTCTCCGATCCGATCGCCGATGGTCCGGTGATTCAGTCCGCTTCGGAACGGGCGCTGGCGGCCGGGACTTCGGTGGCGTCGGTGCTGGAGATTGCGGAGCAGATCCGGACGCGTTCGGAAATTCCACTGTTGCTGTTCTCTTATTTGAATCCGATTCTGCGGTTCGGCGTGGATGCGCTGGCGCGTGAAGCGAAGCGGCGCGGAATCGACGGATGTCTGCTCACCGATCTGAGCGTGGAAGAGGCGGATAAGACCGTAGAGGCGATTCGGGCAGCGGGCTTGGATACGGTATTCCTGGCATCGCCGACGAGCCCGCAGCGGCGGTTGGAACTGGTGGCGAAGTACTCGACCGGCTTTGTGTATCTGGTTTCGCGCACGGGCGTGACGGGCGAACGCCAGAACATCGAAGCATCGCTTGAAACGCTGGTGAGGAACATGCGCCAGGCGACCGATGCTCCGCTGGCGGTGGGATTCGGCATCTCTACGCCCGAACAGGCGGCCGAAGTGGGGCGCCTTGCGGACGGCGTAGTGGTGGGCAGCGCATTTGTGCGGGTGATTGAACAGAACCTGCACAGTTCCGATCTGGAGGCCAAGCTCGAAGCGTTTGCGCGCAGCCTGTCGAAGGCGCTGCACGGAGTGGCGGCGTGACACAGGAAGAAGCGGCACAGCAGTTAGCCCGGCACCGGCAGTCGATCGACGAGATAGACCGGAGAATTGTGGCGTGCCTCAACGAGCGCGCCACGGTGGTGGAACACATCGGCAGGGTGAAGCAGCAAATGACCATGCCTGTCTATGAGCCGAAACGCGAAGAAGACGTGTTCCGCAACGTGACCGAGAACAACCCCGGCCCCATGCCGTCGGACGCAGTGAGGCGGGTCTTCGAGCGCATCATCGACGAAATGCGCACACTGCAGCGGATCCGCATGCAAAACGCCGCCAATGCGGAGAAGGGATCGTAGCTATGTTCGTTGTCATGGAAGAAGGCGCCTCGGAGAAGAATATCCAGGATGTGATCGACAAACTGGTGACGAACGGGTTTACGGTGCACCGGTCGACGGGGGTTGTGCATACAGTTCTCGGCTGCGTCGGGCCGAAGGAAGAGATCGATCCGCGGGATCTGGAGTTGATGGCGGGCGTGAAGGAATGCCACCGGGTAATCAGCCCGTATAAGCTCGCCAGCCGCAACTTCAAGCCTGGGGGCACGGTGTTTCGAGTGCGCGATGTGGAAATCGGCGGGCGGAACGTAGTTGTCGTGGGCGGGCCATGCAGCGTCGAGAACAGGGATCAGATTGAGCAATCGGCGGAGTTGGTAGCAAAGGCGGGGGCCAAGGGCCTCCGTGGCGGGGGATTCAAGCCTCGTTCGTCTCCGTACAGCTTTCAGGGATTGGGAGAAGAGGGGTTGCGCATGATGCGGGAAGCCGCGGACCGGCAGAACCTGTTCGTAGTGAGCGAGGTGATGGACCATACGCAGATCCCGATGATGTCGGAGTACGTCGATATTTTCCAAGTGGGCGCGCGGAACATGCAGAACTTTAATCTGCTAAAGGAGTTGGGGAAGTCGCGCATCCCTGTGCTGTTGAAGCGCGGCATTTCGGCGACGATTGAGGAACTGCTTCTTTCTGCCGAGTACCTGCTGTCGGGCGGCAACTATAACGTCATCCTCTGTGAACGTGGCATCCGGACGTTCGAGAGCTACACACGCAACACGATGGACATTTCGGCCATTCCGGTTGTGAAGAAGTTGAGCCATCTGCCGATGATGGCCGATCCTTCACATGGGACGGGACGGCGCGACAAAGTGATCCCGATGGCACGTGCCGCGGCCGCCGCTGGCGCGGATGGGATTCTGGTGGAAATGCACCCGAACCCGGACAAGGCCCTGAGCGATGGGGCGCAATCGTTGTTTCCAGAGCAGTTCACCGATATGATGCGCCAACTGAAGGCGATTGCTTCGGTGGTCGAACGCGAGATGTAACGCATGATCGAAACGGTGACGATTGTCGGGGTCGGTCTCATCGGCGGATCCTTTGCGCTGGCTCTGCGGGAGGCGGGATTTACAGGACGCATTCTCGGCGTCAGTTCGGCTCGCACGCTGTTGGCGGCGAAGGAGCGGAGCGTCATCGATGAGGGTGTTTCGCTGGAGGACGGAGTTCGGCGCGGGGACCTGATCTACCTGGCGCAACCCATCTCGCAGATTCTGGAAGTGATTCCGCAGATAGGCGGGTGGCTGGGTCCGGAGGCGGTAGTGACGGACGCCGGCAGCACCAAAGTGCAAATTGTGCATGCAGCGGCGGAGCATTTACCGGAGGGGGCTTTTCTTGGTGGGCACCCGATGGCGGGGAAGGAATCGCGGGGAGTCGAGGCGGCGGAGGCGGGGTTATTTCGGAACCGGACGTACCTGCTGACACCGGGCGAAGGGGAGGAGCGGGGGAATCTGGTGGAGTTTCGGGTACTGATTTCGCGATTTGGGTGCCGTCTTTTGGAGATAACGGCGGCAGAACATGATCGTATTATTGCGTACTATTCTCATGTTCCTCAAATTGCATCTACTGCGCTGGCGGTGACGGTGGCGGGTTCTGATAGTACTAGGAGTGCTGCAGGTCCAGGGCTTATGGATATGACGCGAATAGCGATGAGTTCTTATACTGTATGGAAGGATATAATCGCTACGAACGAGCTTCAGATTGGAGCGGCGTTGGACGATTATATCATTGTTTTACAAAGGGTTAGAGCTGCATTGGGGACGGCGGAGGTGGAGGAGTTTTTCGAGTCTGGGTCGCGGTTCGCGAAAGGGCTCCGAAGCGATTTTTGATTTTATTGACAAGGTGTGAGAAAAATTTGTAGGAAAGTTCGCTTGTGCGCTATGATGACTTTGCCAGCGGTTGCTGTTGCAAGGTTTGCACGATGGAACTCACAACTTCAGTCTCCCCCAATGCCTCCGAGGCGTTCGCACGCATTCTGAGAGCAGAATTGCTCTCGAACCCTGGAGTGACACGCATTCCTCAATGCAGACGTTTTACGATTCTATATTCTGCCGGAAGTGCCGCGGACAGTGTTTTCTTCCTCGAATCCGGCATCGTCAAAATCATTAAGCGGGGCCCGGAGAACAAAGAAGTTCTCCTGACCCTGGTGAAGGCGGGCGAGATCTTCGGCGAGGATGCACTCCTTGTCGGCGGACCCCGTCAAGCCAGTGCGGAAGTACTGCAAGAAGGCTCGGTATTCATCATACCGAAGGACCTTTTCGGACGGTTCTGTAATTCCAAGCCAGAGGTGTGGCGGATGCTGGCGGAATTGCTGGCGAAGCGCGAGCAGGGCTTGGAGCAAAAGATCGAATTGCTGCTGATGCGGGACGTGGAGCAACGCATCCTCCTGTACCTAGCCGATTTGGCCGAAGTAATGGGGGTGGAGGAAGAAGAAGGCGGGCATTCGGTGCAGTTCTCGCAAGGCGAGATTGCGAGCCTTGTGGGGGCTACTCGCGAGACGACGTCGAGTACGCTGAACAATCTGGCGCGGCGCGGCTTAGTGAGCCTGGGGCGGCGCAAGATGATTATTGCGAATCCGACAACGCTGCGAGAGGCTGCCGAGACGCCCCGTCTACGGGCCGCCGCGGGGTAGGCTTCGATTTCCGCAGAGTGGCAATCCGTCCGGCGGCCGCAGTGGAGCCGGAGATCAGATTCAAGTGTCTGATTGCAGGTTGTTTATTGACGCCTTCCAGAAGCCCGAGCAGCCACACCTGTGAATGTGGGGCACAGGTGGTGCCTATTTAAGTTATTGAAAACATGGATGAAGCGGTTTGGCGCAGAGCGTGCAATGTGGTAGTGCATGCGCGTGGTAATCAGCATCCTGGTCCTGCTTAGCGTTCCTTCCGCTACCCTGTGCAACCAGGACCCCGACACGAACGTCAACTCACGTTACACTGTCGAATCCGTTGAGATACCTGCGAAGGCCGAGTCGCGGCTGAGCAGCCATCTCAAGGACGATATCCGGAGCATCGTGGGCCTCAAGTTCAGCCAGGAATCCGTTGACCGCCTCACGCAGCGAATTAAGAAAGAGCTCCGGGGATATCAGATTGGACAGAAGGTGACGAAGGGCGCCAAGCCCGAGAGTCTGCGAGTCATTTATGAGGTGATGCGCAAGAGTCCGGATTTCATCGTGCAACCGCGCCTTGCGTATCATTCGAAGCAGAACTTCAGCTTTGGAGTGCTTGGGGATATCGGCAACGAGGGGCACCGCGGATCCTTCGGCTTTCTGACGGACAACGATGAGCTGCTGGAGCGGTTTTCGGGATTCCGGGGCGGCTATTCGCGTGTAGCGGCGGGCGGCCGGTTCCGGGGCGGGTTTGTGGTGGAAAGCTTTCGGGCGCAGTGGAATTCGGCGGTGGAAACGGCGCTTGCGGAGCAGACCGACGGGGAGGTTCCGGGAATTTACCGCACCCGATTGCACGTGCAGCCGCGTGTCCAGGTGGAAGTCCTGCCCGGGCTATTCCTGGGCGCGGGGGTGAGTCTGCAACGATTCGAGACACAGTTTCCGGCCGCGCGGCACGAGAGCTCCAATGCGCTGATTTCTTCTCTGCGCTTTGATCGGCAATGGGAGCCTTCGGGAGCCGGCAAGCACAAGCTAGAGGCAGGTTACAACCTGCGCGCGGCCACCAGATCATTGGAGAGCGACTTTGCCTACAGCCGGCATTCGATTCAGGTCCTCTATTCCTTCCGGCAGGGCAAAGATTCGATCCGAGCTTCCTTCGTTGGGGGCGCGCTCACCGGGCGCGCTCCACTTTTTGACCGATTCCTGCTGGGCAACAGCCAGAGCTTGCGGGGGTACAACAAATACGACGTAGCGCCGCTGGGAGGGAACCGGATGGCGCACGGATCGCTGGATTACCGCCATCGATGGTTTCGCGCGGTCTACGATACAGGGACGGTTTACAATCGCGGAGGCGAATCCAAGGTCCTGCATTCGCTGGCGGCCGGGCTGACAACGGGACACCAGAGGGACGCAGTTTCCTTCCTTGTTGCCTTCCCCTTGCGGGAAGGCCGCGCGGAACCGGTTTTCATTGTAGGGATGAGCTTCTGAACATGCCAATGCGCGCGCGACTGCCTGCACTTTGCTGGGTTCCGATGACCGTGGCCTGTGCTGTCTCGATGGCTCTGATGGGTCAGGAACTGAGCCCCCTATGGGACGGGCGTGAACTGAAGGTATCGAGCCGCGTTCAATTCCTGACGGGGAGAAGCCTGGAGTCTGTGCGTAACGGCCGGGCCGTTGCGTTCGATATTCAACTGAGCCTGCTGCGCGGGACTGCCGCCACGGTGCGCGCCGCTGAACGGTTCACCATCAGCTACGATTTATGGGAGGAGAAGTTTTCGGTGGCAAGGCTCAGCCGCGACCAATCCCCGCGCCGGCAGGTATCGCACTTATCCGAAGAGGGCGCCGCCGCCTGGTGTTTCGACAACATATCGGTCCCGACCGCTACGCTTGATCCGGATGCGCCCTACACGGTCCATTTGGAAGTGCGCGCGGGCGACGGCCGGTCATCCTCTCCGTTGCTAGGCGAGCCGGGTGTGAGCCTGACGGCACTCATCGACATTTTCAGCCGGCCGGCGCGGGCTCAGCAGCAGAAGTGGAACTTGCAGGCGGGGCCATTCCGGCTTCGCGACATTCAGCGAAAAGCGGTTGAGGCGAAATGAACCGCCTTCGGAACCGGTTGCTTCTTGCCTTTCTGTTAGCAGCGCTGGGGCCGCTGGTGATTTCGCTTTGGGTAACGAGCGCATTGCTGGAGCGCAGCCTTTCGCTGAACTCGACGCGGGAGATCGACTCCCTGTCGCAGGCGCTCCGCGCCACGGGCCGCGAGTTGTATCAGCAGGCGTGCGAGAACCTGCGCGCGAGTGTCGCAGCGGGGGGCTTGCGTCCGGAGCGGTTTCCCATTTCCGGGCGCGGTTCCTGGCCGACCGATGTTGCCGCATTTCATGAAAGCGGGAGGGCCGACGGCTTCGCGCTGGGCGGGCCGAAGGGCGATCAACTCGAGTTTCTGGTGCGCCGGGAGAGCGAGGTGCTGCGCTATACACGGAACATGGCGGGGAGCCAGTTGCCTCGACTTGCGGGGATGTACACGAACGCCTGGGACCGTGTGGAAGAGACACGCACGCGGGATCTGAGGAGCGGATTTCTTTACCCGCTGCTGCTGATAGGGGCGGCGGGCGGCGTTCTCACGATTGTCGTTCTGGTGTTTTTCGCACACCGTATTTCGAAGCCGGTGCATCAACTGACGCAGGCCTTGGAGCGGCTTGCGGCGGGCGATCTATCGGTTCGCGTGGCGCCGCGGAGGATGGACGAAATCGGGGCCGCCTTCGAGGCCTTCAATCGCATGGCGGACCAACTGGAGCACAGCCGCGAACGGCTTATCCTATTGACGCGCCTTTCCAGTTGGCAGGCTCTTGGGAGGAAGATGGCGCACGAGGTAAAGAACTCACTGACGCCGATCCGGCTGACGGTGGAGGAAATGGCGGCGCGCCAGCCGGCGGGACCAGACCGCCAGTTTTTCGAGCAGGCGGCGGGAATCATTGTAGAGGAAGTCAACCGGCTGGAGAAGCGGGTGCGGGCATTTTCCGATCTTGCAGCGGAGCCTCCTGTGCACTTCAGCGGCTTCGATGTGAACGCGGTGCTGGAGGAGCGAACCTCATTCCTGCGCGCGGCGCATCCGGAGGTTCTCTACAGCCTGCGATTGGCGAGCCACGCTCCTGCGGTGCGGGCGGATGAAGATCTGGTGCGTGGCGTGTTGACCAATCTCTTAGAGAACGCGGCCGAGGCGGCCGGGCCGGGCGGAGTGGTTTTGGGGATTACGGCGGTTCATGGCGATTCGGTACGGGTGGAGGTTCACGATTCGGGGCCCGGACTTAGCTTGCATGCCAGAGAGACGCTGTTCGAGCCGACGATCTCGTTTAAGAAAGCCGGCATGGGTCTGGGGTTGTCGATCGCGCGGAAGAGCGCGTTGCTGTCCGGAGGCGATATCGAATGCATTCAGGGCGAGTTGGGCGGGGCCGCGTTCCGACTGACGCTGCGGCTTGGCTCCGTCCCGGCCGCCCAGTTGAGCGAAACGGAAACCGCATGGGTACAAAGCGAATCCTGATTGTCGACGATGAAGAGAATATTGGCCGCAGTTTGCAGTGGATCCTGGAGGGCGATGGCTGTTCGGTGACGGTGTGCCGCTCGGCGGCGGAGTTTCAATCGGCGGGGAGCCGGTTCGATCTCTATCTGCTCGATGTGAGGCTTCCGGACGGAAACGGAATCGAGTTATTGCGGCAGATCCGCCAGCAGGGGGCGCCGGCTCCGGTGATCATGATTTCCGGACACGGCACCATTTCGATGGCTGTGGAGGCGGTGCGGCTGGGGGCTTTCGATTTTCTGGAAAAGCCGCTGGCGCGGGAACGGGTTCTGTTGGCCGTGCAGCACGCACTTGACCGATGGAAACTGGAACGGGAGAACCAATCGCTGCGCGAGATGGTGGGGGCCGCGCCGCGCATGATCGGCGACAGTGCCGCTTTCCGCGGTGTTGTCGAACAGGCGACGCTGGCGGCGCGATCCGATGCACGGGTGTTGCTGATCGGCGAATCGGGAACGGGCAAGGAGTTGCTGGCTGCCCACATACATGAGCACAGCCCGTTCGCGCAAGGTGCTTTCGTGAAGGTGAACTGTGCCGCTATTCCGAGCGAATTGATGGAGAGCGAGTTGTTCGGGCACGAGAAGGGCTCGTTCACCGGGGCCACGGGGCTGCGCCGAGGGAAGTTCGAGCTTGCCGATGGGGGAACTTTGTTCCTGGACGAAGTGGGAGACCTGCAACAGGCCTCGCAGGCGAAACTGCTTCGCGTGTTGCAGGAAGGCGAGTTCCACCGGGTGGGCGGGGAGAAGGCGATCCGGGTCAGCGTGCGCGTGGTGGCGGCAACGAACCGCAACCTGGAAGAGATGGTGGAGAAGGAGAAGTTCCGGGAGGATCTTTACTACCGTCTGTCGGTGGTGCCGATCCGTCTTCCGGCACTGCGGGAACGCCCATCGGATGTGCGTGCGCTGGCGGCATACTTTCTGGACGAATTCTGTACGCGAAACAACTTCCGCCGGAAATGTTTGGAAGACGAGACGTGTGCGGTATTGGAGCAGTACGCATGGCCGGGAAACGCCCGCGAATTGCGCAATGCGATTGAGCGGATGGCGATCCTGTGCCAGTCAGATTCGATTCCAGTGGCGGCGGTGCCGGCGGAGATGCGAATCGGGCGCGCGGCGGGGGCCCGGTCATCGCTACAGGAAGCGCGGGAGTGCGCCGAGCGGGAACACATTTTACGGGCGCTGGAACAGGCCAACTGGAATGTTTCGGGCGCGGCGCGGACGTTGGGGATGGAGCGGACGAATCTACACAAGCGCATGCGGTCGCTGGGGCTGCGGCGGGAGGCTGTTTGAAATTGACGGGCTGACGGGCTGTACGGGCTGTACGGGCTGTGACGGGCATTGACTTTCCCGCAACCGCTCCGTTAGACTCCTGATTCTAAGGGGTACCCATCCTTTGGCCGGATTATTTGAAAGCCTGTCCGCCTTCACCGTATTCCTGTCTATCTCCGGAATCGGATTTGTCTTCCTGCTAGTTTCCTTCGCATTCGGCGAGATCTTCGATCACTTCGGCTTCGATCACGACATCGATCACGATGTGGACGGAGGCGGGCCGACGATGTTCAGTCCACGGGTGCTGAGCGTGTTCATCACGGCCTTCGGCGGGGCTGGGGCTATCGCTACGTACTACGGGCTATCCACGTTACCCGCATCGGGCATCGGCCTGTTGAGCGGGGCAGCCTTCGGAGCGATGATCTACGCTTTTGCGCGATTCCTGTTCGGGCAACAGGCGACGACCGAAGTAAAGACTCTCGACTTCGTGGGCCAGACTGCGCGCGTGGTGGTGGGGATACCGAAGGAAGGGGTCGGCCAGGTGAGGTGCCAGATTGGCGAGGAGATGGTGGACAAGATCGCGCGTTCGGAGGACGGCAGGGCCATCGCGGAAAACACTGCGGTCCGAGTGCAGCAGGTTTTAGGCGAGATGGTGATCGTGAAGAAAGTCTAGGTACAATCGGTTCCTATGCGAACCGTTGCCCTTCTCCTCATCGCGCTGAGCGCGCCGGGCCAGGATCTACCCTTGCATGCCGGTCTGGCGAAGGTGGATCTGACCCCCTCCAGTTCCATGCCGATGTACGGGTACAGCAACCGGCGCTGCGGCCCATCGGCGGGCATACACGATTCCTTGTACGCGAAGGCGCTGGTGCTCGCTTCGGGCGCATCGAAGATGGCTATCGTGACTCTCGATCTGGGTAGCTTCGTGTCGGAGAAACTGGTGGCGGACATCAAGGGGAAGTTGGGGATTCCTGTCGTTTTATTGGCCGCATCGCATACCCATTCCGGTCCGGCGTTTCTTCCTCCTTCGGCGAACCAGCCGGCTTACCTGGCCGATATCGAGGGCAAGATCTTCGAGGCAGTGAAACGTGCGGGTGAATCTATGTTCCCGGCCAGTCTAGCGGTAAGCAGGGGTTCGATACAGCTTGGATACAACCGGTTGCTGCCAAGGGACGATGGACGCTCGCGAGCGCTGTTCGACAACCTTGAACGAATCCCGTACGGGCCGGTGGATCCTGAGTTTGTCAATCTGCACGTGTTGGACAGCGCCGGCGCGACCAAAGCGTTGCTTGTTCATTACGCCGTCCACGCCGTTGTTCTAGGGCCGACGAATTGCCTCTATTCGGCCGATTATCCGGGTGTGTTGCAGTCGAAGGTGGAAGCAGAAATGAGCGGCGTGCAGGCGATGTTCGTGCAGGGCGGGGCAGGGGACATTAACCCGCTTTTCATGGCGCGATCGGGCAACAGCGAAGCGGATTTCGCTGTTGTGCGCAAGATGGGGGAAACGCTGGCTGCCAGCGTCTTACGGGCAGCCAGGGAGCCGAAGCCGCTTTCTCCGAACCGTCACCCGATCGAAGTGCGGGCACAGGTTCATCAATACTCCGACCGTTGGGACAAAACGCAATCGCTGAGCGTCGGCATCACTACGGTGGTGCTGAACCGTGAGATCGCGATTGCGGCGACACCGGGCGAGTTGATGCACAAGCTGCAAACGGAATGGAAGCAGCGAGCCGAAGTGGCGGTGCCGCTGTTCTACGGATATACCTATTCGAGCGGCGGCATCTGGCCTGGATACATTCCGGATCTGAAGACTGCGGCTCACGGAGGCTACGGCGCCGACGTTACGACGCGCATCGCCATCGGGGCGGGGGAGGATATTGTGCAGCGCCATCTCATCCATCTTTACGAAATCCTCGGGATGTGGCGTGACCAGCCGGGCCGTCCGTAGTATGTTAGTTCATTACACCCTATGAATCGCCGACTCTTTCTCCAATCGCTTGCGCCAGTCAGCGTAGTTGCCGCGGACTGGCGTTTACCCAAGCTTCCGCAGCCGTACCATACCCCTTCGGCGGCCAATCGTCCGAAGGTGATCGCACGTCCCGACGGTGCGCAACTGGCCGTTCCGCAGGGTTTCCATGTGGACGAGTACGCCGGAGGCTTCGAGAAACCGCGGTTCCTGCTCGCCGGTCCATCCGGTGAAGTGCTGGTTAGCGACAGTGTGGCCAAAGGGAAGATTCATCTGCTGATCGACAAGGACAAAGACGGCAAAGCGGAAGAGCGCAAGGTGCTGCTGGAAGGGCTGGACCGGCCTTACGGCATGGCGTGGTGGAAGGACTATCTCTACGTAGCCGAGGCCACCTCGCTCAAGCGATACAAGTACAACAAGTCTTCCATGACGGTTGCGGCGGGGCAGGAAGTGGTGGCGATGGGCGACACCGGCAAAGGCCATTGGACGCGCAGCGTAGTCTTCGACCGCAAGGGCGAGAAGATGTACTTGGCGATCGGCTCGGAGTCGAACGCGATGCCTGGAGGTGGTGAGTACCGGGCTGCGATCAATCGTTACAATCCGGACGGCACGGGCCACGAAATCTTCGCCACCGGTCTGCGCAACACGATCGGCCTCAAGTTTTATCCCGGAACGGATACGCTGTGGGGCGTGGTGCAGGAACGCGACGGGCTGGGCGACGACCTGGTGCCGGACTTCTTTACTTCCATCAAGCAGGGCGGCTTTTACGGGTGGCCCTGGGCATACGTCGGTCCCAACCCGGACCCGACCCACAAGGGTCAGCACATGGAGCTGGTGAAAAAGACCATCGTGCCCGATTATTTTCTCACTTCCCACGTCGCCGCTCTCGATCATACTTTCTACACGGGAAAGAAGTTTCCTGCGAAGTACCGCGGAGGCGCTTTCATCGCACTGCATGGATCCTCGAACCGAGCCGAGCGCGTGGGCTATTCCGTGATTTTCATCCCCTTCAAGAACGGCAAACCGGCTGGGGAGCCGGAGGAGTTTCTGGCCGGCTGGATGATGGGCAAGGACAAGGCTGAGGTCTGGGGGCGTCCTGTGGCGGTGCTGGAGATGCCAGATGGGAGCCTGCTGGTTTCCGAAGACGGCAACAATCGCGTGTGGCGCGTTTCCTACGCCGGCTGATGAAGCGGGCCGCGTTCGTATTCTTCGTTGCACTCTGCGCCAACGCGGCGGAACCGTTGCGTTACGAAGCCCTGCGCGCTGCCAAGCCTGTCGTGATCGACGGAAAGCTGGACGATGCCGATTGGGCTCGTGCGGCGCACACGCCTTTTTTTGTCGATATCGAAGGGGACAAGAAACCCAAGCCGCGGTTTGCCACGCGGGCGAAGATGCTGTGGGATGACGAGTACTTCTATGTTGCGGCGGAGTTGGAAGAGCCGCATCTTTGGGCGGTGTATAAGGAGCACGATTCGGTAATTTTCCATCAACACGATTTTGAAGTGTTTCTAGACCCCGACGGCGATGGCCTGAACTACTTCGAGTTCGAGATGAACGTGCTCAACACGACATGGGATCTGTTTCTGGACAAGGCCTATAACAAAAGTGGCAAGGCGGATAATAGCTGGGAGATCCCGGGTCTGAAAACCGCTGTGCATGCTGCCGGTACGGTCAACAACCCAAGCGACACGGACAAAGGGTGGACACTCGAAATCGCCTTTCCGTGGTCTGCTTTCAACCGCGGCCCGCGCGCTGCTGTAAGGCCGGCTGCGGGCGATACGTGGCGGGTCAATTTCTCCCGAGTGGAGTGGCAAATCCGCCACGACGGCAAGCGATACGAGAAGATCCAAGGCATCCCGGAGGACAATTGGGTCTGGTCGCCGCAGGGCGTCATCAATATGCACGTTCCCGAGAAGTGGGGTTTCGTGCGGTTCGGCAAGTAACGCATGTTTCGATGCATCACTCTAGGCGCCGTGGCGGCGCTGATGGTTTACCTGCTTTTCGTATGGCCTCCTATCGGGATGGCTAACAACGGGGATTTCGGCCGAGTTATCTGGACATACGGGATGGAAGCGGAGAACCGCGACCAGCCCGGGGAGTTCTACAACTACGTCAACCTTCGTTACCGTTTTACGAGAGAGCGGCTGGGTTTTTTCGAGTCCTTTTCTTCGGAACACATCACGATTCTGCCGGCGCTGCTTCTTCACCTGTTGTTGGGCAAGGACGGATGGTTCGACATACGGATGATGGGCTTCGTCCACGCGGCGGCGCTGTTCGGTGCGTATGCTCTATTCTTGCCGTTGATTGAGAATTGGCCTCGCCGCCGGCGCACACTGGCGGCCATTGTCTCGATCTTTCTGTTCTGCGATCTTTATTACCTGCAACTGTGCAACACGTTCTACACCGATGCCGGCGCCGTGTTCTATTTTCTGCTGTTCGCCGCCGCCGCGGCGCGTCTCTCGCTTCTGAACACGCACCCGCGGTTGCACACCGCCGTAGCATTCATTTCCGGTGCGATGTTTGCGGCGGCGAAGGGCCAGCATGCTCCGCTGGGTGTTTTCGTGATTGCGGCGTTTTACCTGTTGCGAGGGAGACTGGCGGCGGAGTGGCGAATCGGCGCGTCGGTGGTGGCGATCGGAATGATTGCCGCGCTCGCCACGACGCCCCGGACGTATTCGGCGACGGCTTTCTACAATGTGCTGTTTCATAGCATTCTGCCGCAGTCCGGGAGCGCAACGGAGACGCTGGACTGGTTCGGGCTCGACCGGTCGCTGGCGCGTTTCAGCGGCACGCATACCTACAGTGCGAATTCGGCCATGCGGGAACCGGAGCTGAAGGCGGCAATTACCGAGAAGGCGTCGATGAGGCGGATCGCCGCGTACTATGTTGCGCACCCTCTCACTGCCGTCGAGAATATGCGGCGGGCGATGCACGAGACGTCGGAACAGCGAGTGATCGGGTTCGCAAATTTGCCCTACATGCCGCACTTGCGGGTCCGCTGGACGAGCCACGCGTTCTCCTTTTGGAGCGACGCCAAGCGCTTTACCTTTTACCGCAAGGCGTGGCCGTATTTCTTGTGGTGCCTCTTTTCGATCGGTGCAGCAGTGGTGGCAACGCGCCGCCATCCCTTGATTCTGATGCTCGCAGGGGCGAGTCTGACCGCGCTTGGGATCGGGAGCCTTGCCGATGTGTTGGATAGTATCCGCCACCTGACTGTATTCACCACGATGGGCGATCTGATGCTGCTGATTGCGCTGCTGGCCTGGCGGCCTATGCGAAAATCGTAGATTACCCTTATTCTTCCGATGCACCACAAAGACGCATTCCTCGAAGAGCTGCGCTGGCGCGGCTTTCTCGAATCGACGACCAGCGACGATCTCGATTCTTTTCTGGCCGAATCGCGGCGCACCATGTATGTGGGATTCGATCCAACCGCCGATAGTTTGCATTTGGGGAGCCTCATCCCGGTTATGGCACTTGCCCATGCGCAGCGGCACGGCCACAAGCCGCTTGTTCTTGTTGGGGGCGGCACGGGACTGATCGGCGACCCTAGCGGCAAGACCGCCGAGCGTACGTTGCTTACGCGCGAGAAGACGGACTCCAACGCCGCGGCGATCGGGCACCAACTCTCGCGCTTTTTCGATCTGTCGAGCGTGGACCGGGGGCTGGTGCTGAACAATGCGGAGTGGCTGACCGGGCTGCATCTGATCGAGTTCCTTCGCGATATCGGCAAACACTTCTCGGTCAACGAAATGGTGAAGCGCGACGCCGTGCGCATGCGTCTGGAGGAGCGCGATCATGGCATTTCCTATACCGAGTTCAGTTACATGCTGCTGCAGGCATACGATTTCTATTACCTTTCGCAACACTACGATTGCGATGTGCAGATGGGCGGCAGCGATCAATGGGGCAATATTCTCTCGGGCAAGGAACTGATCCGCCGCATTCTGGGCAAGCGGAGCGAAGGCATTACGTTTCCGCTGCTCACGACGTCGACGGGGAAGAAGTTCGGCAAGACGGAAGAAGGAGCAGTGTGGCTGGATGCGAACCGCACCAGCCCTTATCAGATGTATCAGTACTGGCTGCAAACGGCGGATGGCGATGCGGGACGATACTTGAAGCTGTTCACGTTTCTGCCGCAGGAGAGGATTGCGGAGTTGGAACGAGAGGCGGTGGAAGCTCCGGAAAAGCGGGAGGCGCAGCGCATGCTTGCGGCCGAATGCACTGCCGTGATTCACGGGCGTGAAGCCGTGACTGCAGTCGTGCCGGTCAGCCGTATCCTATTTGGCCAGTATGAAGACAACCCTTCGCGCGAGACGATCGCCATGCTTGCGCAGGAAGTGCCGGTGACCGAGATTCCCGGGGAGGAACTTGGGGTGGGCATCGGGTTGGTGGACCTCGCGGTGCGCACCAAACTGGCCGAGAGCAAGGGGATGGCCCGCAAGCTGATCGATGGCGGCGGGTTGTACATGAACAACGAGCGGCAGACGCAGGCCAACAGGCTGGTGCAGGCGGCTGACATCCGTTGGGATGGCGCGCTGCTGTTGCGCTCCGGGAAGAAGAACTATCACCTTGTGCGGGTGAAGTAGCTACTTCCCTTTGCTCAACTTGCGGAAGTATTCGGCGACCGCGTCGGCGTAGCCAGCGGGGATCGAATCTCCGGCGGCAGTGCGAACCTGTCCGCCTTGCTGCTCTTCGAGTTTGCGCCTTAGCTGAATCTCGACCTGCTGCAGGTTCGGCAACAACTGGGATCTCAGTTGTTCCAGCATTGCCGGATTGCCGGGGAACTTGGACGGATCGAGACGCTGCATTTGGCGGATGAGTTCCTGGATCTCTTTGGCGGATTCGGCATCTTCGCCGGCGACGCCTTGGCGGAGTTGATTGAGATCGCGCAAGCCATCGCGGTAGGCGGATTCGAGGCCGCGTCCACCCTCGGTATAGCGGCCGTCGCCGCCGGTGGGGGCTCGCAGGCTGCCGTCGTTGAGGGCGTTGTAGCCGTTGTCGCGATTGCCATCGCGCTGGCCACCGCCTTGGGTTCTTTCCTGGCCGATGGGGATTTCGCGTCCGCCCTGCTGGCCGCCTTGACCTTGGCGTCCGGCCTGTTGCGAGGTGCCTTGTTGCTGGCCGCCTTGCTGGTTGCCTTGTTGGCCGCCTTGGCCCTGCTGGCCTTGCTGGTTTCCGGCTTGCTGCCCTTGCTGACCTTGTTGACCCTGACCTTGCTGACCTTGTTGACCCTGACCTTGCTGACCTTGCTGACCTTGTTGACCCTGCTGTTGACCCTGCTGTTGACCCTGCTGTTGGCCCTGGCCTTGTTGGCCTTGCTGCCCCTGCTGCCCGGCTTGCTGGCGCTGCAACTGCTGTTCAATCTGGGAGCGTAACTGCTCGACGCGGTTGAGAGCCTTTTCCAGGTCACTGTCGCCCTTGGCGCCAGCCTGGCCATCCTTATTCAACTTGTCTTCGGCTTGCCGCAACCCGGCGCGCATGCGCTCCATGGCATCCGTGACACGCTGTTCGCGCATGTAGGTGGCTGAGCCGATGCCGCGACGGAGCCACTCGGCGCCCAATTGCATGTCGCGCTTAGCTTCACTGCCCTGGAGGTCTCCGAGAGTTTCGCGAACCTTGGAGGAGGCATCCTTGTTCGTACCGGCGAGGTCGCGGGCTGCTTTCTGCATATCGCGCTCGAGGCGCTCGAGTTCTTGAGCGAGGCGGTCCTTGTCGCGGGCCAGTTCCTGGCCCTTCTTGAGGTTGTCGGTCATCTGGCGGATGTCGTTGCCGTTCTGGCCGCGGCCATACATCTCGCGGAGTTGGTTTTGGATGTTCTTCTGCTGGTCGGCGATCTGATCGGCGCGGCGTGTCAAATCGCCGAGTTGACCGGAGGCCTCCTGCTTGCGCATGGAATTGAGCAGATCCGTTGCTTCCTGCAAGCGCTCGGCGGCGCGTCGCGATCCGGCGTCGCCACCCTGTTCGCCGCTTTGGCGGCGCATGTCCTCGGTGGCTTGCTTGAGGCGTTCGAGGGCGCGTTCGACGCGCGGGTCGATCTGGGCTTGGCCCTGGCCGCCCTGATTGCGCTGCATCTGCTGCATGCGGCGCTGCTGCTGCTGTTGTTGCTGCTGCTGCTGGCCGCCACTCTGACCGCCGGCCTGTTGGGATTGCTGGCCCTGTTGCCCTTGCTGCCCTTGTTGCCCTTGCTGGCCCTGCTGGGATTGCTGGGATTGCTGGCCGCGGGTCATCTGTTCCAATTCTTTCTGCAATTGTTCGGCTTCGCGGCGCAGCATCTCCTGCTGCCAGCGATTCTGCGGCATGTTCTTGGCCTGCTGATTTTTCATCTGCTCGGCGAGTTCTTTTTGCCGTCTGGCGAGTTGTTCCAGCTTCTGGAGGGCCTCGTCCACTTTTTTCTGCTGTTGGCCGGCGCCACCGCCGCCGCCCTGTTGGCCTGTTTCGTACTGGTTCTTTTCGGTGTCCAACTCGAGATCGAACATGCTGGCGAGGTCGCGGCCTCCGCCACCGCCGCCGCCACCACCTCCGCCCTGCTGTCCGAAGGCGACTTGAATTTCACGGAATGTGGATTCGGCGCGCAACAGATGTTGCAGGGCTTTCTGTTCGGGTTGGAGAGCATCCTTCCAGCCCTGCGCCTTGAGCTTGTCGGAGGCCTGCGCCATGGCCTCGGCTGCTTTTTCCATGTCTTGCGCGAAGCTCTTGAACTGGTTGTTAGCCCCGGCCAATTCACGGCTGCGCATGCGTTTGGCGAGCGAATTCGCCTGATCGCGGAGTTTGCCCTGCACCTCGGCGAGGAATTTGGCGTTTTCGGCCATTGCGGCCTTGTCGGCATTCTTATCGCGAATCTGATTCCAAGTGGCGGCGATGATTTCTTTCTGGCGCTGCGAGATGCGCTGCTGGTCTTCCTGTTCGCCGCCTCCGCCACCGCCGCCCATCTGCTGGCTTTGGGTGAACTCAAATTCGTAGGGGACGGTTTCGATGAATGTCATGTCCGTCTGCGCTTGGGTCTGCGCATCGCGGGCGACTGCGTACATGCTAATGACGTCGCCGGGGGAGAGTTTGAAATCCTCGAGCGCGATCATGGTTTTCCCATCGACGTTCTGCGCGCCCTTGGAAGGCAGCAAGTTGACGGTTTTCTCCTCACCGCCGTTGACGGAATACTTGAGGGCCACTTCGTGGAGTCCGAAGTCGTCGGCGGCCTCGACCTCGACCATCACTTCTTCGATGGGGCTGACGCGGGCATCGTTGCGGGGGCGGCGGATTTTGACGATGGGGGCGGTTTCGGGACGGGCCTCGATGAAGAAATCTTCGCTGACGCGGACACGCTGGCCGTCGTCCATGGCGGCGACGTGATACATTCCATCCTTTTGAATTTTGACGCGGGCGGTGAGCCATCCGCTGAGTATGGAAGAACTGAGCTTGATCTCGGTCTGGTCGTCAAAGATGAGCAAACCATCCTTGAGCGGGCGGTCGGTCTGGATGGCGATTTCGGCTTCCGTGCCTTTCACGGCGCGGAGATCGCCGGAACCATCTTCGCTGGTCTCCTTCAAGCCGGACCACGTGGGGAAGCGATACGTGACGCGGATCTTCTTGATGCCGGGCAAGTCGACGACGGAGAGTTTGTGGGACTTGGATCGGATGGAGCCGGCCTCGACGTAATACTCGACTGTTTCGGGCAAGCCCGCGAAGAGGAATTCGAAGCCGCTGCCGCCGACTTGGGGATTCATGGACACCTGTTCCCACTTCGTGGTGCCGTCGTATTTGGCGTAGAGACGAACGTTCTGCGACTGGAAGCCGAGCAACTGCGCGGTGACCAATTGATCGGTGCGGCGGCGCACCTTGCGGTCGCCGGGTTGCACATTGATGCTGTAGTAAGGCTGGGCTTCGCTGCGGTTTCCGGCCCAAAGGAGGTTCGCGCCGTGGCCCCAGTATCCGGGGCCGGAGGTGGTGAGCCACATCAGGACGCCGCTTGCAAGCAAAGCCACGACGACGAAGGCAGCCGTGCGCAGCGGCGGAACAATGGCGGATGGTTCGGCGCGGCGCGCCACTTCGACGGTATCCATGGCCAGCAGTTCGAGGAACGGATCGGCCTCAGCCTTTCGTTCGGCGAAGGTGAGGAGGCGGGCGTCGAAGTCGGGCTGGCGGGATTCGGCGTCCTTGGCGGCACGACGGGAATTGAGGCGCAGCAACGGCATGACGATGCCGAAGCCAACGGCGAAAGCCAAGGCAAGGAAGAGCACGACGCGTGCGGCAGTAAGGCTATTCTCGCTAAAGGCGAAGCCGTTGACGATCATGACGAGGAGCACGGTGGCGATGAGGGCGGAGGCCGCAGTGATGGCCGCTCCTTGGGTAATCGCCATCACGCGGAGACGCCGCTCGATGGAGCGGAGATACAGTTCGAGTTGATCAAATGCGCTCATTCGCTTGGCTCCACAGTCAAATATCGGCTTGCCAACACGGATTCGAACAAGGCAACCATCATGGCTGCCAGCATCATATACCACCACAGGTTACTGGTTTGTTCCTGCTGTTCGCCTGGGGCTTGGCCGGCGGCCTGGGCCTGCTGCGCGCCTGTCCCCTTCCACAACGCTACGGTTTCTTCGGGCAGGATCTCGAGATCGGATTCCTTGCGGTCGGGGTTGACGGCGACCAGTTCATGGCGGCCGTTGGCACGTCCGATGTCGTAGAAGCCGGCTTGGGTGAGGAGGAAACTGCGCGCGGTGGAGGCTTGCTTGAGGTCCATGGCACGCTTGCCTTGGGGGTCAAGCACTTCCACCGTTCCTGCGCCTTTTTCGGCGCGCAGTTCGACGTTCGAATCGGCGGTGTAACTGGAAGGGCGCACTTCCGATCCGATGAGGTAACGGCCTGTCTGTTCGACGAAGGGCACGAAGGAAGTGTGAAGGGGAAAGTCGTTGGAAATGTTGTCGAGAGTGGAAGTGAATACGAGGACACGGCCTTCGCCGATGCGTTTTTCAAGCAGCAAGGGAGTGTCGTCGGCGAGGCGGGCCAGCACACGGCCCTGCCCTTGTTCGACTTTCATGGCCTGATAGAACTTCACGTTTTCCCAGCGGCCTGTGGCGCGCAGGACGGGGTGGGTCATGTCCATCGCTCCGGTAACGAGGAAGCGTTCTCCGGCGCGCGAGGCGTAGCGTGCTTCGCGTATGGATTCCTCAAATACGGGCACCTTCATTTTGGCGGCCATGGCGGGACCGGCGGCGATCAGCAAGGCTCCGCCGCCCTGCACATACTTTTTCAAATTTTCTTCGAACGCCGCGGGAAGCAGTCCGGTATCGGAGAGCACGACGAATCCGTACTTGGCGAGCGAAACATTGGCCACCTGATCTGTTGTGGCGGGCTCTACGAGAAGAGCGCCTTCGGAGGCGGCCTCCATGGCGGCGCGGTAGTAAAGCAGCCCCTTTTGCTGGCGGGCCTCATGGACGAATAGCAACGGGCGCGGATCGGCTCGCTCGACGCTGAAAAAGAAAGTATTGTCGCCGGCGAGGGCATCTTCGCCGTCGAGACGGATTTCGGCCTTGTTGAAGCCGTAATTCGCGTCCATGCCGACGAACTCCACCGTAGCCCGTCCATTCGCGGGGATGTCGGCCGGCTTGGACGCCACCATCTTATTGTTGACGTAGAGGGCCACGTTTCGTTTCGCGGCAGGGGCGCCGAAGGAGGCCACCGTGGTCTGCACGCGAGCCTTCTTGGGGTCGAAGAGGCTGCGGGGAGCGGATACGCTTTCGACGGCGTAGTTGGGTTCGGGCTTGGCGGCGACGGAATGCACCACGAGTTCAGTCGCGTCGCCCAGGCGCAGATCTTTGAAAGACGGCGGCATGGAAGACTTCTGCATGTCGCTGAAGAGGTGCAACTCGACGGGGATGCGGGACGATTGTTCGATGGAGCGCACGGCGCGGGCGAGTTCGCCATAGGAACTGCGCGAGTCGGATGGCTGGATGGACTCGATCGCGGCGCGCAGTTCGTTCGATTCCTGGGTGACCTGCGTCAAAGCATGAATGGATGCGCCGACGGCGAGCACCTGGCCTTGTTCGCGCCCGCGGGTGGAAAGAAGCGCGGCAGCCTCGCGTTTGGCCTGTGCCAAGCGGTCGCCCGCGCGCATGCTGAAGGAGTTGTCGACGGCAACGATGAGCAGTTTGCGGCCGGCGGCCGGTAGAATGCCCATGTTTTTTACGTAGGGCGCGGCGAACGCCATCACGATGAGGAAGAGCAGCAGAAGCCGGGCGGCCATCAGAAGGAGATACTTCAGGCGGCGGTGTTTGATGGAGCTCTGCGTACGGCGCTCAAAAAACATGAGCGATGCGAATTGTTTCGGTGTAGTTTTGTGCTGCTGCAGCAGATGGAGCCACACGGGGACGCCGAGGGCGGCCAAACCGGCGAGAAACCAGGGTGCGAGGAAACCCATTAGAAGCGGCCCTCCCGGATCACGAAATACTCGCGCATGGCTTCATCAAGGGGGCGCGCGGTATTGACGACGTGATAATCCATGCCTGCGCCCTGGGCTTTGCTCTTCAGCGTGGCGATGTGTTGCTCGATTTTGGCCTTGTACTCGATGTTGGCGTAATCTGGCGACACTTCGAGGGAATCCTGGGTCTCCATGTCGATGAGGACGACGGGTTCGCGGAAGTTGGGTTTGAGCTCTTCCGGGTCGAGCAAGTGGAAGAGTACGATTTCGTTGCCGCGATAGCGTAGAGGTTCGACGGTTTTTACGATCACTTCCGGGTCGGCGTAGAAATCGGAAACGACGATGGCAACGCCGCGGCGGAACTGGTAGCTCTGGAAATGGTGGAACGGTTTGGCGTAGTCGGTGCGGGCGCCGGGTTCGGCGCGTTCGACGGCATGCAGCAGGCGGGCCAGTTGCCCCTGGCGAGAGCGGGGCTGGACATAGTGGCGGATCTCGTCGTCGAAGACAATCATTCCGACGGCGTCGCGCTGTTGGATGGCGAGGTAGCAGAGGGAGGCGGCGAGGTAGCGGGCGTAGTCGATTTTCGAAACCGAATGGGAATGGAAGCCCATGGATGCGCTGGCATCGAGCAGAACGGTGACCATGGTGTTTGTCTCGCCGCGGTACTTCTTGAGGTAGGCGCGTTCGGTGCGGGCAAACACGTTCCAATCGACGTAGCGCAGATCGTCGCCTGGCACGTACTGGCGGTATTCGGCGAATTCCTGGCTGAATCCGAAGTCGGGCGAGCGGTGCAATCCGGAAATGAATCCGTCGACGACGGTCTTGGCGACCAGCGACAGATCGGAGATTCCGGCCAGTATCTTCGGTTCGAGAAAGCGTGTGTTCACGTGGCGTCCTAGGACTTGGGAGCGGGCTTGTTCTCGAGAATCCGCTTCAGGATATCGTCGGTGGAGAGGCGGTCGGATTCGGCCTGGAAGTTGAGCAGAATGCGGTGCCGCAGGACAGGGATGGCCATGGTGGCGACGTCCTCGAAGCTGACGTGATAGCGATGCTTCATGAGCGCGCGAGCCTTGGCGGCGAGGACGAGGAACTGCGCCCCTCGCACGCTGGAGCCGTAGTTGACGTACTTTTTGACGAAGTCGGGTGCGGTGGCATCGGTGTGACGGGTGGAGCGCACAATCTCGATGGCATAGCGGGCGACGGATTCGGCGATGGGCACCATGCGCACTAGTTCCTGGAAGCTGAGGATCTCATCGCCGTTGGTGACGGGGTCGGCTTTGGCGATCTGGGTGGTGGTGGTCAGGCTGATGACTTTCAGTTCGTCCTCGGCGGGCAGATAGTCCAGCATGACGTTAAACAGGAAGCGGTCGAGCTGCGCTTCGGGGAGTGGGTAGGTGCCTTCGAGCTCGATGGGGTTCTGGGTGGCGAGGACGAAGAAGGGGGACGGTAGCTTATAGTGATTGCCGCGAACGGTGCAGGAGCGCTCCTGCATGGCTTCGAGCAGCGCCGACTGGGTTTTGGGAGGGGTGCGGTTGATTTCGTCGGCAAGGAGGACATTGGCGAAGATGGGGCCTTGGACGAAGGTCCAACTGCGGCGCCCGGTGGTGGGATCTTCCTCGATGATGTCGGTGCCGGTCATATCGCTCGGCATGAGATCGGGGGTGAACTGGATGCGTTTGAAAACGAGGCCGAGCGTATCGGCGAGGGTGCGCACCAGGAGGGTTTTGGCGGTGCCGGGCAAGCCGGTGATGAGGCAATTGCCGCCGACGAAGAGCGCGATCAACACCTGGTCGAGCACTTCCTCCTGGCCGACGATGACGCGGCGAACCTGGCGCACGATGTCGTCGTAGGCTTGTTGGAAGCGCGTGATGCGGCCTTTGAGTTCGGCGGCATCCAATTGCGAAGCGGAGGTAACAGACATGATATCGAGTTCAATCTTTCTTCTGATTCGTGTTCGCCGCCGGTGGCGACGTCAATTCCAACAACAGCTTTTGTGCGGGTTTGAAGCCGGGCGCGGTTTCGAGTGCCGACACGACGTGCTCCATGGCCTTGTCGGTCTGGCTAGCCTTGCGGTAGGCTTGGGCGAGTTGAAAATGCGCCTGAGCCGGATCGGAGGGCTTGGAAGCAATGGAAGCCTGGAATTCCCTGATAGCGGGCTCCAGTCTTTCCAGCGTCATGTTCCACTCCCCCTGCTTCTGATGGTAGTCGGCGTCGGCGACGGGGTAAATCCAGTTCAGTTTTTCGAGAGTGGCGACGGCGTCCTTGTGGCGGCCGGCCTTGGCGAGCTTTTCAGCCAACTCTTTCAGGTTGGCCGGGAAACGGCCGCCCTGCCTGGCGTATTGCTCTAACTCGGCCACAGCGGCTTTCTCGTCGCCCTTGGCTTCATAGGCGTCGGCGAGCATCTCATAGACGCTGAAGCCTTCCACGTAGTCGGGGTACCAGTCGCGAATTTCGCGTCCTTCCTTGATGACGTCGTCCCACTTCTTCTGCTTGACGTTGTTGACCATGGCGAGGCGGCGCTTGGACCATTCGCCGAACTTTTCCAGCGGCGTCTTCAACTGAGCGTCGAGCCAGGCGAGGAATTGTTTGTCGAATTCCTCCGGCTTCATCGCCAGGTGCTTTTCGACGACAGCGCTGGTGGCGACGGTCTGGGAGAATGCCTTCATCATCTCCAGGACTTTGTCGAAGCCCCATTTTTCGACGATGAAGTCGATGACTTTGCCGCCCTGGAAATAGGACACGATGACCTGATTGGGGTAGGCAGGCCGGATGAAGCCGCGGTCCAGTTGAGCGATGGGGAGCAGCTTTTTGTCCTTTACGGCCTGTAGAACGGGTGGCGCGAGCCGGTCTCCCCAATCGGGATAAATTGCGGTTTCCTCATGGACGGAGAGGCCTTCGGTGAACCAACGAGGCACGCGGTGCTGAGTGGCTGAGAGGACGAAGACGTGGCTCAATTCGTGCCAGAGGGTGCTGGCCCAATGAAAATCGCCGGGCTTGCGGCCGGAAGGCGAATCCATCGCTACGACATAGCCGAAGGCGACGCCGAGCGCACCGAGGCCGGGCATGCCCATGGTGCGGACCGCAAAGTCTTCGTGCTCGGGATACACTTCCAGTTTCACCGGCTCTTTCAACTTGAACCTGTATTTCTTCTCGTATGTTGCGATGGCTTTCTGCAATTCCGGCACGAAGTAGAGTTTGAGGAGATCTGCCTCCTTCTTTTGCAGGCGCACTTCGAGGCCCGGGGCCTTGAACGTTTCGTAGTTCTTATAGCTGTCCATGAGGCGCAGCGTGTTGACGGTGGCGGGATCGCGGAAGTTGTTCCCGTAAGCCAGTTCGAGATGCTTGCGGGCAGGCGCTTCCATGCCGAGCCGCATGTAGCTGATGCCGAGTTCGGAGTGAGCCTTCCAGTACCTGGGGTCTTTGTCGAGAGACTTCTTGAAGAACTCGATGGCTTCCAGGTAGCGGCGGTTCAGGATGAGGGTCTGCGCGACATAAGCATAGCCTTCGGCGTGCACGGGATTGACGGCGTCCATCTTGGCGAACCAGGGGGTGGAGGGGTTGTCGGAAAGCACATCGAGGGCGCCGAGAATGGCCATGGCATCGATGGCGTCGGGTGCGATCTGAAGGGCTTTCCCGGCCTCTTGCCGGGCCTTATCGAAGTTCACATCCTCGATGGCCAGTTTTGCGAGCAGTTCCTGGGCTTCCAAGAGTTTCGGATCGGCCTTAAGCGCTTTTTCGGCGAATTCAACTGCCTTGGCATCGAAGCCTTCGCTGAGGACCATCGCCATGCCAAGCAGGGCGGGGGCGTAGTTTTCGTCCGCGTCAAGGGCCTCCTGGAAGAGTCTGGCGGCCTCACCCTTGTTCCAGCGTTCTTGGAACATGCGGCCCCAGCGAGTGGTAACCTGGGGAGTCTTTTTGATGGCGGCGGCGGCGCGGAACGCAGTGTTGGCGTCCTCGAAGTAGCCCATGCCCCAGAGGCCTTCGGCTTTCACGTGAGGGTCGCTGGAATAGCTCAGGCGCTCAAAGCACTTTTCCGCCTCGGCGTTTCGGCCGTAGTAGCGGTTCTTCCAGCATTCCTGGGGCGTCTGCGCGCCCAGCGCCGCACACAGCAACAACCATGCGGCAACGGTCTTCATTTGTCGATCTCCGCCTGTGTCTGGGCCAACTGCACCAGCAGCGCGGTGAGTTTCTTACGGTACTCTTCGCTGGGCATGGCGGCGCGCTGGTACTTGAGCTTGGCGATTTCCTGCTCAATCGTCTCTTTCCGATCGAGCAGTTTGCGTTTCTCGGGGCTTGCCAGCGCGGCTTGTGCCGTGCCGAGGCGCAGGAGCGCGAAGCGGGAGGCAAACAGACCCTGCTGATTGTTTTCGGAAGGATCGCGCACGGAATCCCCCTTGCCGGTATCCTCAATCTGCGCGTGCTCGGTGGCGATGCGTTTCTGGGTGTCGTAAAAACGGATTGTTTTGTCGTTGGCGTAGCGATACGCCTCCAGTGCGCTGATGACTTCGTTTTTGTCCGAATCGGAGGCGGGCACGCGAAGGGCTTCGGTCCAGTAGCGTGCGAAGACCGTAGCGTTCTTTTCCGTTCCGCTTTTTGTGGCAGTGATGACGGCGCGGTTCTCGCGTTTGAGGGCGTTGAGCGATCCTCCGCTGCAACTGGTCATGTTGACGATCAATTGCTGGCTGGCGACGCGTTCGAGCATGGCGGCCAGATCGGAGGAAGAGAGATCGGGGCCCGGCAGATTGAACTTGTAATCCGTGTTATCCCAGGTGCCGTGGCCGATCAACATGACCACGAGGGCATCTTGCGGACCGGCGGTTTTGGCGATTCCGGAGAGGACTTCGGAGAGTTTGGCCTTGGTCGCGGCCGGGCCGAAGAGAGTTTCGACGCGGGCCGCGCCGGAGGAACTCTTGAGCAGCTTGTCGATCTCTTTAGCGAGGCCGGTGAAGCGCTGTTCGTATTCTTCTTCTCCGCCGAGACCGGCAACCGTCACATAGTAATTAGCGGCGTTTGCTCCCATAGCTGCGAGAGCGAAGAGCAAGGCAAACTTCATACCACCCCCCAGCGGCGGCGCAAGAGCCACTCGGCGCCGCGCATGAGCAGAATCGCCAGAAATACGGCGGGCATATTCCACAGATCTTTTGTTTCGCGAACTGTGATGCCCGCTTCGCTGTAGGAGATCTCTTCGGGCAGTTTGCTGAGGTCGTTAACCTTGTAGTACTTTCCACCGGTTTCGGCAGCGAGTTTTTCGAGCAGTTCGCGATTCTGTTCGGCGCCGAAATTTTCGGCGACACCGTCTTCACGGCGGAAATTTAGGACATCGCGGCCAGCTTCTTCGTCACCTTTCTTGGCGAGGATCTCGGCCACATAGGCTCCTGGTTTTTCGGCGCGCCATTCGGCGGTGAAGGCGCCGGGGGTGAGGGGATCTGGGCCCATCTGGACCTGTTCGGCGAGGCCATTCGGCCCGATGATGTTGGCCACCACTTTAGCGTCGGTCATGGGGAGGTAGTTGCGGTCGCGCACGTCGGCGCGGAGCAGGACCTTCTGCTCGTCTGCGAGGACTGACTTCGGAGTCGAGGCGAGCACGTGGCCGGGAGTATCCTGGACAAGCCAGCGCAGCAATTGTTGCCAGAACATTTCGTGGCTCTTGTCGGTGAGCGGCTGGGTCATCTGCCAGCGCCACGTACCTTGAGTGGCCAGGACGCCGACGCGGCCGCGGCCGTAATTCTGCGTGACGAGGAGGGGTGATTTCCCCTTGCTGGAGGGAGCGGCATCGACCAGGACGACGGCTCCCGGTTTCGGCACGCCGGACTCCTGATAGTCGGCGAGGTAAGGGAGTTTCTTCCAGCGTTCGGCGTTCTTTTCGGGATTTTCTTCAAGGCGGCAAATGAGACTTTCGCGGCCGGCCTGGGTGAGTTCTACGTAAGCCGGATCGCGATGAAAGGTGCCCTTCTTATCGGGCAGAGTGACGGGGAGAAAGTCGGCCGCCGCGGATTTGCCCCAGCCGCCTTCGGCCAATCCGCCTCGTCCGGCGAGAAAGAGCACGCCGCCGCCGCGCCGGTCAACGAACTGCTTGATCAACTCCATCTGCGATGCAGTGAAGTATCCGGATTCGACGCCGCCGACGATGATGCCCTGAAAGGCGAAGAGTTCATCGACCTTGGCGGGAAATCCGGTTTCGAGTTCGGCGGGGGCATTGATACCTTGGCGGTAGATCTTGTTCTGCGTGGTGCGCAGCATGGTTGCGAGTTGGAGTGTGCGGTCCTCTTCGACAGCGCGGCGAATGAACTTGAACTCCCATTTCGGCTCGCCTTCGATGTAGAGGATGCGGGGTTTGCGGCTTTCGACGTTTACCACACGAGCAACGGAGTTATTGTTGGGATTCTCTTCGCCGGGGAGCGCGTCGGCGGCGATGGAAATGTTTTTCAGCCCAGCGGTGCCGGCGTTGAAGACGACGGTTTCGGCCTGGAGCGCGCCGTCCGCTTTGAGCACTATATCCTGGGACGCCAAGGTGGAGTTGCCGCTGCGGATGGAAACGCGGGCCTTCTGATCCTTTAGACCGCGCTGCTTGAGAGTGACGAGAGCGCTGAGGCGGGAATCGGCGAGGACGCGCGGGGCCATCTGCACGTCGGTAATTTCCAGGTCCTTGTTGAACTTCTCGCGGCCGACGCCCACAGTATGGACGGGGATGCGCTGGCGTTTGAGGAGGCTGACGGTTTCCAGATCGACGCCGCCCGTGTTGTCGGCTCCATCGGAGAACATGACGATGGCGCCGACGGGCAGTGTGGCCGATTCGGTGGCTACTTGGGAGAGGTTTTCGCCGAGGCGCGAGGCGTTGCCCTGTGCGGTGATCTCTTCCAGTTTTTCCATGCGGTCGAGCGCTCCGGAGAAGCGGTAGAGCCGCACTTGGAACTTCTTGCCGAGTTGTTCCAGCAGTCCGGCCTTAAGAGCTCCGAGCACCTGATCTTTGCGGGTCTTGCCTTCTTCCTGCAAGGCCATGGATCGCGAATCGTCCACCATCACGGCGACGATATTCTGCTGCGGCTTGAGCGAGGAGACGCTAACGGCGGGTTGCCATAGCAGCAGGAGCAGGAGTGCGAGCATGCCGCATTGCAGAAGCCACAACACGGCGAGGCGAAATCCTTTGGCCCGTCCGGCAGTAGAGGAGCGCTGCTTCCAGACCGGGTAGCCGAGGGTGAGGGCGCCGCCAACGATGAGCAGAGCCAGAAGCCACACGGGCCACGCGCCGAGAAGTACGAAATTCCCCTTCGAGAACACCGTGCCGGGATATTTGAACAGGAACTCTAGCATGGGAAGCGTCGCTTAAGGTGACTCCTATATTAATGCGTCATGGCATAGATGATGTAATTCAGCCCGACGCGATAGGCAAGCGAAGCATAACGCTCCGGATACCGTGGATGATCGGCCCATTCCCAGGCATCCCCCAGATCCATGTTCTGGCATACTGCCACCATGATCCGCCCGTTGTCGTCGTAGATCCCCCGCCACTTCGGCTCGATCCCGTCGTACTCGTACGTCCGCCCCGAATAAAACATGATGATTCCCGGCACCTGGAATCGTTCATCGAGGTCGTACAGCACATGGAAGATGGCG
>JAEUQG010000204.1 GCA_016789755.1 Bryobacterales bacterium
CCTTCTTTGTCTTCCGTGATCAGCGTGAAGCCCGGCGCCTTCACTGCTTTGTTATTCTCCGTGACTTCCACCGTCTCCTGCAGCACAGGCAGAAACCCGGCCGTCTCGTTCTCCCTGTATGCCGTCTCGTAGCGGCCCCGCTTCGAGTTGTAGATGAACACCCGCCACCCGTCGAAATCATGATCCTCCAGCGGCTTCGATAGCGTCGTCCACAACCAGTGATGACGTTTCGTCCCGTCCTGTTGCACTTCCCCCAAAGCAAAGTACGAAGTGATGCGCTTGCCTTCCGAATATTGCGCCACCTCGTCCGGGATGTTCATATACAACATCCGCGACAGCACCCATCCCGCCTTGCCCGCCCCCAACCGCACCAGCGACCAGTCGTCCGCCCTCGGCTGCGGACGCGCCGGATCGGCCGGCAATTCCGTCCGCGATAACTCCTGCCAGTCCTCCGGCAGCCCCGGAGCACGCGGCATTGGCGGCGGCGGCACTTCCGGCTGCTCTTCCTTCTGCTCTTCTTTCTCTTTCCCTTTCCCCTTCTTCTTCCGCGCCTTCTTCGGCGCCGGAGCATTCAGCAGCGCCTGTACCAGCGAACGGTACGCAACCCTCGGCTCCACCTTCCGCGCCAGCACATCCACCGTTCCCCCCGGCGGAATCTGGAACGGACTCGGCGACTGCCGGTTCGGCTCCGAATGCACATTCAACGCATCGAACACCTTCGCCTTGCCCTGTGCCGGCATCGCTGCCGCCGCATCGATGGTGCGCCGCAACTCGCTCATCTGGGCGATCGTCAGCAGGTGTTTGCCGTCCACCCACCCTTCGCTTCCGCCCATGTTTCGCACCTTCACCAATGCGCGGCGCGTCTGCAGAATCTCCAGCTTCTCGCCGAATTTCAGCTCGGCCAGCTTGTCCGACCGTGTCGATAGATCGCTCCGCAGCAACACGCTCGCCGGCCCCACATAGGCCTCGCCAATGGCGCGCGCTTTCGGTGGTTCGGAACTGCAGGAACCCAGCAGGCACACGAAACCTGCAAGAATGTAACTGCGAATTGGCTGCATCGGCAAAAGGCGGAGAAAGCTCCTCCTCAGTCTAGCAGGTATAATGGAAGCTCCGGTTCCTTCCCCATGCAGATCCAAAAGAGAATCGTTCCCCAGGCCGCGCCGCCTTCGCTCGATCCGAAGAACATCGCCTTCGGCAAGATCGTTACTCCGCACTTCTTCTGTTGCGAATATCGCGACGGTGCATGGCGCGACGCACGCATTGAGCCCGTGCACAACTTTTCCTTGCACCCCGCCGCGCTGGTCTTTCACTATGCCCAGGCAATCTTCGAAGGTCTGAAAGCCTACCAGCACGACGACGGCGGCATCGCCCTCTTCCGCCCCGAAATGAATGCCCGCCGCTTCAACGCTTCGGCTTCCCGCATGTCGATGCCTCACGTCGACGAGCAGTTGTTTCTCGATGCCGTCCAGGAACTCGTCAAAGCCGACCACGCCTACACGCCGCCCTTCCCCGGCAGCTTGTACGTCCGCCCCACGATGATCGGCGTCGAACCCTGCATCGGCGTGAAAAGCTCCTCGGAGTTCATCTTCTTCATCCTCACCCTCCCTGCCGGCTCCTATTTCCCTGAACTGCCCTCCGGCGCAGGCGCCGTCGATGTGCTCATTTCCGAATCCGTCGTGCGCGCCGCCCCCGGCGGCACCGGCCACGTCAAGGCCGCCGCCAACTACGCCGTCACCCTCCAGGTCATCACCCAAGCCAAGGAAGTCGGCTGCGCCCAGGTGCTCTTCCTCGACAGCGCTCCCCAGCGCCACGTCGAAGAAATGGGCGGCATGAACATCCTCTTTGTCGATGGCGGCGAACTCGTCACGCCTCCCTTGGGCGGCACCATCCTGAACGGCGTCACCCGCGATTCCATCCTTACGCTCGCCCGCGATATGGGCCTGACCGTGCGCGAGCACGCTTACGCCTTTGACGACATGATGGAGCGCATCCGCTCCGGCCGCATCACCGAAGTGATGGCCTGCGGCACGGCTGCCGTTATTACCGGCATCCGCGGCTTCAAGCTCGAAAACGGCGCCCGCATCCCCGTCGGCGATGCCGCACCCGGACCCGTCACCAGCAAGCTCTTCGAACAACTGCAGGGCATCCAGTACGGACGCGTTCCCGACCGCCACAACTGGGTAACGCAAGTCGTGCCCGCCGGCGCCGCCGTCCGGTAGCCGCCCCGTGAGCGTCCATCGGCGCGCGTTTCTGCAAGGCTCGCTCGGCGCCTTCGCTTCTGCCTTGCATGCCGCCCCGCCGCGCCCCAACATTCTTTGCATCACCTGCGAAGACATCGGACCTCACCTCGGCGCCTTCGGCTGTTCCGATTCCAATACGCCGCACCTCGACCGCCTCGCCTCCCAGGGCATGCGCTTCCCCATCGTCTGGTCGAATGCTCCCGTCTGCGCCCCGGCCCGCACCGCCATCCTCACCGGCGTCTATCCACAAAGCCTCGGCGCCCAGCACATGCGCAGCCTTGTTCCGTTTCCTTCCGATTGGCGCACCTGCCCGGAACACCTGCGCCAGGCCGGCTATTACTGCACCAACAACGCCAAAACCGATTACAACCTCAACCTCCAACCCGCCCGCATTTGGAACGAATCCGGCGCCCAGGCCCACTGG
>JAEUQG010000212.1 GCA_016789755.1 Bryobacterales bacterium
CCCCCCCCCCCCCCCCCCCCCCCCCCCCCCCCCCCCCCCCCCCCCCCCCCCCCCCCCCCCCCCCCCCCCCCCCCCCCCCCCCCCCCCCCCCCCCGCGGGTGTTCACGAACGGGCCGATTTCGGGCGTGCATGTAATTTTCGAGCAGGACTGCAAGAAATGCCACTCGATTTCGCTCGTGAAGGTGCAGGATCGGGATTGCAAGGTGTGTCACGACGGGCCGCGGCATCAGGCGAACACGGTAGGCGAGGCGCGGTGCGCGGAGTGCCACATCGAGCATAAGGGATCGGAGAAGCTGGCTTCGGTGAGCGATGCCAATTGCACGCGGTGTCATGGGGACTTGGCCGCGCATGGAAAGAACGTGAAGACGAAGGCGCTGCAAGTGACCCATTTCGCCAAGGGGAAGCATCCGGACTTGTCGGCGGTGCTGCAGCGCGATGACCGGCCGTTGCGGCTGAACCACGCGATCCATATGCCGGCGCAGGCGAAGACGATTCGGGGAATCAAGCTGCCGATGAAGTGCGTGGATTGCCACAGCTTCGATTTGAAGGGCGAGGCGGTGCCGGTGACGTTCGAGAAACATTGTTTGTCGTGTCACAAGGGGGAATTGGGGTTCGACGTATATCAGGTGCTGGGGGGCGAGGCGGGGATTGCTCCGCATAGCAAGGACCCGGAGGGGATTGGGAAGTTCATCCGTGAGGCGTATACGAAGGCGCTGGATGCGAATCCGGGATTGACGCAGCGCGGGTTGGGGCGGAATCTGGATGGGGGCGCGCCGCGCGGGGTGTGGCTGGAGACGGTCATCAAGGACTCCACGAGTTTTGTGTTTGAGAAGAAATGCCGGTATTGTCATACGGTGACGCAGGAGAACGGATTGCCGGTGGTGGAGAAGGTGAACCGGGTGGCAGGTCATTTCGAGAAGGGGAAGGCGGAGGGATCGCGTTGGCTGGAGAAGGCGGAGTTCCGGCATCATGCGCACCGGATGGTGGCTTGCGCATCGTGCCATACGAAGGCGATGCAGAGCGAGAAGACGGGCGAAATTCTGATTCCGGCGATAGAGACGTGTTTACAGTGCCACGGAAATTCGGGGACTCCCATCGACAACTGCTCGCAGTGCCATTATTATCACGATAAGACTTTAGAGAAAGAACGGGACCGGAAGACGATTGAGGAATTGATTGGACAGGCTGATGGCGAGCTTGTCCGGAGAGCGCAACGCTAATGGCGGAGACACGGAAAATCGGCGAGTTTGAGCTGCTGGAGCCGCTGCACGGCGGGACGCATCCTTTGTTCAAGGCGCGAGACGCGGCGGGGAACGTGGTGGCGTTGAAGGCGATTCCGTTGAGCGCGGCATCGGAGGAGCAGCGGGAGCGGTTTTTGCGCGAGGCGGAGATTGCGAAGTCGCTGGATCATCCGAATCTGTTGAAGGTGATGGCTTCGGGGGCGGGGGAGACGCATCTTTATCAGGTGATGGAGATGTTGGAGGGGTCAGATCTGCGGAAGATTCTGGCGCAGAAGACGGCGTTGAGTTGGGAGCAGCGGCTGCAAATCATGGAGCAGGTGTGCGATGGGTTGGGGTATGCACATTACCGGGGGCTGGTGCATCGGGATTTGAAGCCGGCGAATTTGTTTGTGGAGAATTCGGGGCGGGTGCGGATTTTGGATTTCGGGATGGCGCGGATTCAGGATTCGAAGCTGACGCAGGCGGGGGTGGCGTTGGGGACGCTGAATTATATGGCTCCGGAGCAGATTCGAGGGGAGAAATGCACGGCGGCGTCGGATGTGTTTTCGTGCGGGATTATTTTCTATGAATTGATCACGGGGCGGCATCCGTTTTCGCATGGGAGCTCGGGGATACAGGAGATATTGACGGCGATGCTGTTTCAGCCTCCGGCAGCGCTGCGGGGGGTGGCTCCGGATGCGCCGGCGGGGATTGAGAACGTAATCGGACAGGCTTTGGAGAAGGATCCGGGGCGGCGGCCGCAGAACGCATCGGAGTTGCGAGGGATGCTGCGGTCGTGCCGGATGGGCGCGCAGACACCGCAGGCTCCGGCCCCGGTGCAGGCGCCGGATTTAGGGGCGACGCGGAAGATCAAGAGGCCGGATGTGGAGGCATTGAAGGCGATGAAGCTGGCGGCGGAGCAGGCTGCGCCGAAGCCTGTTGCGCCTGCGCCCGCACCGGTTGTAGTGCAGAAGGCTGCTGCCTCCGTACCGCGGGCGGAGACGGTGTACTGTCCGGCCTGCACGCAGGCGAATCCGAAGGGCGCCTCGGTGTGCAAGCACTGTGGAGCATCGTTGATGGCGACATCGACGAAGATGGCGGCGATGCAGCCGGAGAAGGCTTCGTCTTCGTCGCAGTGGATTCTGGCCGGGGTAATTGTTGTGGTGATTCTGGCCGTTACCGTGTTTTTACTGACTAAGAATTGAAATTGAATTGAAAATGAAACGCCGAATACTCTTCGCTACACTTGTTGCCACTGTTGCCGTTTGGGCGCAGAAACCGCAGTATATCGGGGCCGGGGGCTGCTCCGGGTCGAATTGCCACGGAGGGACGTCGCCGGCGGAGGAGAAGATCAGCCGGATTCTGACGACGGAGTACTCGGTGTGGTCGATAGCGGACAAGCATTCGCGGGCGGCGAAGGTATTGGAGGAGCCGCGATCGAAGAAGATGGCGGAGATTTTGGGGATCGCCAATCCGCTGAGCGACGCCAAGTGCGCGAGTTGCCATGTGGTGGGATCGCCGGAGCGGGCGAAGTCGGATGGGGTGGCGTGCGAGGCGTGCCATGGGGCGGCGGAGAAGTGGCTGGGTCCGCATACGCAGCAGAATTCTCACGCGACGAGTTTGTCGCTGGGGATGGTGGATACGAAGAATCTGAGGGTGCGGGCGCAGACGTGTTTGGGGTGTCATTTGGGGGGTGAGGGGCGGAATGTGGATCATGAGCTCATAGCGGCGGGGCATCCGGATCTGGCGTTTGAGATGGAGACGTTCTCGTTTGCGCAGCCAGCGCATTATCGGGATCCGAAGCCGGCGGCGGGGAATTCGTTGCCGAAGGTGCGGATGATGGCGGTGGGGCAGGCGATGGCGCTAGGGGAGGCGATGCGGTTGCTGGAGAAGCATGCGATGACGCGGTGGCCGGAGTTTTCAGATTTGGATTGCTACCAATGTCATCATGATTTGCGGGCGGAATCGTGGCGGATAGAGCGCGGGTATGCGGGGCGGCGGCCGGGGTCGGCGCAATTGAATCTGGCGCGGACGGATGTGTTGCGGACGCTGGTGGCAGGAGCGGCCGAAGGGCAGCGGGCGGAGTTTGAAGCGGCGTTGAACCGTTTGGCGGCGGCGGTGTCCGCTTCGCTGGGGAATTGGAACGCGATTGCGTCGGCGGCGAAGGCGGTGGCGGCGCAGGCGGATGGGTTGGCGGCACGGTGGGAGACGACGGATTTTACGGCGGGGATGGCGAGGGGAATGGCGCAGGGGCTGGTGCGGGATATCGGGCGGATTGCGGCATCGGGTCCGCATTCGGCCGAGCAGGCAACGATGGGTTTGGATGCGCTGAGCGCGTCGTATGCGGGGAATCCGCAGGCGGCGGCGAAGGCGATGGGGGAGTTGTATAACTATCTGGAGCATCCGTCGACGTATCAGGCGCGGGAGTTTGCGGCGATGTTTCGGAGGGTGGCGGGGATGGTGCAGTAGGATGGGGACGTTTTGGGCCGCTGATGAATGGGGATTTAGGCGGATGTGGAATGATGGGGTGGGTCGGGGGACGGTGATTTGGGCCACGGATGAACGCGGATTAACCCGGATGGGGAATGATGGGGGGCGAATGTTGTGAGTTCTGCTGCCGGTTTGCGCTGTCTTCTTGCCGGAATGGTCGGGTGCGGGCTTTTGTTGCCTGCGTTCGGGCAGCGTGCGCAGCTTGCGGTGAAGGGGCGGCGGCAGGAGAAAGGGGCAGGGCGGCCCCCAAAAGCGATTCGGGCGTTGCCTCGGCGCGGGGAGAGCGCGGAGACGATGCGGTTTCCGGAACGCGTGCCGACCGAGTATGAACGCATACTGCGGCAATCGGCGGCTCCGAAGCGCGTGCTGCCGGAGGACCGGGTGAGGAGTCTGGTAAGGCGGTCTGTGGATTCGTTCGCGACTGTGCCTCCACTGGAGGTACGGGCGGAGCGAACGTTGAATCCGTTGCCGAGGCCGAATCTCGATCCGCTGGAGTTGCCGGTGTTTGTGTATCCGGCCGATCCGAAGTTTTCGGCGACGGTGGAGAACCGGTGGGAAGTGGAGATGCCGGAGCCGCGGCGGTATGAGGATAGGAAGCTGGATGCGATTTACGCCGGGCGGCGGTGGTGGGACCCGTTTAATCGGAACAAGCTGAAGGGCGATTTGCCGGTGTTCGGGCGGCGGAATTTTTTGAATATTACGGCGTTAAGCGATACCGTTGTGGACGGGCGGCGGATTCCGGTGCCTTCGGTGGCGGCGGCGGCTTCGCCGGGGGCTTATGGATTTTTCGGGCGGGGCGGGCAGTTGGGGGTGAGGGAATCGTTTCGGGTATCGTTCGACTTTTTCCGCGGGAGCGCGGGGTTCCGGCCAGTGGATTTCGAGATTCGGATTACGCCGGAGTTCAATGTGAACTATCTGCGGGTGAGGGAGAATGCGCTGGCCCGGATCGATGTGCGGGAGGGGGTGCGGAGGACCGATACGAACGTCGGGTTGCAGGAGATGTTCGTAGAGAAGCGACTCTTCACGAATGCGCGGGCGGCGTTCCGGCGGGCGAAGGATGGCGATGACCGGGGGAGCGCGCGATTCGATTTCACGTCGCTGCGGTTCGGGATCCAGCGGTTCACTTCGGATTTTCGGGGGTTTGTGTTTTCCGATGAGCAGCCTGGGGCTCGGCTGTTCGGGACGTTCGGGAATAACATTTTTCAGTACAATCTGGCGTATTTCCGGCTGCTCGAGAAAGATACGAATTCGGGGTTGAACCGGTGGCGGCAGCGGAATCAGTCGGTGTATGCGGCGAATCTGTATTGGAACGATTTTTTGACGCAGGGCTACAACCTGAATTTCAGCGCGCTGTACAACAACGATCAGCCGAAGTTTCATATCGACAAGAACGGGTTTCTGGTGCGGCCGGCTCCGATCGGGTTTCCGGTGGAGAACAAAGTACGGGCGGGGTATGCGGGGATTTCGGGGGATGGGCACATCGGGCGGTTCAACGTGTCGCACGCGTTCTATCAGGCGTTCGGGCGGCATGATTTCAACACGATTTCGGCGCGCGGGTTGAACATCAATGCGCAGATGGCGGCGGCGGAGATCGCCTATGAGAAAGACTGGGCGGTGTACAAGGTGTCGGGGTTTTTCGCATCGGGGGACAACGATATTAGCGACGGGTCGGCGCGGGGGTTCGATGCGATTGTGCCGAATCAACAATTCGCGGGCGGGGGATTTTTGGGCAACGGGCCGCTGGCGGACCGGGGGTTGATCAATCCGCTGTTTGAGGGCGGGGGGACGAATTTTCTGAACCGGCAGCCGGTGCCGCTGACGGGTACGGGCGTGTTTCTGTTCGGTCCGAATAGCCTGTTGCCGTCGATGCGGGCGGGGCTGTTTCAAGGACAGGCGAACTTTGTGAATCCGGGGATCATGCTGTTGAACGCGGGGATGGATGCGAAGCTGACACCGAAGCTGCGTTCGACGGTGAATGTGAATTACGCGCGGTTTCACCGGACGGAAGTGCTGGAGGCGGTGCTGTTCCAGAGCGGGATTGCGCATGCGATCGGGGTGGATACGGGGATGGGATTACAGTACCGTCCGCTGCTGAGCGATAACGTGGTGGTGACGGGCGGGGCGGGGTTTCTGGCTCCGATGCGGGGGTTCAAGGACGTGTACACGGGTAGAACACTATTGTCGGGATTTGTTGGATTGCGGCTTCTCTTCTGATTATGGGAATACGAGCGTTGACGGTGACGATCTTGGCGGCTTGCCTGCTGAACGGGCAGGAGGATTTGCTGCGGCAATCCGATGCCGATGCGCGGCGCAAGAGCGAGGGGTGCACGAGCGCGAAGTGCCATGTAAACACGGAGCCGATGCATGCCTCGCCGGCGGTGCGGCTGGGGTGTACGGATTGTCATGGAGGGAACGCGTCGACGACGGAGAAGCTGAAGGGGCACGTGCTGCCGCGGTTTGCACGGGAGTGGAACTGGCCTTCGACGGCGAATCCGGAGCGGGCGTATACGCTGTCGCTGCGGGAGTCGCAGGAGTACGTACGGTTTGTGAATCCGGGGGATTTGCGGGCGGCTCCACAGACGTGCGGGACAGCGACGTGCCACAAAGACGCGGTGTACAAGGTGCAGCACAGCCTGATGACGCATGGGGCTTTTTTGTGGGGCGCGGCGTTGTATAACAACGGCGGGGTGCCGTTCAAACGGCCGCTGTATGGGGAGAGTTACGGGATTGACGGGATTGCCCGGAAGCTGTTTACGCTGCCGGCTCCGACAGATGAAGAGATGCGGACGAAGGGCGTGCTGCCGTGGATACAGCCGCTGCCGCAGTTTGAGTTTACGCAACCGGGCAACACGCTGCGGGTGTTTGAGCGGGGGGACAACCGGCTGTCGAATCGCGGGTTCGGGACGCTGACGCGGACCGATCCGGTGTTTCAGGGCTTGCAGCGGACGCGGTTGCTCGATCCGCTGTTGTCGATGTTGGGGACGAACGATCATGCGGGGGATTACCGGTCTTCGGGCTGCACGGCGTGCCATGTGGTGTATGCGAACGACCGGAATCCGGTGCATTCGGGGCCGTATGCGCGGTACGGGAATCGCGGGTTTTCCGCGACGGCCGATCCGACGATTCCGAAGAACGAATCGGGGCATCCGGTGGCGCACCGGCTGACGCGGTCGATTCCATCGAGCCAGTGCGTGGTGTGCCACATTCACCCGGGAACTTCGTATGCGTTCCAGTACTTGGGCTACATGTGGTGGGACAACGAGACGGACGGGGATGCGATGTATCCGGCGAAGTCGAAGAAGATGACGGCGGAGGAAGAGGCGCGGGCGCTGGCCCGGAATCCGGAGGCGTCGTCGTTGAAGGGGAACTGGTCGGATCAGGAGTTTCTGCGGAACCTGACGGATTTGAATCCGAAGTTG
>JAEUQG010000225.1 GCA_016789755.1 Bryobacterales bacterium
CAACTTCGCATGCACCATGGCGCGCTCCTTGTACAGCGAAGCCTGGGCGGGCCGTAGACGGATAGCACTTGTGTAATCCTCGAGCGCACGGCGGTACTGCCGCAAGGCGGAGTAGGCCGCGGCTCTGCCGGCATAGAGATCGGGACGCTCACGTCTCAAGGCGAGCGCTTGCTCATAATCCTTCACCGCCTTTTCGAACTCGTTGGAGCTGAGGAGCAGATCGGCGCGGAGGTGGTATGCCTCGGCATCATCGGTCTGGATGCGCAGAGCCTGGTTGAAATCGGCGAGCGCTTCGGCGGTGTGACCCAGGGAAAGCTGGATTCGGCCGCGGTGACGGTAGGCGGCGGCGAAATCGGGTGCGTAACGAATCGCTTCCGAGAAGCGCTCCAGGGAGGCCTCAAGCTGCCGGGCGATTTCCAGGCGGCGGCCCTGGCTGAAGGCTTCCTCCGCTTTACGGGCGTCGGGGCGTTGCGCGTGGGCGAGAGCCACAACGAGAGAAAGGACGATGTGACGAACGGCGATCACTGGGCGGACACCTGCCAATCGATGACAATCACCGACAGCCTTCGGCCTGCACGAAGCACCAGCCGGCCGGGTTGCGAGGATGGCATCTGCTCGACGATCAGATCACGGGCGGCCTTCGGATCGTAGACATATTGGGTTTTCTGCCAGCCGTTGGCCGCGCTGGGCGGCTCCACGCGAGGCGATTGGGCGTAGCGCGGATTCCCGGTGTAGACCTTCAATCCGTCGTTCGTCAACTCCGCAGGGTAAGCCCCCACCTGTGCCAAGGAGGGAAGTTCGCTGTTGACGTACCCGCGGCTGGCTTGGCGTCCGCCGATTTCGAGCGCGGCCCCTTTCGGCAGATCGCCGGTCCAGAGGATGCGGCCGGCACCGGGTTTTGCGGCCGCAGGGACGGCCGAGGGCGCCGGAACAACTGGTTTCGGGATCAGCACGGGGGCAGGACGGACGGTGGCAACAGGCGAGGGCAAGGGTGGAGGCCTTGGAGGATCGGCGGGGGGACGAAGCTGGAACTCGTTTTGCGGTGGGAGTTGGATGTTTCCGCGGACGGCCAAATCCGGGGCGGTGGGCAGATCCTTAGGAGCGGCACGCGATTCCTTCGCGGCGGGGAGCACCAGACGTTTCGGCTTGCGGGCATCGGCCAGTTGCCGGCGAATATGCTGAATCTCATCGATGCGGTTCTGGATACGCGCGTTTTCGGCGGCGCTATCCGACACCTGGCCGCGAATGGCGGCTGCCTGCTGCTCCGCTTTTTCCAGATTGGCAAGCGCCTGCGCCAGTTCCGGCGAAGGCTTGCCGAGATCGGGATGGCGCAAATAGGTTGCCGCGTCGGAGCGTGTGCGCCCCCAGGAGAGTTTTACGAGCAGACGCACATCCACCCGGTCGGTGGCAGGCTGATAGGAATGGAATGCGGGCTTGCGGTCAAGCAGCGGCAATTCGAGGCGTTTGGGCCCATCGGTGATGACCAGACGCGCATCCGAGGCCTGGCGGAAAACGGAATTCGAAGGATTCCAGCGCACCACGAGTTGATTGCCGGCGGGGGCCAATTGCAATCCCAGGGATTCGGCAGGCTGGTCAGCGCTGAGGTAATGGAAGGCGCCTGCGGCGAAAGCGATAAGGGAGACGACGAACAGGCTCCAGGTGAGGAGGATCGTCCGCCGGCTCACGGGGTCGCCGGCCACGACGGAAACGGGCTCCTCGGGCAAGGGGGGAGGAGTTGCCACAGGGACTGGCAGGGGCGCCTGGGGGATGAACTCTTCCACTTCGCCGGAGGGGCCGGCGACCCACGGAGGCTCCGGGCGCTGCATGGGCCGGGCTGATGGAGAATCAGCGGCGAACTCGAGGTAACTCTGGTCTGTGCGAATGAAGCCGTCGTCTTCGCGGAAGAAAAACCCGATGGATACAGGCAGGTCATGAGTAGGGCGCAGCACCATCGCCACCTGCCAGAGTTCGGGGAAATAGCGGTCGTAGATCTCGAGGTCCGCTTGTGAGAGAAAGATCTCACTGCGGGTGTGGGAGTGATACCAGCCGACAACTTCGTAGGAAGCGAGTTCCGGGTCGCGGCGGGCCCGTTGGATGAGTTCGGTCAAACGGTCGCCGTCGGCTTCGGACAGAACGAAGCTGGGGCGAGGGGGATCGAGCGGAAGGGGGCGAGAAGCGAGAATGCGGACGACATTGCCGGAGTGTTCGCCGAATAGAACTCCCCCGACCTCATAGCCACCGGCGAGGTATGCGTCAAAGCCCTCTACTGTATGTTTCAGGATCCCCTTGAGCACCGGGCGAGCGTACTCAATTACCTGAGAGTACCCCGGAACACTCCAGATGCCTGCATCGATCCTGCTTTGCGCCGGCATCATAGGCGTACTTCGACAGTACCATAATCGAAGGCGCAGGAAGTGGGGAGGGTGATTTCGAAGGGAGTTGCGGTATAATCGGGGCAAACCGTACTGGCCCCACGTACAGGTTTCGACATGGCGGCGCGGCCGGCGTTCGCCAGGAGGCAGTCATGATTCCCAAGAGTGCACACCCCATGCCGGCACGCCGACTTACGGCTGTTTTGGCGGCGGTGGCAATGACCCTACAGCAGTCGCCGGTTTGGGCGCAAGCTGGCGCGGGGGCTCCCCCAGCGATCAAAATCACAGTGCGGGAAGGCGACGGTGCGTTGAACAACATCCGCACGCAACAGGCCAAGGACCCGGTGATTATTGTTACAGATATGGAAGGGCGTCCCGTCGCGGGCGCACAGGTGACCTTCACCACGCCGGATTTGGGCGCAACAGGTGTGTTTCCGACCGGGAACTCGGTGACGGTGGTCACTGGGCCCGATGGGACGGCGATAGCGCGTGGGATGAAGCCCAACAATGTGGTGGGGCAATTCCAGATTCGCGTCAGCGCTGTACATGCCGGTCAGACGGTGCGCGTCGCGCTGAATCAAACCAACGCCGCTCCCCAGAAGTCGGGTGGGGGCGGGGGTAAGACGGCCCTGCTGGTTGCCATTCTGGGAGGGGCGGCAGCGGGCGTGGCGGTGGGCGTGACACGGAGCGGGAACAAGACGAATTCGCCGTCCACTCCTTCGGGCACGTCTATTTCGGCTGGCGGATCGACGTTCGGACCTCCCCGATAAACCATGAAAGCCATTGTCTGGATTCTGGCTGCATGCGCCACACCGGCGTTTGCCCAGTTGACGATCACCAACGCCAGCACGTTGCCGGCGGGCATGGTGAATAAGAGTTACTCGGTAACGTTCACGACCACGGGGGGCACGGGGCTTGTCACTCTCGACTTGAATCCAAGTGGCCAGAGCCTGCCGGCGGGCTTGTCATTCGTAAGTGGCGTGCTGAGCGGCACGCCCGGTTCAACCACAGGTAGTCCGTTTACGATTAGCGTCCGAGCCACCGACAGCACCATCCCCACGCCGAGCACGACGACGAAGAGCTTCTCCCTGACGGTCCTGCCGGAACTTCAGATTACAGCCACATCGCTCCCCGCCGGGACCGTGGGCGTGGCCTACACGCAACAAATGAATGCCACGGGGGGCGCCAGTCCTTATACCTTCAACGCGACGGGGTTGCCGGCGGGGTTGTCCATCAATTCATCAGGATTCATCAGCGGAACGCCTACGACGGCGGGGACTTCGAGCAACGTCATCATCACGGTCGCCGATTCGAGTTCGCCCCAGTTCGCAACCAGCAGGACCTACAGCATAACCGTAAGCCCTGGGTCGGGGCCGAGCATCACGACTGCATCCCCGCTGCCAGGGGCAACTGTAACACGTCCCTATTCGCAGCAACTGGCGGCAAGCGGCGGAAGCGGCACCATCACCTGGGGGTTGGCGCCGGCCAGCGCACTTCCCAGCGGCATCAACCTCTCAACGGGTGGGCTGCTGAGTGGAACACCGACGGCAGCCTCCGCCTACAGTTTCACGGTGAGAGCCTCGGACGGCAGCCAGTCGAGCGACAAGACGTTCGCGCTGACAGTCAATTCCCTTCCCGCGGTGGGCACCGGCAGCCTGGCGGTGGGGGTTGTGGGGTCTATATACAACACTTCTTTGTCGGCGACAGGCGGAACTGCTCCCTATACGTGGTCCATCACCTCAGGAACGCTTCCCCAAGGGCTCAGTTTGAACGGCACCACGGGCGCGATCACGGGGACCCCCACGGCAACGGGAAACCCCACGCTCGGATTTCAGGTGACCGATGCCAATGGTGCAACCGCCAGCGCTTCGTTGCCGTTGACGGTGAACGCGGGGCTTGCCATCAGCAGCACATCTCCCCTGCCCGCCGGTACGGTCAATTCCAATTACCAGCAGACGCTCGTGGCCACCGGTGGTTCAGGATCGAACTCATGGTCCATCGTGAGCGGATTCGGCACGCTGCCGAACGGGATCACGCTGAGCAATACGGGTGTTCTGTCGGGCACGCCCACAACAGCAGGGACGTCGAACTTCCGTGTGCGCGTGACCGATGCCAGTAGCAACCAGAATGAGAAAGACTTCGCACTCACGATCAACACCAGTTCCAACCCCATCACGATTACGACAGCAAGTCCACTGGCCAACGGCGCTGTGGGCTCGTCATACAGTCAGACGCTGGCGGCGAGCGGGGGATCAGGGACGGGATATACGTGGGCGGTAGAGACGGGATCGACCCTGCCTGGGGGATTGAGCCTGGGCACGGGAACCGGCGTGCTCTCGGGGCAGCCCACCTCCGCAGGGGCGTTCACCTTCACGATACGCGTCACCGATTCGCAAACAAATACCACTGTGAAGACGTTCAACCTCACGGTGAGTGCGAGCGGATTCTCCATCACGACGACGAGCGTGCCGAATTGGACCGTGGGCGTGGCTTATAGTCAGGCGCTGCTCACTTCGGGCGGCACATCGCCGTTTGCCTGGGCAGTCACCACGGGGTCGCTCCCGCCCGGCATCACGCTGGGGCAATTGACGGGAGCGCTGACGGGAATTCCTACTACGCCAGGCACGTACACCTTCACCGTGCAGGCAACGGAAGCGGGGACTGCGGTTGCGGCGCGGCAGCTTTCGATCGTTATTGCGAGCGCTCCAACATTGTCGCCCACAACCCTCGCCAACGGGGTGCTGAACACTACCTACGCAACGGCAGTGTCGGTCACTGGAGGCACGGCTCCGTTCACCTATGGAGTGACGCAAGGCTCGCTGCCCACAGGAGTCACTTTGACGGCATCGAATGGGGCTATCAGCGGCACTGCGACGGCGGCGGGCACATTCACCTT
>JAEUQG010000229.1 GCA_016789755.1 Bryobacterales bacterium
TGGCGGACGGTGACGGAGGCTGCGGGGACCATGGCTCCGCTGGCATCGGTGACGTTGCCGACGATGCGGCCATTGACGGTTTGCGCGCCGGAGTGTGCGGCGATGAAAGAGAGGAGGAAGAGGATTTTTGACGTCATGGTCTGGCCTTTTTGCGGGTGGATTTGCGTTTTGGGAACTCGCCTGCAAGACGCGCCGGGTCTGCCGGCCTGTGCGGGCTTTTGGAGATATACTCGCGGACGCGTTCGCGGGTGGCGGTCCAGGTGCCGGCGATGTGACGGCGGATGGCTTCGGCGGCTTGCTCTTCGTTGCCGTTGGAGATTTGCTGGACGAGGCGGAGATGCTCGCCGAAGGCAGGGCCGGCGGGTTTGCCGGGGCGGGCGGGGTGTGCGTAGCGGAGGATGGTGCCCATGGCGAAGAGCGGGGCGGTGAGTTGATGGAGGATGCGGGTGAGGGTTTGATTGCCGGAGGCGTCCCAGATGCGGTGATGGAGCTGGAGGTCTTTGGCGGCGAACTGTTCGGGGTCGGCGGTGAGAGATTCGAGTTCGCGGGCGAGTTGGAGGAGTTCCTTTTTGAGGGCGGGGGTGAGGTTGCGGTTGGCCTGGCGGACGACTTCGGCTTCGATGAGGAGGCGTGCGCCGAGGATCTCGTCGACCTGTTCGGGGGTGAGGAGGATGACGTGGGTGCCTTTGTAGGAGTTCTGTTCGACGAGGCCGTCGTGGGCGAGTTGGAGGAGGGCTTCGCGGACGATGGAGCGGCTGACCTGGAATTCGCCGGCGAGGGGGATTTCGGAGATACGCTCGCCGGCGGGGAGTTTACCGGCGAGGATGGCCTCGCGGATGGCGCGGTAGACCTTGTCGCGGGTGGATTCCTTGCGGATGGTTTCAAAGCGTGGAGCGGCGGCGTTCATGAGTGCTCAACTGTCGACAGTTTGTCTGCCGACGATGGTATGGCATTCGGAGGCGAGTGTCAATCGGGTGGGCCTAGCGGCGGGTGAGCCAGCGGAGGGTGCGGCGGAGGAGGAGGGGATTTTCGGCGGCGAGGGGATGGTTCATGCCCATGGGAGTGCGGTTGGGGCCGGAGAGCTGGGCGGAGAACATGGCGGCTTCGCCGAAGACGGCGGCGCGGCCCTTGCCGATGGTGAGGGCTGCTCCCTGGAGCCAGCCGTCGAGGGGGATGCGGGGGGTGGTATCGGGGAAGCGCATGGCTTGGGAGACTTGCCAGGATTCGAATGAAGCATCGAAGACGAGGAGGGGGTCGCCGGGGGCGGTGAGGCGGAAGGCGGATCCGGTGAAGGTGGCGACACGCTGGATGTTCTGGGTGATGGGGTGGGGGCGGAGCATGCCGCTTTCGGTGTCGAATACGGCGGGGCCTTGGGAGGGCCGCTGGCGGGCGTAGCCATTGTGGAACGTGACGCCGAGGGCTTTGCCGAGATCCATGGCTGCGCCGGGGAAGGGCATGTGATCGGCGATGAGGAGGAGGGCGCCGCCGGAGCGGATCCAGGTGAGGAGGGCGTCGATTTCGGCGGGGGTGAAGGCGGAGGGAGTGGGGAGGCGCCAGTTGTTCTCATTGCTGGGGTGGAGGGCGTTGGCGATGACGAGAACATCGGTGTCGCGAAATGTTTCGGGGGAAAAGAGGGTAGTGGACGGGGCGACGTTGTAGCCGTCGCGGCGGAGGAGTTGGGCGAAGGCGGCGTAGCGGCCGGAGGCGGTGTGGAAGTTACGGTGTGCCTCATCGATGAGGACACGCGGGCCTTTGCCTTGGGGGAAGGCGGGGGCATCGATTTTAGGGGAGAACTGGCGGTCGGGGATCTGCTGGGCGGCAGCGATCCCCGCAAGGAGCCAGAGGAGCCGGCGCATGGGTCAGTATTTCTTCAAGTAGACGTTGCGGAACTCGATTTTCATGGGCGGGCCGACGTGGATCTGGAAGCCGAGGAGTCCGCTCATGGCGCGATTTTTGGCGTCGTCGTCGATGAAGACGCTGGTGAGCTGGCCGTTCATGATGTGGATCATGGTGTTGCCGCGGGCGATGATGTGGATGAAGTTCCAATCGTTGATTTTGACGGCGCCTTTGAGGTCGTCGGAGGTTTTGAGATTGGCGATGACTTTGGGGCGCTGGCCTTCGGCGGGGATGGTGGCCATCTGGCCGCGCATGGAGAGGAAGCCGCGTCCGCGCTCCTCGTAGAGCTGGCCGGTGTAGGTGTTCTGGAAGTCGATGTCGGCCTGGTAGCCTTTGAGGACCCATTTGCCGACATCGGGCAACTCGACGCTGCGGTATTGGATGCCGCTGTTGGTGGAGTTCATGCGGAATTCGAGTTTGAGTTCGAAGTCGGCGGGATTGCCGCCGCGCCAGACGAGGAAGGTATTGCGGGAGAGGGGATTGTCCTTGGTGGTTTCGCCGACGATGACGCCGTTTTCGGCGCGCCAGAAGTTGGTATCGCCGTCCCAGCCTTTGAGGGTGCCGTCGAAGATGGATTCAAAGCCGGTGCGATCGTCGAGGACGAGGGGTTCGGGGCCGCGGGGGCCTCCGCCTTTTTTACCGCCCTTCATGGCGCCGCCCTGGGGCTGCTGAGCCACGGCGAGGAACGCCGCGAGCAGGATGGAGAAGATCAAGACGGCGGAATAGCGCCGCAAGGTGGTGGTGGTAGGGAAACTCATCGTGGGTCTCGCGTTCCCACCGATCTTACCTGATTCCTCTAGCGCTTCCAACCGTAGGCGGCGAGGATGGTGTCGAAGATGCGGGTATTGGGGAAGAAGCCGTGGATGCGATCGGCTCCGGGGCCCATGGCGGCGGCGACGACTTCTTCGCCGGTGTGGTTGTCGTTGACGCGGAGGGCGGGGAGTTCGACGAGCTTGGTGGACTGGCCGGCGTTTTTCTGTTTCCAGTCGTCGAGGCCGGCGAGGAGAGGCTCGCCACGTTTGCCGCCGCGAGTGCTGATGTCGAAGGAATGGTCGGCGGTGAAGATGAGGAGGGTTTCGTTGGGATCGACCTTGGAGGCGATGTGGCGGATGAGTTTGTCGAAGCCGACGAGGTTATCGAGGCCGCGCTGGGGGTTGTTGGTATGGGCGTCCCATTCGATCATGAGGAAGAAGCCTTTGCCGTTGCGGGAGAGGCGGGCGAGGGCCTGTTCGGCGGCGGCGGGGATGTCCATGTCTTTTTCCTGGATGACGATGGGGCGGGCTTCGGAGGGTGGGACATCGGCGAGGGCGGCGTAGACCTTGCGGTGGTGTTTCTGGGAGAGGGCGTCGAGGCTGAGGCTCTGTTCGGCGAGGCTTTTCTCGATGGCGGAGCGGCCGATGCCCATGAGGACGTCGGGGCCGTCGCCGAACTTGGGGGCGAAGGCTTGCTGGATAATTTCGCCGTATTTTCGCCGGTCGTTGGCGTTGGCGTAGCAGGCGGCGGGGGTGGCGTCGGCGACGTTGACGTTGGTCATGACGCCGGTGGAGAGGCCATTTTCTTCGGCATACATGAGGAGGGTTTTGAGGCGTGCGCCGTCCTGCTTGCCGCGGACGGTATCGGGGCCCATGCTGATGACGCCGTTGTGGGTTTTGACGCCGGTGACGATGGCGGACATACCGGCGGCGGAATCGCTGACCCATTGGGAGGCGGTGGAGGTATCGGAGAGGCCGATGTGGGGCCAGGACTGGATGAAGAGGCTTTGCGGCTTGTCGTAGCCATGGATGCTGGCGGCGTTGACGGCACCGAGGCCGCCGGCGTCGGCGAGAAAAAGGATGACGTTCTTGGCCTTGGCGGGTAACTTCTGAGCCGTGGCTGGGATCGTAACAAGAGACAACAGTATGATAAAGGTGCGCATGGCTATTCCTAGTGTCCCTCAATCGCCGGGAGATGGTGTTGGCGGGTATTATATCGATGGTGTCCTGTGGGCCATGCGGTCGGGAGGAATGTGAAAGGCATCAAGATTGCGATTCTCGTTCTGGCGATTGCCGCCGGAGGTGTTTTCTTCGGCCTGCGCGTGCAGGAGGCAAGTAAGACCCAGCAGGAGGCGGCCAAGAAGGCGGCGAACAAGAAGGGCGGGGCGCGTGTGGTGAGCGTGAGCACGGGCAAGGCTCGCACGGGGAGCATGCGGATGGAAGTGCTGCTGACGGGGGCGCTGCGTCCGAAGGAGCAGGTGGAGGTGACGGCGAAATCGACGGGGCGTGTGGAAAAGATCACGCACCAGTTGGGCGATGCGGTGAAGAAGGGGGACCTGATCGCGGAGATGGAAGACGATGAATTGCAGCAGCAGGTGTCGCGGGCGAAGGCGGCGCTGTCGGTGGTAGCGGCATCGGCGCGGCAGAGGCAGGCGGAACTGGCGAACTCGCGGGCGAATCTGGAGCGGTATCAGAAGCTGGTGAAGGACGGGCTGGCCTCGCGGGTGGACTTTGAGGAGAAGCAGACGGCGCTCGAAGTAGTGCAGGCGCAATTGCAATTGACGGAAGCGCAGCGGGGGCAGGCGCAGGCGGAACTGAACGAACTGCAGATCCGGCTGGAGCAGACGAAGATTTATGCACCGATGAACGGGCATGTGGCGCGGCGGCACATCGATCAGGGGGCGGTGGTGAGCCCATCGACTCCGATTCTGACGCTGGTGAATTTATCGACGATGGTGACGATGGCGAATGTGCCGGAGCACGATATCGGGCGGCTGCGGGTGGGGAACCAGGCGAATATCGAAGTGGATGCGTTCGGGACGCGTTCGTTCCAGGGGAAGGTGGCGCGGATCAGTCCGGTGCTGGACGCGGCGACGCGGAGCGCGACGGTGGAAGTGGAGATACCGAATCCGGACGGGGGATTGCGGGCGGAGATGTTTGCGCGGGTGAAGCTGGATTTGGGGGCGATGCGGGAGGCGGTGCTGATTCCGCGGGAGGCGCTGGTGTACCGCGGGACGCAGCCGGGAGTGTTCCTGTTGGACCGGCAGCGGGCGCTGTTCAGGGCGATCGAGACGGGCGGATCGATGGGGGACGATGTGGAAGTGATGGGCGGGCTGGATGTGGGAACGACGATTGTGACGCGTGGGGCATCGATGCTGCGGGAAGGGGATCAAGTGAAGATCACCGGCAGCGAGAGCGACAAACTGACCGGCAACAACGGCACCCCCAGCCCGGCGCGGGCGGGTGGCGAGTAGGAGCGGAGCGCAAAGATGAGTCTTCCTGAATTTTCCATTCGCCGTCCTGTCACGGTGTTGATGTGCACGCTGATCGCGATTTTGCTGGGTGGAATCGCATTCGTGCGGCTGCCGGTGGATCTGATGCCGGACATGGTGTATCCGACGATCAGCGTGAGGGCGGAGTATCCGGGGGTGGCTCCGGAGGAGATGGAGAACCTGGTGGCGCGGCCGCTCGAAGAGGCTTTCGCGTCGGCGCCCGGGGTGGAAGAGATCACGTCGAATTCGACGGAAGGCAACACGAGCGTGCGGGTGTCGTTCGTGTACGGGACGAACCTGGACGAGGCGGCGAACGAGTTGCGGATTCGCCTGGACCGGCGGCGGAGCGCGTTGCCGGAGGACATGGAACCGCCGATCATGTACAAGTTCGACGTGTCGCAATTTCCGATCATGTTTCTGACGGTGGCGGCATCGGACATGGATCCGCGGACGTTGCGGCATTTCACGGAGAAGCAGATTCAGTACCGGCTGGAACGTGTGCCGGGAGTGGCGCAGTTCACGGTGCGCGGCGGGCTGCGGCGGGAGATCCACGTGGACCTGGATCTGGAGAAGCTGCGGGCGCTGAATCTATCGGTGGCGCAGGTGGTGGGGATGGTGCGGCAGGAGAATCTGAACCGGCCGGTGGGTCCGGTGCGGGAAGGGCGCTTCGAGGTACTGCTGCGGACGCAGGGCGAGTTTCAGAATCTGGATCAGATCCGCAATCTGGTGATTGCGACGCGGAACACGGTGCCGGTGTACTTGCGGGACATTGCGGCGGTGGAAGATTCGCATGAAGAAGTACGGCAGATGGTGAGTGTGGACGGGGTGCCGGCGGTGCGTCTGTTCGTGTACAAGCAATCGGGGGCGAACACGGTGGAGGTATCGGATGCGGTGTGGAAGGAAGTGGACCGCATCCACCAGGACTATCCGAACATCAAGATTTCGGCGACGGGGGATTCGTCGGAGTACATCAAGGCGGCGATCGGGAATGTGAAGGACGCGACGGTGCAGGGCGGGGCGCTGGCGGTGCTGATTCTGCTGCTGTTTCTGCGGAGTTTTTCGAGCATGCTGATTATCGGGATTGCGATTCCGGTATCGGTGATTTCGACGTTCGCGGTGATGCACGGGGCGGGGTTCACGCTGAACACGGTATCGTTCGGCGGGCTGGCGCTGGGCGTGGGGATGCTGGTGGACAACGCGATTGTGGTGTTGGAGAGCATCTTCCAGCAGAGAGAGCGCGGGGCGCGTCCGCTGGAGGCGGCGATTACGGGGAGCCAGCAGGTGGCGCTGGCGGTGACCTCGTCGACGCTGACGACGATTGCGGTGTTCGTGCCGGTGCTGTTCATGAAGGGCAGCTCGGCGGTGACGTTCAAGCAGTTGGCTTACGTGGTGACGTTTTCGCTGTTCTGTTCGCTGGCGGTGGCGCTGACGCTGGTTCCGGTGCTGTGTTCGCGGTACCTGGGCGGGCTGCGGACAGTGCAGCGCAAAGGGCTGGGACTGATCTACCACTGGGCGGGCGACATTCAACACAAGATGAACGAGCAGTACGGGTCGCTGATCCGGATGGCGTTGCGGCATCGGATAACGGTGCTGGCGACGGCGACATTGCTGATGTTCGGGACGTATCAACTGATGCCGCTGATCGGGGTGGAACTGACTCCGGAGACGGACGAAGGAGAGGTGCGTGCGAACGTGGAATTGGAGCCGGGGACGCGGGTGGGCGTTACGGACGAAGTGCTGCAGAACATGGCGCGGATTGTGCGGGACAACGTTCCGGAAGCGGTGACGATCATGATCGAGACGGGGGGCGGGGGATTTTCGAGTTCGAATTCGATGCACACGGGCGAGTTGCGAATCCGGCTGAAACCGCAGACGGAACGGACACGGGGGGCAAAGGAGATCGCCAATGCGATCCGGCCGCTGTTGGCGCAACGGCCGGGTGTGGTGGTGCGGACTCGCGTGTCGGGGGGAATGTCGAGCCGCGGGTCGCGGTCGGGTTCGTCGAGCGGCGGGGACCGGTTGGCGGTGGAAGTGCGAGGGCACGACTTGCAGACGCTGGAGGAATTGGCGGAGCAGGTGCGGGCGGCGATGGCATCGGTTCCGGGGGTGCCGGAGGTGCAGGTATCGCGGCAGCCGGGAATGCCGGAGATGCTGATCTCGGTGGACCGGGTGAAGGCATCGACGATGGGGCTGAACGTATCGAATATTGCCGATGCGCTGGAGACGGCGATCGGCGGGCGGCGGACATCGATGTTCCGGCAGCAGGGGGATGAATACAACATTCTGGTGCGGCTGAAAGAGAAGGACCGGATGGAACTGGCGAAGGTGGGCCATGTGCCGCTGGTGACGGTGGGCGGGCGCACGGTGACGGCGGACAGCGTGGTGCAGATGCGGCGGCAGGAAGGGCCGGTTTCGATTGACCGGGCGGATCAGGAGCGGATCATCGTGGTGAGCGGGACGATTGCGGACCGCGATCTGGGGAGCATCATGCGCGATCTGGATGCGAAGCTGCGGGACGTGTACCGGCCTTCGGGTTACGAATTCAAGTACGGCGGGGAGTACGAGGAGCAGCAGGAGAATTTCCGGGAACTGACATTTGCGGCGATTCTGGCGCTGATTCTGGTGTACATGGTGATGGCGTCGCAGTTCGAGTCGCTGCGGGATCCGTTTATTATTTTGTTCTCGATTCCGCTGGCGGCGGTGGGGGTGGTGGGGATTCTGATCATGACGCACACGACGTTCAACATGCAGGCGTTTCTGGGGGTGATTGTGCTGGTGGGGATTGTGGTGAACAACGCGATTCTGCTGATTGACTGCACGATTCAATTGCGGAAGGACGAGGGGATGGCGCTGCATGAGGCGGTGGTGGAGGCAGGGACGCGGCGGCTGCGGCCGATTCTGATGACGACGACGACGACGGTGCTGGGGTTGATTCCGATGTCGCTGGGGATTGGGGAGGGGTCGGAGTTGCAGGCTCCGCTGGCGCGGGTGGTGGTGGGAGGATTGGCGACGTCGACGCTGATCACGCTGATCGTGATCCCGGTGATCTATAGCTTGATTGAGGAACGGTCGGCGAAGCGGGAGGAGGCTGCGGAGGTGGGGAAGGGGTATCAGCCGGCGCAGGGGGATTGAAGAGCCGGGAGCAAAAAAGCGACTAAACTGGATAGATGGGCGGGTCCAGTAACGTTAACGAGGGGGATATACGGAGTCATTTGAGGGGCGTGCTGGGAAGTCGCGCCTTTGCGAATTCGGAGCGGATGCGGCGGTTCCTGGAGTTTGTGGTGGGGGAGGCTCTGGCAGGGCGTAGCGGGGAGTTGAAGGAGTCTTTGATTGGGGTGGCGGTGTTCGATCGGGAGACGGATTACGATCCACGGATCGATCCGATTGTGCGGGTGGAAGCGCGGCGGCTGCGGACGAAGCTGGAGCAGTATTACCGGGATGAAGCGAGTGCGGCGGAGTTGCGGATTGAATTGCCGCGGGGAACATATGCTCCGGTGTTTCATGGATCGAAGCCGGCTCCGTTGCGGTTGGAGCCGCCGACGATTGCGGTGCTGCCGTTCGAGAACCTGAGCGCGGAGCCGGGGGATGAATTTTTCAGCGCGGGGCTGACGCAGGAACTGATTCATTCGCTGACACGGCTGCCGGGGTTGCGGGTGATGGCTTGGAATTCGACGCAGCGGCTGCGGCAGCGGGAAGATTTGGCGCACACCAAGATACCTGTGGATCTGGTGATGGAAGGGACGCTGCGGCGGTCCGGGAGCAGGGTGCGGATTGGGGCGCAGTTGGTGGATACGGCTACGGGATTGTATGTGTGGGCGGGCTCCTATGAGCGTCAGGCGAGAGACCTGCTGGCGATGCAGGAGGAGTTGGCGCAGGCGATCGGGCAGGCGCTGCATGTGAGGTTGGCGGACGGGCATCCGGGATTGCGGAAGGCGCAACCGCGGACGGACGCGTACACGTTGTACCTGAAAGGGAGGCATGCGCTGGCGCGGCGGACCGAGGAAGGGATGCGGCAGGCGGCGCTGTTTTTCGAGCAGGCGACGCGGGAGGCTCCGGAGTTTGCGCTGGCGCACGCGGGGCTGGCGGACTGCCATCTGTTGTTGTGCGATTACGGATTCGAGCGTGGGGAAAGCGGGTTTGTGAAGGCGCGGGCAGCGGTGCAGCGGGCGCTGGAACTGGACCCGCTGCTGGCGGAGGCGCATGTTTCGCTGGCATCGATCCTGACGTCGTACGATTGGGCGTTTGAGCGGGCGGAGTGGCATTTCCGGCGGGCGATCGAACTGAATCCGGGATATGCGGCGGCGCACCATTGGTACGGGGTGGATTTTCTGGCGTTGCTCAACCGGATGAGCGAGGCGGAGCAGGAGTTATGCATCGCGCTGGAGTTGAACCCCCTGGATCCGATCGTTACGGCGAGCGCGGCGCATATCGACCTACTGAAGCGGGATTATGGGAAGGCGGAGGAACGGTACCGGAAGTTGATTCGGGAGGCTCCGGATTTTCCGAAAGGGTGGTCGGGGTTGGGGCGGCTGTATGCGACGGTGGGACGGTATGAAGAAGCGATTGCGATGCTGGAGAAGGCGCGGTTTTTGACGGGGGAGGAGCACAGCGTGCAGGCGGTGCTGGGGCAGGTGTACGGGAAATGCGGTGAGGAGGGGAAGGCGCGTCAGGTATTGGCGTTCTTCCGGGAAGAGGCCCGGCGAAGACATGTGGCGACGCAGCGGTTCGCGCTGGTGCATTTGGGATTGGGGGAGAAGAGCGAAGCCCTCGACCATGTGGAAGCGGGGTTCCAACGGCGCGAGGGCTGGCTGATTTCGATCGGGCTGCACCCGGCCTACGACGATCTGCGCGGGGAGGCGCGATTCGAGGCGGTGGTGCAAGGGCTGGGACTGCCGGCGTCGAACAGGGGGTTAGCGGAACGTGCGTAAGAGCCGGTCAAGTTCGGTGCGGCGGTTCTGGAGTTTGTAAATCTGCTCCAGACCGCTGGCATGGAGGCGGGTTTGGGAGTGGTTGCGGCCGAGTTGCGATTCGGCGATGCGAATGGCCTCCGTGTAGAGTTTTTCGGCTCCCTGGAGTTTGCCTTGTTCGACGAAGAGGGAGGCGAGGTTGTGGAGGCCTTTGGCGTATTCGGGGTGGCTGGGGCCGAAGGCGCGGCGCCAAACGGAGAGGGCTTCGCGGTAGAGTGTGTCGGCATCGCTGTAGCGTTTTTGGGCGCGATAGAGTTGGGCCAGGTTGTTAGCGGCGGCGGCGACGCGGGGGTGACGGTCGCCGAGAGCGGCGCGGGCCTGGAGATGGACGGACTCGAGCAAGGGCTGAGCTTCATCCCATTTGCGCAAGGCGACGAGGGTGACTCCGAGATTGCCTTTGGCGGCGAGGACAGCGGGGTGGCTGGGGGTGTAGACGGATTGGAGCGTGTGGACTGCCTGGCGGTAGAGGGGTTCGGCTTGGGCGGGCTGGCCCTGGTCGATGGCGACGCCGGCTCGGGCCTGGAGGATGGTGCCGAGTTCGACGAGGTCTGGGGCGGATTGCTGGGCGGCGTCGAGGGCTTGGAGGGATTCGGTGAAGCGGCCCTGGAAGCGGAGGATCTCGCCGAGGGTGTGCCAGAAGAGAGCGGCTTTGTCGAGTTGGAGAGCTTCGCGGGCGTGGAGGGCGGCATCGTCGAGGCGCCACCACTGGCGGTAGAGGACGGCGAGATTGTTGTGAGTGCGGGCCAGCTCGTGGGGGGAGGCATCGGGGGCGGAGCGCCAGAAACGGAGGGCCTGTTGGAAGCCGGTTTCGGCCTCGGCGAAGGCTCCGGACTGGTAGAGGGCGGAGGCGTGATTGTTGCGGAGGCGGCCCATCCAGAGGGGGGAAACGTTTTCCTTGCCGGCGGTGTGGAAGGCGGTTTCGAGCAGGGAGGCGGCGCGTTGGTAGTGCCCCTGGTGCAGGGCTGCGAGTCCATCGCGATGATCGTCCTGCCACGACGCGGCGGTGAGGAGAGAAATCAGGGAAATGGATAGGATCGGCATGCTTGAGCATGGGGCCAAAGGGGGCGGGTAGTTGAGTAAGAGGCGGTAAGAGGGGGGAGGATCTTACGGTAAGGAGGTGGGTTTTGGGGCCACGGATGAATGGGATGAACGCGGATGCGGGGGAGTGGGGGTGGAGGGTGTTGGTGGTTTCGGTGGGGGCTGGGGTTGGGTTTTGGAGCCACGGATGAATGGGATGAACGCGGATGCGGAATCTGAGCCGGGTGGGGGATGGTTCAGGTGGCGGCGGAGACGAGGTCGGAGACGGGGCCGAGGAGGCCGGCTCGGGATTGGTCGGCGGGCTTGGTGGTGAGGAGGACGCAGAGGAGCTTTTTGGCGGGATCGGCCCAACAGACTGTGCCGGTGGAGCCGTAGTGGCCGTAGGTGCGCGGGGAGCAGGCCTTTCCGAAAGTCCCGGGTTCGATCATGAAGCCGATGCCCCAGGGTTTGTTGAGTCCCTGGTTGTGGTTTTCGATCATGCTTTTGGCGATGGGCGCGGGGAGAGGTGTGCCGGAGGGTTCGAGGAAGGCTCGGAGGAAGCGGGCGACATCGTGGGCGGAGGCGTGGGCGCCGCCCCAGGGGGCTCCGAGATCGCGCCAGTAGGGAGTGTTCCAGTTCCAATCGTCATTGGGGTTGGGGACCTGGCATTGGGCGAGATCGGGGATGCGGCGGCCACCGAGTCCGAGGGAGGTTTGGGTCATGGCGAGCGGGGCGAAGATCTCCTCGCGGAGGAAGTCGCGGAAAGGGATGCGGGTGACGCGCTCAGCGATTTCGGCGGCGAGAAGGATACCCATGCTCTGGTATTTGCATTGAGTGCCGGGTTTGAAGAGGAGCGGCGTTTTGCAGGCGCCGGCGACGAAGTCTTTGAGGGGGGCGTGGCGTTTGCGGAGAGCTTCATTGTCAGGGAGCATGTCGGGGAGACCGGAGGTGTGGGTGAGGAGCATGCGGACAGTGACGAGGGAGCGGTCGCCACCGGTGAATTCGGGGATGTATTTGACGACGGGGTCGTCGAGTTTGATTTGACGGCGCTCAGTGAGTTTCATGAGGCCGGCGGCGGTCATGGGCTTGGTGATGGAGGCGAGGAGGAAGACTTCGTTTTCGGTGCGGGCTTGGCCGAAGCCTTTGGCGATGCGGGTGGCGCCTTGTTCGACGAAGAGGGCGGCGGCGGAGACATGGTTGTTGGCGGTGGCGGCTTGGATGCGGGCGATGGCGGCGTCGATTTGGCCGCGCTGAAGGGCGGCGAAGGCGGAAGCGAGGAGGGTGCGTCGGGTCATTGGAGGGTCCTTGGGATAGTCTACGTTGTTCGGAACGGCGGTGGTTCAGGGGTTGGGATCGGGTTCGGGTTTACGGGGGTTGCGGAGGAGCTTGGGGATATCGTGGAGCAGGTCGTCGAGCGCGGTTGGCTGGACGACGGAGTAGACTCCGCGGACGAAGCCGGCGCCATCGACCAGGTAGAACTGCTTGCTGTGGGCGGTGAATTCTTCGGGGTCGAGGTGGCGCTGGGTGGCTTCCTGGATGCGGCGGATGACCGGCTTGGCGCCGGTGAGGAAGAGCCAGCGCTGGGGATCGGCGTGGTGGAGGGCGGCGTAGGCGTTGAGGACGGGGACGGTGTCGCGGTCGGGGTCGATGGAGAGGCTGAGGAGGCGAACTTGAGGGAGGTGCGCGGTGCGGAGCTGGAGTTTGCGCATTTCGGCGGTCATGCGGGGGCAGACCAGCGTGCAGTTGGTGAAGATGAAATCGACGATCCAGACGTTGCCTTGGAGCGAGGCGCGGTGGAAAGGCTCACCGGTGTGGGTGGTGAGGGAGAAATCGGGGAGGGGGCCGAAGTCGGGGAGTTGCTCTTCCTGGGCGGCGGGGGGACGGGCGCAGGAAACGAGCAGGGTGGCGGAGGCGAGGAGAGCGCGGCGGGTGATCATCGTGCGGGGTTGCGGTGCTGTTCGCGGAGGACGTTGGGGTCGTCCATGCGGGGGCCGGGTTTGGGGTCGAGGGGATCGCGGGCGGTGGCCGGATCGAAGACCTCTTTGGGGACAGGGAGGAGTTTGTAAGGGGTGAGATCGGGCTTGGAGGTGAACATGCCGGAGAGGTCGGCGGCGGCGGCATCGAACAAGTTGAGCGGCGGGAGGCCGAGGAGGCGGAAGGTGGTTTTGAGCATGGAGGGGAAGCTGGAGTTGACGTGAGAGACGTAGTTCTTTCTTGCGTAGGGGCTGATGGCGAGGAAGACGGTGCGGTGGGAATCGATGTGATCGACGCCGCCCTGGGCATCGTCTTCGGTGACGAAGATGGCCATTTGCGGCCACCATTTGCTGTGCGAGAGATAGTCTACGATGCGGCCGAGGGCGTAGTCGTTGTCGGCGACGTAGGAGGCCTGGTAAGGATAGCCGTCTTCGGGGCGGGGTTTGGCCATGTGGTCATTGGGCAGATGGATGAAGAGGAGTTGGGGGAAGGGGCGGCCCTCCTTGACGTAGAGCTTGTCGACTTCGGCGAGGAACTGATTGGCCCGGTATTGATCGGGGATATTGGTGTTGTATTGGGCGTAATCGCGGGAGGTGTTGCGGTAGAGGGGCTCGGGCATGGGGACGTTGGTCATGAAGCGGCCCCCGGTGGGTTTGAGGCCGGGGCCTTCGTCGACGCCGGCCAGTTCGAAGCCTTCGCCGTAGTTGCGGAAGGAGATGCCGTGGCGGTCGAGGTGATGCCAGAGAGTGCCGTTTTCGAGCTGGTCATCGGGATGGACTGAGGAATTGCTGTTGTGGAAGCGGAGACGGCCGGGGGCGGTGGTGGGCATGCGGAAATCCTTCATGCCGCCGCCGGCCATGATGGAGCTTTCCGACCAGGCGTTGGGGTAGGAGCCGACGACCCAATGATGGCCGTCGACGCTGACTTCGGAATCGGCGTAGAAATTGTCGCTGAAGGCGAACTGGCGGGCGAGGGCGTGATGGTTGGGGGTGACGTTGATGCCGCGGAGGCTGAAGCGTTGCTGGAGACCGCTGGGGGTGCGACCGGTATCGTCGCGCACGATGCCGGGGGCTCCGAAGCGGGCGAGATCCCAGACGCCGGCGGCGGGGCCGTTGGAAGCCTTGTCGATGTCGCCGAAGACTTCGTCGTAGGTGCGGTTTTCCTTGATGACGATGACTACGTGTTCGATGGCGGGGAGCGGGGCGGGCTTCGATTTGGAGGGAAGGAAGCCGTTGTTGGCGTAGACGCGTTCCGTGTGGCGGCGGAGTTCGTCGCGTCCGGGGAAGGGGAACATGGTGAGGGCGCCGCGGCGGAGATCGGCCTGGAAAGTGGCGGAGGCGTTGCCGGCGGCATTGGGTCCGGTGCCGTGGCCTTTGGCGTTGGCGACGAAGACATTGTCGCGGTCGATGACGACGCGGGTGGGAAACCAGGCGGCTGGAAGGTGGCCGATGACGGTGTTGGTCTTGGTGTCGATGACGCCGACGGCGTTAATGCCGGCTTCGGCTACCAGAAGCCAGCCGGAAGATTCGTGATAGGCCATGCCGATGGGGATGACGCCGCGGAGTTTTTCGAGGCCGGGGATGCGGATCTGAATTTCGGCGAGGATGGAGCGGGAGGCGGGATCGATGACGGTGACGGTGTCGTTGTGGGCGTTGGAAACATAAACGCGGTCTTTTGTTGCAAGGACTCCGGAGGGGCTGCTGCCGCCGAGGCTTTGGGGGCCGAAGGGGAGTCCGGTGCGGAGGAAGGAGAGAAGCTTGGGGGCGGTGGGATCTTCGACATCGACGATGGCGACGGAGTTGGATTCGGGGACATTGGGATCGCCCAGTGGAGGGACATCGACGATGACGCCGGCGGCATCGGGGCGGCGGACGCCATCGCGGGATTCAGGGGATGGGAAGCCGAAGGCGGGGAACGGGAGTCCGGTTTGGATGGGGCGTTTGGGGTCAGCGCCGGGGAGGGGTTTGTATTCGAACATGCCGACGTTGGTGACGTAGGCGCGTTTGCCATCGGGAGAGAGGGTGACGGCGAAGGGCATGCGCCCGACGCGGACGGAGGAGGCGATGCGTTTGCGGGCGACATCGATGATGACGAGGCGGAAGTTGGCCTGATCGACGACGTAGAGGAGTTGCCTGGAGGGGTCGAAGGCGAGGTCGCCGGTGTAGCTGTCTTTGAATCCGCCGGTGTTGAGTTTGAAAATGTGGCGGGGTTTTCCTGTTTTTACATCGATGAGGCGGACGCGGCCGGAATTGCCTTCGGAGGCAAAGACGAGGCGGTCATCCTGGAAGGCGACGCCCATGAAGACGCTGAGCCAATCCTGATCGTCGTCGTCCATGCGCTCGATTTTCCAGGGCTGGATGGTTTCGGTTTGCCAGAGGCCGTTGGGGAGGTTGTGGAGAGCGGTGAGGGTATAGCGTTTGGGTCCGCCGTCGCTGGTGAGGAGAGTTTTGCCGGACGGGTTGACGGCGAGGCCGAAGGGGCCGGGTCCGGTGGGGTATTGACGGCCGAGCGGGGTGAGGATGCGTCCGCCGGGGAGGATGGTTTCGGCGCTGGGGCGGCGGATGGCGTGGCGGTCGCCGGCGGGGGCGCGGAAGTCCTGGGCGAAGGAGAGGGCGGCGAGCAGGAGAGGCAGGATGGAGGCCATCAGGCACTAGTAGAGCACAGGATTCGGTGGGGAAAAAAGAAGAGCCACCGGACAGCTCGGAGGATCTAGGTATCCTGCCCGATGGCTCTCAAACCAAGTAGGTGTAAGTCTCTCTCGGAGTACTGCTTCTTTTGCAAGCTTCATGCCAAAAGAATGGGTGGGGGAAAGGGGTGGGGAAAGGCAGTTTTCGAGGTTGGATTGGGTCATTTGGCGAAGTTGGGGTGGGAAATGAGTGCGCGATTTGGGTGTGTTACTGTGGCTGCTTGACCCAATCGATATTAAATCGAACATGGCGGATTTGCTGGCGGGGTTCGCCGTTCTTGAGGTGATTGAGGAAATGGGAATAGGCGACGTGGAGGAAGCCGTCGCGGGATTGGATGATGGAGGGGTAATGGAAGGTGGCGGCGCCTTCGCCGCGATTGTCGATTTCGATTTGGCGCTTCCATTTCCAGGTTTTTCCTTCGTCATCGGAGAGCCAGATGGGGAGGGAGTGGCGGCCGCGTTCGAGGTTGTTGTTTACCAGCGCCCAAGTGCCGTCTTTGAGGACGGTGACTTCGGAACCGCTGCCGGGATTGGGGATATCGGTGTCGCGGACGGGGGACCAAGTGATGCCGTTGTCGGTGGATTCGCTCGCGTGGAGGCGCTTGGGCGGGGGCCCGTTGTCGCGCATGTAGGTGACGAGAGTACCGTCTTTGCGGCGGGCGATGGAGGGTTGGATATTGCCTCCACCGACGAGTGGTTCGCTGGAGCGCCAGGTTTTACCGAAGTCGTCGGTGATGGCCATTAATGAGAAAGAATAGCCGTCGGAATAAAGGGGGACGATGATGCGGCCGGAGGGGAGTTCGACGGGATGGGCGCGGGTCATCCAGCCCATTCGGGAGAAATACTTGTCGTTGGCGCGATCGAGGGTGCGCTTGGCCCACTGGCCGAGGCGGCCTTCGGCGGCGAGCATGGGAGTGACGGCTTCTTTGACTTTGGGGGCGAAGTTGTGGGGGATGAAGAGGAGGGGTTCGCTGCTTTGCCAGCGGGGTGCTCCGTCGCCGGCCCAGTCAGTGGTAATGCGGTAGGTGGTGAGGGCGGTGTGCCATTCGTTGGCGAGGATGGTTTGCCAGATGAGCCAGAGACGGCGGCGGCTGTCGACGAAGAGGGCGGGGTTGGTGTCGGGGAAATCGGGGACGTCGGCGAGGAGGAAGGGGGCGCTCCATTGCCTGGCGCCTTTCTTTTTGCGGGCGCCGAGGATGACGACATCGTCGGCGGTGCGTTCGCCGGATCCGCGATACCAGCAGGCGAGGAGATCGCCGTTGGGGAGTTCGACGATGCTGGAGGCGTGGGTGTGCTTGGTGTCGAGGGGGATGATGTCCTGGCGTTCGAAGACGGGTTTGGCATCGGCGGCCGCGGCGATGGCGGATGCGGCGAGGAGGGTGAGGGTGTAGCGGAGCATCACTCCTTATTTGCGCATAATGATGGGCGGCACGTCTTTGTCGCGGGCGAGTTTGTTGAAGGCGGCGAGGTCGCGGTCGAGCAGCGTACGGAGGGATTGGGTGTGGCCGTTGATGGCGGTGGCGAGTTCCTCATAGAAGAGCTGGGCCTGGCGGGTGGGGGCGGAGTCGGCGCTTTGGATGGCGCCGTAGAGGGCGGCGAGGCGATTGTTGAGCTTGATGGGATAGTTAAGCGGATCCTGATTGCTCTGGTTTTTGGTTTGATAGAGCTCTTCTTCGATGGCGGTGAGTTTCTTGGCGAGGGCTTTGCCTGCTTCGATGACGTCTTTGCGCTCCTTGGCGTCGAGGCGGGCGGCCATTTCGTCGATTTGTTTGCGGGTGTCGCGGATTTTGAGGATGGCCTGATGGGCTTCGGTGAGTTTGTCGCGGACCTGGAGGGAGAGGGCGAGTTGCTTTTCGAGATCCTCCTGGGAGACGTCGGTGAGGCGGGGGTCTTTGCGGATTTCGATGGGTTGGGTAAGCGGCTTGCCGTTGACCGTGAGACGGGCCTGATAGCGGCCGGGGGCTGCTTTGGGGCCCTGGGTGAATCCGGCCCAGAGAATCATGCCGGGGATGGTGGTGGCGTCTTCCAGACGGAGGTCCCAGAGGAGTTCGTTGAGGCCGGCCTTGAGCTTCGGTGTCAGTTTGCGGAGTAGTTTCCCGGAATTACCGGTGATTTCCAATATTGTTTCGCCTTTGGGCTCCTCCTTGAGGTAGCAGTGGAGGACGACGCCGTTGGGCGGATTTTCGCCGATGGAAGCTCCGGCGGGAATGCGCGAGCGGGTGAAGCCGGCGGTGCGGTAGGCAGGTTCCGGGGAGAAGAGGAAGGCGTCGCCGTTGGCGGTGCCGTCCTTGATTTGATGAAGGATGTTGAGGTGATCGAGGACGTAGAAGGAACGGCCCTGGGTGGCGACGATGAGGTCGGCGTCACGCTTATGGACGGCGAGATCGGTGATGGGGACGATGGGGAGATTGAGGCGCAGCGATTCCCATTTAGCGCCGTCGTCGAAGGAGACGTACATGCCGGTTTCGGTGCCGGCGTAAAGGAGGCCGCGGCGGGCGGGGTCTTCGCGAACGACGCGGGTGAAGGCGGCGGGGTCGATGCCGGCGACGATGCGGGTCCAGGTTTTGCCGTAATCGGCGGTTTTATAGAGATAGGGGCGGAAATCGTCCCATTTATACATGGTGGCGGCGAAGTAGGCGGAGGCGGGGTCGTGGGGGGAGGCCTCGATGGAGTTGATCTGGCTCCATTCGGGGAGGTCTTTGGGAGTGACGTTGCGCCAGGTGCGGCCGTTGTCTTCGGAGACCTGGACGAGGCCGTCGTCGGAGCCGGTCCAGAGGACGCCTTTTTTGACGGGAGATTCGGCGGCGGTGAAGATAGTGCCGTAGTATTCGACGCTGGTGTTGTCTTTGGTGATGGGGCCGCCGGAGGAGACCTGTTTGGATTTGTCGTTGCGGGTGAGGTCGCCGCTGATGTCTTCCCAGGACTGGCCCTCGTTGGTGGAGCGATGGAGGACATTACTGGCGGAATAAAGGATATTGGGGTCGTGCGGGGAGAAGAAAATGGGGAAATTCCACTGGAAGCGGTATTTCAATTCGGCGGGGGAGCGGCCCATGGGGTTATCGGGCCAGACGTTGAGGGTGCGGGTTTGCCCGGTGACGTGGTCGTCGCGGGTGAGATAGCCGCCGTAGGAGCCGGCGAAGACGATGTTGGAGTTGCGGGGATGGGGTGCGATCCAGCCGCTTTCGCCGCCGCCGACGGGATACCAGTCGCGCTCCGTGATGCCGGCATCGGCGGTGCGGGAGGGAATGCGCACGGTGGAGTTGTCCTGCTGGGCGCCGTAGATGTTGTAGGGAAAATCGTTGTCGGTGGCGACGCGGTAGAACTGGGCGGTGGCTTGATTCTGAGCGGTCCAGGAACGGCCGCCGTCGCGGGTGACGTTGGCGCCGCCGTCGTTGCCTTCCACCATGCGGTTGCTGTCGTCGGGGGCGATCCAGAGGTCGTGGTTGTCGCCGTGGGGGACTCCGATGGTGGAGAACGTGCGGCCGGCATCGGCGGAGCGGTGGAAGCCGACGTTGAGGACGTAGAGGGCGTCGGCGTTTTTGGGATCGGCGTAGATGCGGGTGTAATACCAGGCGCGCTGGCGGAGATTGCGGCCGGAGTTGGCGAGGGTCCAGTTTTCGCCGGCATCGTCGCTACGGAAGACGCCTCCGTCTTCGGCTTCAACGATGGCGTAGAGGCGATCGGGGTTGACGGGGGAGACGGTGATTCCGATTTTGCCGAGGAGGCCTTTGGGCATGCCGGGTTTGCGGGAGAGGTCGGACCAGGTGTCGCCGCCGTCGGTGGATTTCCAGAGGCCGCTGCCGGGGCCGCCGCTTTCGAGGGTCCAGGGTTTGCGGTAGACCTCCCAGAAGGCAGCGTAGAGGATGCGGGGGTTGGAGGGATCGAGGATGAGATCGACGGCTCCGGCTTTGGGGCCGCGGTCGAGGATTTTTTGCCAGGAGAGGCCGCCGTCCTTGGAGCGGAAGACGCCGCGTTGTTCATTGGGGCCGAAGGTGTGGCCGAGAGCTGCGACGTAGACCAGATCGGGGTTGGTGGGATGGACGCGGACGCGGCCGATGTGGCGGGTATCTTCGAGGCCGATTTTCTTCCAGGTCTTGCCGGCGTCGGTGGTCTTGTACATGCCGTCGCCATGGGAGACGTTGCCGCGGATGGGGACTTCGCCCATGCCGGCGTAGACGACATTGGGATCGGACGGGGCGACACCGATGGCGCCGACGGAGCCGGTGGTGAGGAACTTGTCGGTGACGGGCAGCCAGAGGCGGCCGCCGTCGGTGGTCTTCCAGACCCCGCCGCCGGTGCCGCCGAAGTAGTAGACATCGGGCTGCGAGGCAACGCCTGTAACGGCGGTGACGCGGCCTCCGCGGAACGGGCCGATGCTACGATACTTCAAGTCGTGGTAAGCAATCGTCTGGGAGAAGGCTGAAGCACAGAGGAAGGCCGCGAGAATGAGCCGCTGCATGATGAGCATGATGCTAGCAAATTGGTGCTGTGCAATTGCATTGTGGGCGCAGCAGAGCGATGCCGATGGGGAGTACAAGCGGGCCTACGAGTTGTTGCAGCAGATGCGGCCGGCGGAGGCGATTGAACCGTTCCGGCGATCGGCGGAGATGAACGAGAGCGCGGGGAAGCTGATGCGGGCTTCGATTGCGTGGAACAATCTGGGGGCGGCGTATGCGTATCTGGGGGAGACGCGGCTGGCGATGGATTCCTATGAGAAGGCGCTGCGGTTGCGGGAGCAGATCAAGGACCGGTTCGGGCAAGGGCTGACGCTTTCCGGGATTGCGGCGATGGAGTGGAGGCGGGGCGAGTATCAGCGGGCAATCGACTTGTACCAGCAGGCGCTGGCGCTGTTTCGGGAAGAGAAGGCGCCGGCGCAGCAGGCGGAGGTACTGAGCAGCATGGGGCTGGTGTTGGCGGATGTTGGGGATGAAGAATCGGCGCGGCAGCGGTATGGCGAGGCGCTGCCGTTGTGGCGCGCGGCGAAGAACAAAGCTGGGGAAGCGCGAACATTGAACAATCTGGGAATGCTGGGGAACGAAGCGGCGCTGCGGCAGGCGCTGGCGCTATTCGAGGTGTTGAAGGATCAGCAGGGGCGGGCGTATGCGATGCACAATCTGGGGGACGTGGCAGCCGCGGCGGGGGCGTGGGGGAAGGCGGATGAGGCGTATGGAGTGTCGCTCGACTTGAAGCGGGAGATTGGGGACCGGCTGGGGGTGGCGGCGACGTTGAATAGCCGCGGGCGGCTGCGGTTGCGGCAGAGAGATACGGGCGGTGCGGTGCGGTTGCTGGAGGAATCGCTGGGGATGTACCGGGCGATTGAGGATCGGAACGGAGAGGCGGCGGCACTGGCGGATTTGGCGTATGCGCTGCGTGAAGCGGGGGAGTTGAGCAAGGCGGCGGAGCAGGCGGAGGCGGCGCTCTCGTTGACGGAAGGGTCGCGGGCGGAGTTGCTGGCTCCGAATCTGCGGATGTCGTATCTGGCGTCACGGCGGGATGTGTATCACCTGTTGACGGACATACGGATGAGGCAGCATGCGGGAGCGCCGGGCGAGGGGTTCGATGCGATGGCGTTCGATGCCAATGAGCGCAGCAGAGCGCGGGTGCTGCTGGATTCGCTGTCGCGGACGGAGTTGGAGGCGCGGCCGGCGAGCGCGGCATTGCTGGATCAGCAGCGGCGGGTGAGGGCGGCGGGGGCGAATGTGAGCCAGTTGTTGGTGGCGGGGGTGACCGGGGCGAGGGAGAAGGAGGCGCGGCAGCGGCTGGACCGGGCGTTGTTCGACTATGAGCAAATTGCGGCGAAGCTGGAGGCGCAAGGGGATCCGGATGTGGTGCTGATGCGTCCGCGTCCGCCGGCGCTGGCGGAGATACAGGCGGGGCTGCCGGAAGATGCGGCGATGCTGGTGTACAGCACGGGGCGGGAGCGCGGGTATACGTGGGCGGTGACGCGGAGGGGGGTGTCGGTACGGACGTTGCCGGGGAGGGCGGCATTGGAGCCGCTGGTGCGTGCGTTGGAGGAGGCATCGAAGGCTCCGGCGGCGATGCAGGATGCGTCGCGTGCGGCGCGGGGGGCACGGTTGGCGAAGGCGCAAGCGGAGTTCGAGAAGGCGGCGGCGAAGTTGCGCGGGCTGCTGATACCGGCGGGGCTGACAGCGCGGCGTGTGTACTTAGTGCCGGATGGGCCGCTGCATTGGGCGCCCTTCGCGGCGCTGCTGCCGTTGGAGCGGCATACTCTGGTGTGGTTTCCGTCGGCGACGTTCGCGGCGCGCAAGGGTGGGAAGGCGCAGGGTGCGGTGACGGTGTTTGCCGATCCGGTGTATGAAGGGGCGTTACCGCGACTGGCGGCGTCGGCGAGGGAGGCGGAGACGATCCGGAAGCTGGGAGGGCGGAGGGTACGGGTGCTGTTGCGGCAGGAAGCGACGCGGGAGGCGTTTCTAGAGGCGGCGAAGACCAGCGCGGTGCTGCATGTGGCGACGCATGCGCTGGTGGACGATGAGCGGCCCAGAGTATCGGGCGTGGCGTTTTCGATGCTCACGGCGGAGGGGAAGGTGCGGGATGGATTGCTGCGGTTGGGGGAGATCTACGGATTGCGGATGAACAAGGCGCTGGTGGTGCTAAGTTCGTGCGAATCGCGGGCGGGGCGGGAATTTCGAGGGGAGGGATTGGCGAGCCTGGCGCATGGTTTCCTGCACGCCGGGGCGCGGCAGGTGGTGGCGAGTTTGTGGCCGGTGGCGGACGGGGCGTCGGCGGTGTTGATGGAACATTTTTACCGGGAAATGTTTGTGGGCGGGCGGAGCGCGGAAGAGGCGTTGCGGATGGCGCAGATGGCGGTGCGGAAGGAGGCGAGGTTCCGGGCGCCGTTTTATTGGGCGGGATTTGTAGTGGAGGGGAATTGAGGGGGATCAGCGGATGAACCGGATCTCACAGATGGCCTTTTCGCGAAGAACGTCGAATTCGTGGTGATCCGCGGTCAACAAGGCCGCGCTCTTGCGCTGGGCTAGTTCAATAGCGAAGCAGTCCGCCAAGGAAACCCGTCGAAGGGTGGCTTTCAGGATGCCTGCCGCCTGCCACACACCGTCGAGGGTCGCGTCTTGCTCGACTCCGAGGTTCACGAGGTCTTCAATAGCCAGGGACGCCACCTGTGGACCCGCGGCACGGTAAAAGTCGTAGAAGACCTCACAGAGATTCAAAGCGTGCGCAAAGCAACGCGAGTTAGGGTGGAGCAACGCTTCGGCAACCACATTTGCCCCTTGCTCATCGCGGAGGAAGGCGATCAAGGCGCTAGCATCGAGAACGAAGTTCACGGCATGGATTCCAGTTTGAGATCCTCCTGTTTGCGGCGCAGGAAAGACTCGGAAGAGGTAGGAACACGGCGGTACTTACCCTGTATGGAGTGAACGAGGAGGCGCTTGTCAGGTTCGGATTCAGCCAATGGCTCCAGCGCGGTCAGAGCGATTCTGAGTTCGGCAAGTTGCGCCGGAGTAAGTCCCCGAACTGCTTGAAGAATAGCCTGAACTTGCTCTGACATTTAGACCTCACCACTATCATACGCCTGGGACCGGCGGATGACGCTGCATCGCATGTTGGCCGTGTTCCGGACTCGTTTTCGAACGGCGGCATCGGAACAAAACGGTACTTAGCGGATGATGAGGAGTTGTCTGGTTTCGTCGAGGCCGGGGGCGGTGAGGCGGAGTTGGAGTGTGGCGGAGGGGAGAGCGGAGGAGGGGAGCCAGAGGGTGAGGAGTTTGTCGTTGGGGGTAAGGGCGGATTGGCGAAGGAGTTCGGCGCCGGAGGGGCCGGTGAGCGTGGCGGTGAAGGGGCCGGGGTGGGCGGTTTCGATTTCGAGTTTGACGAGGGCGTGGCCAGCGGGGAGACGCAGTTGTGGAGGGGCCGCATTGGAGCGGAGGACGAGATCGGGGAGGAAGAGCGAGACAAGGGCGGGCATTGAGGCGTTGGCGGGCTGTGTGCGGGCGATGGGAGCGGTCTTGAGGTGAAGAAGCTGCTGCTGGAGATAAGCGGCGTAGAAGGCGGCAGGAATGGCGATGGCGGCCGCGGCGACGAGCGCCCATTGCGTCCAGGGGCGCTGCGGCTTGGCGGGACGATGGGGGATGACTTGGGCAAGTGCCGAAGAGACGCGGCTGGCGTTGCGCTGGCGATCGGTGCGCAGCAGATGGTGTTCAAAATCGGCGCGGTCGGCTGGGCTTAGTTCGTTGCGCGCGTAGGCGTCGCGGAGTTCCATTTCCACGGCCTGCACGGTTTCAAACGTGGTCTCTTCGTCGAACAGGCGTTCGCCGAATGCGATGCGTCCGGCTTCCGGGAGCCGGCCCAGCAGATACTGGCGCGCCAGACGATCCAATTCCGGCGGCGTCATTTATGCCTCCCTATCCTGAGTGGGCGAAAACGTAGTTTCGTCACTGTGTTTTTTGGTGCAATCGTTGAGGCAGGATTCCAGGCGCGCGCGGAGGCGGAGGACGCGGTTGCGGAGGGCATTGGCGCCGAGGCGGAGTTCTTCGGCGAGGGCGCGGCGATTGGGGATTTGTTCGCCGGCGGCTCCGGAGTAATACTTTTCGAGAAGCCAGCGGGCCTCGGGCGGGAGAGAGGCGAGGCAGTGTTCGAGGCAATTGTGGAGGGCCTGATCCTGGGGGTTGGGTTCCATTCGGGGCTGGGCGACGAATTCGGCGAGGGCGCGTTCTTTGCGTTTGGCGGCGGCGGCCTGTTCGCGGAGGATGAAGCGGGCGATGCCGTGGGCGAAGGCGCCGGGGGAGCGCATTTCAACGCCTTCGGCGAGGCGGCGGGCGACACGGTTCAGGGTTTCGTCGGCATCGCGGTCGGGCATTTCGCTGCGCTCCCATTCGAAGAAGCGGATAAGTTTCTGGCGGAGTTCTTCGTAGCAAAGGGCGGCGCGGGCGGGGTCGGGATCGAGGGCGGCAAGAAGCCGTGCGAGGGCGTCGCGATCGATCTCCCAGGATTGGCCGGAGCGCACATTTCCGAGTGTATCAGTCCTGACGGCAGGCTCCTCGGCGGGCAGTTGGTTTACGATAAAAGCTCGCACAGGCCGGGGCGTGGGACCAGCATGTTCAGGAATTCGCGTGCCGCGGGTAGACCCGGCGCGTTGTGCGGACCTCAAAAAGCCCGAGGAGACTTCGCGCCATGAATCGCCGGGAATTTCTGGCCGCCACCGCCGCGGCGACGCAGGCAATGGCGGCGGACGCTTCGATGCGTCCGAACATCGTGATTATCTTGTCGGACGACTTCGGTTATGGGAGTCCGAATTGCTACGGGTCGGAAGAGAAGCACGTACGGACGCCGCATCTCAACCGGCTGGCGCGGGAGGGGGTGCGTTTCACAGACGCCAACACGCCCTCCTCGGTCTGCACGCCGACGCGGTACGCGGTGATGACGGGCCGTTACTGCTGGCGGACGGGGCTGAAGAGCGGCGTACTGGGGATTACGGCGCCGCTGCACATCGAGACGACGCGGATGACGCTGGCATCGATGCTGAAGTCGCGTGGATACAGCACCGCGGCGGTGGGGAAGTGGCATCTGGGTTATGGGGAAGGGGGGACGGACTACGCGGGTGCACTGCGTCCCGGCCCGCTGCAGATCGGGTTCGACTATCATTTCGGGGTTCCGCAGAATCACGGCGATGCCACAGGCGTGTTCGTGGAGAACGAACAGGTGGTGGGGTTACGGTCGAAGAAGGTGGAGCCATTCGGGCGCACGCCTTACGGGCGGGCGTTTCTGGGGATCGACGCTCCGCACCGTACGGACGACACGGTGATGGATGTGCTGACCAGCAAAGCGGTGGAGTGGCTGGGGAAACAGGAACGGGGCAAACCGTTTTTTCTGTACTTCACTCCGGTGGCGGTGCACGAGCCGACGACACCGTCGAGGGAGACGAAGGGGACGAGTGGGGCGGGGCCGGCGGGCGATTGGATTCACGATTTGGATGGTTCGGTGGGGCGCATCTTAGAGGCGCTGGCGGACGGGGGCCACGCCGACGAGACGCTGGTGATTTTCACGAGCGACAACGGAGCGGTGTTGCTGACGGAAGGGGATCGCGCGGAAGCGGTGGCGTACCGGGCGGGGTTGCGTGTCAACGGCGCATGGCGCGGACGCAAGCATGGGATTTACGAAGGCGGGTTCCGGGTGCCGTTTCTGGTGCGATGGCCGGGCCACGCGCCGGCGGGGACAGTGTGCGGGGAGACGATCAACCTGGTGGATCTGGCGGCGACGCTGGCGGCGCTGACGGGCGCGGCGCTGCCTGCCGCCGACAAGGGCGCGGAGGACAGCTTCAACGTCCTGCCCACGTTTTTGGGGAAGAAGGTACGCGGCCCCTTGCGCGGGCCGATGATCACGCACAACGTGGATGGCGTGTTCGCGATCCGGCAGGGGCCGTGGAAGTACATCGAAGGCATTCCGGCGATACCGGCGGGCAAAGTGCCCGCGGCGCGGAAGGGGGAAACGGAGGCGCAGTTGTACAACCTGGAGCGCGACCCGGGCGAGCGGGACAACGTGATTGCGGGCAATGCGAAGACCGCCGCCCGGCTGAAGGCGCTGCTGGAGAAGTCGCGGGCCGAGGGCCGTACGCGGGCCTGAGAGTGCTCTTTTAGTTCACCTTCTGTCCCGCGGAGAGCTGTTTGATCATGTTTTCAAGGCTCGTTTTGTTGAGCTGATCGGGAGCTTGGGGGAGGGCGGTTTTGGCGTGTTCGAGGGCTTTGGCAATGTCGCCCCTGGCGGAGTACATGCGGGTGAGTCCGACATGGACGGGCCAGACGTCGCCGTGCTTTTTGTGGTTGAACTCGTAGATCTCACCGGCTTCGGCGGTTTTGCCGGCGGCCGACAATTGGCGGGCGTACTGGTGGATCTGGATGGGTGAGGCGGTGGGGTGTGCGAGCGCGGTCTTCATGACCTGTTTGGCTTCCTCGGTGCGGTCGAGCTTATTGAGGAGTTGCGCTTTCATGGAGAGCGTGGCGAAGTTGGCGACGCCGACGAAGGGGCGGCTGATGGCGGCTTCGGCCCATTCCAGGCCTTCGTCGAAGTGCGAGCCGATGGTGAGGGTGTACTGGGCGGCGTTGAGAAAGCCCTGGTAGTTGAAGCCGCCGGTGGTGCGAAGGTCCTGCTTGAGTTGGGAGATGTAGAGCTCTTCGATCTTGTCGACGGCGATGGTCCAGCCGGCGGCGAGATCTTCCCATTGGAGTTCGACAGTGGCGCGGTCGGGTTTGCGTTCGGTGAACTCATAGGTAAGCCATTCGCGGTAGTCGTGCTGACGCGGTTTCACGGTGACGCGGAGGGCGTCCTCCGTGGGCTCATAGAAAAAGCTGCCCCAGGAAGTTGAGTTCTTGGAGAATACGAGAGTCCATTCGTCTTTTTGAGGAATGATGTGGAAGCCGTATCTGCCGGCGGGGAGCAGTTTGTCTTCGATACGGACAGGGTGGCTGACGGTGAAGACGGTGTTTTCGTTGGCTCCGGCGCGCCAAGGCGAGGGCTTGCCGTTGCCGAAGCCGAGGTTGGCCATGCCGTAGGGAACGAGTTGGCCCCAGATTTTGCCGCGCCGGTCTTTGCCGTCGGGGCCGTGGACTTTGGGGCTGCTGTAATCGATGGTGACCTTGACGGGTCCGATGAATTGGGTGATGGAAGCTTTTTGGTTGTCGCCGCTGGGAGGAAGGTTGAGTCCTGGAAACTGGGCGAATCCCTTTCCCCCCAGAAAAGTCAGGAGCGCGAGGCTCAGAAATTTCCGCATAGGAGGTGGGACGCGGAAGGGGGAGTAAGGTAACGGGAGGCGGACCAGATCTTACAGGTGCAACGCGAGAAGTTACATAGTGATTGGGCGGCCTCTAAATGGCGCGGGCGATATCGACGAGATCGCTGAAGAGCCCGTATGCTGTCTGTTCGACTCCGGGATCGGATTCGAGGATGCCGAGCGTGCCCATGAGATCGGTTTCGATGCGCAGCAGGTTGGAGGTGCCGCGGGCGAGGGCGAGGGGTTCGGTGAGATCGAGGACCTCGGCGCGGACACGCATTTTGAGGGCTTCTTTGCCCTGATGGGCGCGGCTGACGAGACGGATGGTTTTGCCTTTAGGCTTGAGTTCGGCGAGCTTTTCGGGAGTGAGGCGGCGGATGCCCTTGGTATCGACGAGGAGCGGATTGGTGCGGGCGTTCATGAGGACATTGGCGAGGGCCGCGGTTTTGGCGGCGGCGTCCCAGCCGTCGATGTCGAAGGCGGCGTCGGCTTCGGCGACTCCTATTTTCTGAGCGAGACGAATGCCGTCTTCGAGCGACTGGCCTTGTTCCATGGCTTCGAGCACGATGTTGGTGGTGGAGTTGAGGACTCCGTGGAAGCCGAGGATACGGACACCGGGGAGGGTTTCGCGGACGAGGTTGAAGACGGGGGCGCCGTCCATGACGATGGATTCAAAGCGGAGTTGGACGCCGGCGCGGAGTGCTTCGCTACGAAGGTCTTCGTAGGCGTGGGCGATGGGGCCTTTGTTGGCGGTGACGACGTGAAGGCCGCGGGCGAAGGCGGCGCGGATGTGGGAGAGGGCGGGCTCGCCGGTGGCGGGGTTGAGGGTAGTGACCTCGAAGACGACCTCGGCTTGCGCTTTGTCGAGGAACTCGCCGATGGAGGGGGCTGGAGGTCCCCAGGGCGGGTCGATGGGAAGCCCGTGGGGATGGTAGGCGGCGCCGTGGCGCGCGGTTTGGATGGCGACGATGCGGAAGGGGTATTGGGATTGCTTCTTGTGAAGCAACCGGGCGAAGGCTTTGCCGACGCTGCCGTAACCGATGAGTGCGAGGTTCAAAATGTCATCTTCTCAATGATGGATTTTAACTGCTGGTCCTGGGCGGCTTTTTGCTTGCGAAGCTGGCCGGCGCGGTCGCGGAGAGAGGCGAGCTTCGCTTCCTGGGAGGCGAGCTCGTTGGCGTAACGGTTCACTTGTTCCTGCTGGCCGGTGACGCGGTTGAGGCTGGATAGATTCTGGCGGATGCGATCCTGATCGCGGACGAGTTCGTTGATTTCCTGATCGAGATCGCGGATCTGGGTGTCGGTATCGGCGATCTGGCGTTTGGCGGCGGCGACGGCTTCCAGTTGTTTACGGCCTTCGGGGGTGAGGTTTCGGTTTTGTACGTAGACGCCGATCTGGTCGGGAGTGAGGCTGAGGATGGTGATGCTTTGCTCGAGGAGGCGCTCTTCGGGGACGGCGAATTTTTCGGTGGAATTGGCGGCGAGTTTCACCTCGAAGCGATGGGCGGCGGCGGTGCTTTCGGCGGGCTTGACGGTGAGGAGCGTGTAGGAGGGGCGCACGGGGTGTTCGATGATGAGGATTTTGGGTTTGGCGTCGACGTTGCGGATGGTGTAGGTCTGGGTTTCGAGGATGGCGGTTTTGGTGGTGAGGATGCCGCGATTGGCCCGGAATTCGCGGACGACGTCGCGCGTGGAATCGAAGGCGGTGGTGATGCGTGTGCCGAGATCGATGCCGTAGCTGATGAGGCGCTTGTCGCCGGCTTTGAAGGTTTCGACGAGGGCCTCGCCGGCATAGGCGCCGGCATCGAAGACGGTGATGGGGCCGCCATCGAGAGTCTTGCCGCTATTGTTGGAGATTTCGGCGGCATTCATGGGGTTTTGCAGGGAATGGCCGGAGTAGATAAGCAGCTTGCGGGAAGTGATCTTCTGCTGGAGGAAGGGGAGCATCGCCGATTCGCTTTTGCGCACGGTGACGGGCGTGGAGAAGCGGTATTCGAACAGGTCGCCGAGTTCGCGGGCTTGCGTGTTGACGTCGACGGTGCTTTCGGCGGCAGGTTCGGCATGAACCGTGACCATCTCCGACATGAGGGCGCGGCGGGGAGCGGGTGGGGCGGCGGCGGGCATGTTTTTGGCGAACTGATCGGCGCGGTCGCTGGCGATGGCTCCGGCATGGACGGGCGGGGCGACGGCGCGGTCTTCGGGGAGTTCGGCGACAGGGCGCTCTTTGTACTTGGGCTCGTAGAGCTGGCTGATGAAAGAGATGGGGCGGCCGGAGACGAGGGAGAGGTTGACGTTGGTCCAGTCTTCGCCGGTGGTGTTATCGACGATGGCCCAGCCTTCGAGGGTGGCGCCGGTTGGGGAGAAGATGAGGCGGTAGCTGGATTTCCAGACGGGGGTGGGGATCATGTAGCTGGCGCGGAGCTGGCGCGAGCCGGCGTCGGAGGAATCGATGTAGACGCTGCGTTTTTCCCTGGAGCGGGCGACGGCAAGGGCGGCGAGATAGTCCTTCAATTGCCGTTGGAGAGTGTCGCCGGCAAGTTTGAATTGCATGACGGCGGCGAGGTCGAAGGATTTTAGTTCGCCGCCATCGAGCATGAGGGTGAGGAATTCTCTTTCCTGGGCTTTTTCGCCGAGGGGGACGGTGCGGGCGGAGAAGATGGCTCCGGCGGCGTTCTCGCCGGCGCCGGTGCGCAGTTCGAGGCGGGCTCCTTTCAATTGATCGAAGAAGGCGCTGAGGGCGATGTGCGGGCCGATTTGGAAGGGGTAATCGGCGAGGCGTTTGTCGAGGGGCTCGCTGGCGTCGTAACGGAGCCCGGTGATTTTACCGCCGCGGTCCTCGATGGTGAGGGACTTGAGGACGTCGTTCATGTCCCCGGCGCGGAAATCGAGGCGGGCCGATTCGCCGGCGCGCAGTTCGCCGTTTCTTTCGAAGTAGCCGACGCCGTGTTTGTAGAGAATGACGGTTTTCACCGGCAATTCGGCGGCCGCGGCAGTTATGGCGGCAAGAGCGCACGCGCCCAGAATCGACTTCATCCGGCACCTCCGGGGTGTTATTCGCCCAACACCTTTATGATGACGCGTTTCGGGCGCTGTCCGTCGAACCCGGCGAAATAGATGGCGAACGAGGATGGGGCTGCGCAAGGCTTCCAGCACCTTCAGAACCGCGTTCGGCAAACGGTCGCAGACTCGTTGCGGAGGATCGATCCCGGCATGGGAATTGTATACAATACCGGATAATCCATGTGCCTTGCCATCCTCGTTGCCATCGTGTCTTCACTTAGCGCCGCCGACCCGCTGGCGCTGTTTCGCGACGTCGTGCAACCGGCACTCAAGAAGGACTGCCAGGGCTGCCACGGCGAAGGCCAGGCGATGGCCAAGCTCGATCTGCGCACGCGCGA
>JAEUQG010000255.1 GCA_016789755.1 Bryobacterales bacterium
ATTGCAAGTCTTCGCGGGAGAAAACATGGAGGCGCCAACCTGTTTTATCTCCGGCAAGCAAGACTGGGGTCCGTTCCAGAACTACGGCGCGCTCGACCGGATGCGCGCAGTCTGCCCCAACCTGGACGGTCCGCACTTCGTCGAAAAGGCCGGCCATTGGGTGCAGGAAGAACAGCCCGAAAAGACTCTCGCCGTCCTGCTGGCCTTCCTGAACAAACACCGGTAGAGGGAGCGGGCGCCTACCGGCCCATCGCTTTGCGGATGGCGGCCACCGTCAGCTCCGCGCGGTAATCCACGATCCGCTTTCCCCATGCCACCGTCTTTTCCAGCGGCGCGAGCGGCACTCCGTTGATGGAGAACTTCTTCGCCGCCATGCGCTCTTTCATGCGCACCGTCGCCGGATCCACCAGCATCATTTGCGCCGACATCGCGAAATCGTCGTGCATCCCCTCATCGGTCTGGCGCACGCCTTGTTTATCGAGCCACCCCTTCACACTGGCGTAGTCGTAATACTCGGGGATGTGATAGATCCGCGCGCCGCCGGCGCCCCAGCGTTTGCTCAGCGCCGCCGCCACCGCGGCCATCCCCTTCGTGTTTCCCCCGCTGTCGCCAATCAGAACGACGTGCAGGAAACCATGCTGCTTCAGACTTTCGGCGATGTCGGTGAGCAGCCGTTCGAAGGTTTCTTCGCGCACGCCGATGGTGGAAGGATACAGCATGTGCCCCGAAGGCGGGGAGATGTTGCCCTCGGGCACAAACGGCACCACGGGCGCAACGAGCGCATCGCCCAGTTTGCGCGCGATGGCTTCGGCTGTTGCCCGCAGCACGTAGTTGTGCTTTCCCGCCGCCAGATAGGGACCGTTTTGTTCCACGCCGCCGGTGGGCACAATCGCAGTGCGCTTGCCGGCTTTGAGCGCATCGCGCACCTCCAGCCAGGTCATTTCTTCGATCCACACCGTATCGCGCGCCGCGATGGGCCGCGCCATGTTCGGATCGGGCCGCATCGGATCGGCTTTCTGCGCCCATCCGGCGGCGGCCAACAGCAGCCAGCAAAGGATTGTGACAGACATCGCAGCCCCTATCTTATTCTGGTAGACACAACCCATGGGAAAACTTCGCGGAGCGATCGCGGGCTGCGGCTTCTTCGGCAACATTCAAATCGAGGCATGGCGCCGCATGCCCGACGTCGATCTCATCGCCGCCTGCGACCCGGCACTGGAACGCGCGCAAGCGGCGGCGGCGCGAGCCTACACCGATGCCGCGGCCATGCTTGACCGCGAGCGTCCGGATTTTCTGGACATCGCCACGCGCCCCGACACGCATCTGGCGTTAGTGCGGCTGGCTGCGGAACGCGGCATCCCGGCTATCGTTCAAAAACCGCTGGCTGAAACAATGGAGCAGGGCAGGGAACTCGCCGATTTCGTCGAAGCCTCCGGGGTCCCGGTCATGGTCCACGAGAACTGGCGCTGGCAACCCTGGTATCGCGAGGTGAAACGCCGCATGGAAGGCGGGGACATCGGCCAGCCGCTCACCTACACGTTCCGCATCCGCCAGCGCGACGGCCTGGGCGACAACCCTTATCCCAACCAGCCCTACTTCCGTCAGATGCCGCGGCTGTTGTTGTACGAAACGCTGATACACCCCATCGACACGGCCCGCTTTCTGTTCGGAGACATCGCGCGTCTGCAGGCATTTGCCAAGCGCCACAACCCGTCGATCGCGGGCGAAGACCGCGCCGTGGTGCTTCTGGAACACGCCAACACGGCCGACGGCGTGATCGACGGGAGCCGCTACACCAACGCCGAACCTGCGGGTCCCGCCATGGGCGATTCCATTTTCGAAGGTACGGAGGGCGTTCTCCGCGTGCTCGCCAACGGCGAGGTCTATCGCGGCGCAACGCTGCTCACCCGGCACGATACATCCACGGGCTACAAGGGAGACAGCGTGTTCGCCACGCAACGCCACTTCATCGATTGTCTTCGCGCCCGCGCGCCCTTTGAAACGGGAGTTCGCGAATACCTGGGGAGTTTCGCGGCCGTCGAAGGGGCGTATCGAAGCATCGCCGAGGGCCGCGTCATTTCCTTGAGGCAAGCGGATTGACTCGTGTTGCGATGAGGCTCAGTCTCAAAATGAAAAATGCCGCCGCCCAGGGATCAACCCGAGAGCGGCGGCCAGGGAAGAGTGTGTTCTTAGGCAGGCGAATCAGCATCCCGTTACCGCAAGTCGCGCACTTTCGGAGCGGCCAGATACCCGACAATGCTGTCCTTGCGAACTTCATTCACCACCAGTTCATAGGGCAGGCGCGCTTTGGCCATGTAGAACTGCACCGGCTCATTCACGGTGCGGTCTTTCTTCTCCACGCGCTTGTCGTTGGAGATCACTTCGATCGTGTAGCGGTTCCGCCGGTTGTCCATTTTCTTCAACTGCACGGCGATGTCGCCGATGCGCTGCGGCGTCTTGGTCTTAGCCAGGTTGAACTCGATGTAGTCGCGCTCGCCCAGCGCGCGGAGGGCAGCGAGCTCTTTGGAATTGGTGGCAATCAGCCCGCTCTGGATCCCCATGTCGCCGCGCACGCTGCGCAGATCGGCGATGGTCTTGTCCAATTCGGTCTTTGTGGACGCGACTTCCGATTTCACGTTGGTCACGTCGGAGGCGATCCCGTCCACCTTGGCATAGGCTTGGGAGGAGGCGTCCTTCATTTCGCCGAGTTGCGCCGCCAGGGTGAGGTGCTGATCGCTGACCATTTTCTGTTGCTCGGCGAATTTTTTCGCTAAATCGTCGGAATATTTCTTCGCCGCCGAGTTGGCCCGTGTCGCCGCATTGGCGGCCAGTGCCGAGCGCGCCCCGGTGTCCTCAATCTGCTTGCGCAATTCTTCGGTCACCTTGTTGTAGTTGCTGCCGCGCGAGGCCACTTCCTGCTGCACGCTCACCAACTCCGTTTTGAAGGCGGCGCGCAACTCCTTCATCTGGTTTTCCAGCCGGTCCGTCTTGACCAGCAAATAGGCGTTTCCTCCGGCCAGCGCCACACTCAGCGCCAGCGCCGCCGCGGTAGGCATGCTCCAGCCATTGCTCTTCTCCGGTTGTGAAGACACACTGGTGACGTTCGACATGGTTTCAGTTCTCCTCTACTGTTGTTCCTTTGGTTACCGGCTTCGGAATGGAAACCGGCGCATGTGGGCGCAACGTTCCGAAGACAGGCAAGCTCCCTTGCGGACTGCATTTCGCCGGGTGGCTTGCCTGCCTTTCTCCCCGTGCCCTTCTGATTGCAAGCGCCGTGCCAAACGTATAACTCGCTTCTTTTCAATCTGTACGGCTGTCATTCCGGCCTCTCATAAGAATTCCTTACCTGTATTTCTACCCTGCCCCTGGAAGCTTTTACCGCCCTTTGGGCTAACATGGGAATCGTGCCCCGCGCCCGCGTCCCCTCTTTTGCCAAAATCAACCTCACGCTCGATGTGCTGGGGAAACGCCCGGACGGTTTCCATGAATTACGCAGTATCTTTCAAACCATCTCGCTCGCCGACCGTATTGAAATCGACTGCGCGCCGGCCCGCCGCACCAGCCTCGCCATTGACTGCACGCCGGTGATAGCGGACAACATCATCCTTCGTGCCGCCACCGCTGTTCTTGCCAAACTCAAAACCAAAGCGGCCATTCGTTTCTCACTTCGCAAACGCATCCCGATGGGAGGCGGACTCGGCGGAGGGTCGTCGAATGCCGCGGCGGTGCTGCTTGCGCTTCCTTCCCTGCTGGGCAAACCGCTGGCCATGAAGGCCCTGCTG
>JAEUQG010000312.1 GCA_016789755.1 Bryobacterales bacterium
GCCTCGCTGCAAGTCATTGGCGGTGGATCGAGGGGCGATGTCGGGTCGTACTCCATGAGCGCGAGGTACGGCTCGCTGGGGGTGGCGATCGAGTTGAGCGCGCACTGCTATGCGGCGGGCTGCGGGACAAACTACCTGGACACGCCACTGAGCAATGCCAGTTGGTTCGTCGACGCATTGACGTTGCTCAATGCTCCGGCCGCCGGCTACCTGGCGATTGACTACCGCATGGAAGGAACATGGGAATCGGTGGCCAACGGGCCGGGCTGGACCGATCAGGCGATGTGGCTGAACTTGAACCTGAACGGCCAGAATTACAGCCTGGGAACTCATTCCGCGCTCGCCAACTCTTTCGGGCAACCGGACACCAGCGGGACTTTCTTCAACGAGAATACGTTGTGGGTCCCCTACTCCTCCACCTCGATCGGAATCACGATGCGGATGGATGCCTGGGCGCGCTGCGAAACGGGTCCCAACGGCGACTGCAAAGCGCGGATGATGTTCGGCAACACGGGCAGTGTGGGGGGATTCCGAGTGCTGGATGCGGCGGGCAATCCCGTGACCGGGGCGACGGTCACCTCGCAATCGGGCCACGACTACATGGCGCCACTCGATTCCGCATCCGTGCCAGAACCGGGTGGTCTGGCGCCACTCGCCATCGGCCTCACTTTGGCGGTCACAGCGCAGCGGAGGCGCCGCAGGTAAGCAGCAGCCGTACCAGTTCCGCCTGACGGCCCGTTTGCGTCTTCATGAAAATGTGTTTGAGATGCGCACGGGCCGTACCTGTGGTGATGCACATCTCGGCTGCGATTTCAGCCAGAGACAGGCCCTCCGCCAGGTGAGCGCAGAGGTCCGCTTCGGTCTGCGTCAACGCGAAGAGTTCGCTCAGCCGGCGCCGGTCGATGTGAACGGGTTGGTGGGGGTCGACGACGATGACGATGGCGGCATGGCGGGCTTCCGCGGCGCGCACGGGAGCCACGGTCACGGCATATGGAGGGGCGCCGGAGCGGCGGGCCACGCGCATCGATCCGGCAACCGCCGCGATCTGACGTCCGATGGCGGCAGCAACCATCTGATGCAGCTTCTTGGTTTCGCCCGTCAATCCGGCGTAAAGGACCCCTTTCTCTGCACGCAGTCCGTCGCCGGCGGCGAGAAGACCGGTCGCCGTGCTGTTCGCCTCGGCCACTCTGCCATGCGCGTCCAGCCAGATCACGCCGTAGGGCTGGCGATTGGCAAGGTCCTCTAACGCCTCGCATCGTTGCTGCAACCGGTAAAAGCGGTTGTAAAGAGACATCGCCTGGGCGAAGTGAGGACCGAGTGCGTTCGCCAGTTTGTTTTCGTCGACTCCGAACTCCCCGGCCGCGAACGGTCGCGTGGCCCCCAGGTGAGCGTGGATTTCATTCGACGCATACACCATCCCCAGCGAATAGCGAACATGCTGCGGACGCAAGTAATCGTTGTAGTACTCGGTGCGGACCAATTCCTGGTCGGGACAAAGCTCTTCGCCGGGGGCAACCAGAAAGCTGACGCGGCGCTTGCGAAGCGCCTCGACGTAGACATTTTTCCTCCCGTAGTATTGTTCGTACAACTCGCTGTAGCGGCTTTCGGTGCGCGCGGAGCAGAGCAATCTGCCACTCCCGGTTGGAAGATCTGAAAGAACGATTACGGTTCCGCGAGTGGCGCCGATACGGTCAGCGTATCGCTCCAGGAAAGCGGGCAGAAGTGTTGCGTCCGTGGCCGAGGCGTACAGGTCCTCAATCAGACGGTCCGGTGCAATAGCCATGACGCCGGGGATGCTAACACGCTGGAATCGGGATAGATTGTGACTGGAGTCACAAATCCGCCAGTATTTGCCGGCGGGTAAGAAAACGGTTAGGAATCGGTAAGGCCTATTTCATTGAAACCGGTTCCGGGTTACGCTGCTCCATGCCAATCACACTGGATTTCATCGGAGTCACCCCGGGCGACAAATGCGAGCTCTACCATGGCGCGCCGTATTCGGACCGGGAACTGAGGGGAAAGATCGATCCGCTCCAGACGGTCGCCATCGATGCCGCCAAGCGGGCCACGTTCAGCGCGGACCCGGGCAGCGGCTATGCCATCCGGCTGCTGGACAAGAACGGCAAAGTCTACGCCCGCAGCAACACGCGATCGCTGACGGCGAAGCGGAGCCTTGTCGTGTTGCCGATCACGGTACGCACAAAGGAAGCTGAGTTCGGGCAGAATGCTCCCGACCTGCCGTTCCAGACGGGCGACACCACCTTCGACCGGTTGACCCTCGACTTCGTCGGCAAAGACCTGCGGGTCTTCGGTCATGCCTTTCACGATGGCGTGATCGACAAGCGCTTCACCTTCGATTACAGGTTTCGCGTTCTGCCGGTGGACGTTCCAGTGTGGACTCCCTTGGAGCAACTGCCGAAGGACGAGGTTCCGCAGGACACCTTTGAGTTGGACACGACGTCGCTCAAAATCGATGCCGACAAGAACCGGCAGGAAGTGCTGATGGGGATTCTCAATCCGATCATTCGCGGGCAATTTCGCAAAGCGATCCAGAAGAAGTTCCATCAGAGCCTGGTGAAGCAGACCGCCGGTAACGTGCTGAAGCCGGTGATGACCGTAAAGAAGGTTGTGCTGGAGGACAACAAACACCTGGATCTGGAAATGGGTCTGCTTGGCGAGGCGCTCGGATAGGCCTGGTCACGTACCGGCGTGGCGCCTGCCTTGCGGCACCAGCCGGAACACGGCCACGGAGCGGCCCTGCATGCGATAGAAGGGGTCGCGCAGCCGCCGCGGCTGGTTCCAGAGCCGGAGCGCCGTGTCCAACAGACGCTCCCATACCATCGCCGTTTCCGGAGGAGGAAGCTGAAACTCGACACGATCGTCGTGCGCGTTCAGCAGGATGAATAACGTATCCCCGGCGATGGGGTCGCCGAATTCGTCCAGTTCGTCCATCTCCGTGCCCACCAGCCGCACCCCCAGTGAGCGGACGAAGTGGGCGTTCCAGGCGCTGTCGTCCATCTCGCTTCCGTTCGGCTCGAACCAGGAGATGTCCTTCACGCGATGGCCGCGCAGGCTGCGTCCCTGAAAGAAGCGCCGGCGGCGGAGAACCGGATTCGACGCGCGTAGGCGGATGACATACCGGACGAACTCGAGAAAATCCTGTTCCTGCGCGGCAAGGTCCCACTTGTACCAGCTCAGTTCGTTGTCCTGGCAGTAGGCGTTGTTGTTGCCGAGTTGCGTCCGGCTCAACTCGTCGCCTCCGGAGAGCATGGGTACTCCTTGCGACAGGACGAGTGTGGCGATCATGTTGCGCATCTGGCGCCGCCGAAGCGAAAGAATGTCCGGATCCTCGGTCGGTCCTTCCACCCCGCAGTTCCAACTGTTGTTGTGATTCTCGCCGTCGGCATTGCCTTCCCCATTGGCTTCGTTGTGTTTCGTGTTGTAGGAAACCAGGTCCTGAAGCGTGAAGCCGTCGTGCGCGGTGACGAAGTTGATGGAGGCGTACGGGCGGCGCCCGCTGTGTTCGTACAGATCGCTCGATCCGGCCAGACGCGTGGCCAGTTCGGATACCACGCCGCCTTCGCTCTTCCAGAAACGGCGCACCGTATCGCGATACTTCCCGTTCCATTCGGTCCAGCCGACAGGGAAGTTGCCCACCTGATAGCCGCCCTCGCCCAGGTCCCAGGGTTCGGCAATCAGCTTCACCTGAGAAATGACGGGATCCTGGTGGATGATGTCGAAAAAGGAAGACAGCCGGTCCACTTCGTGCAGTTCCCGGGCCAGGGCGCTGGCGAGATCGAAGCGGAAGCCGTCGACATGCATCTCCAGAATCCAGTAGCGCAGGCTGTCCATGATGATCTGCAGTACGCGTGGATGCAGCATGTTGAGCGTATTGCCGCACCCGGTGTAGTCCATGTAGAAACGCTTGTTGGCCGACGACAGCCGGTAGTAGGAAGCGTTGTCGATCCCGCGGAAAGACAGCGTGGGTCCGAGATGATTCCCTTCGGCGGTGTGATTGTAGACGACATCGAGGATCACTTCGAGACCGGCGGAATGCAGATTCTTCACCATCGTCTTGAACTCCCGCACGCAATCGCCGGGTGAAGCAGCGGAGCTATAGCGGCTGTCGGGAGCGAAAAACGACGTAGTGTTATAGCCCCAGTAATTGTGCAGGCCGCGCTTCACCAGGTTGTGGTCGTAGGAATGATGATGCACGGGCATCAACTCGACGGCGGTGATGCCGAGGCTCTTCAGATGCCGCAGGAAAGGCTCGGAGCCGAAGCCGGCATAGGTGCCGCGCAACTTTTCCGGCAACTGCTCCAGCAGCTTGGTGGCTCCCTTGACGTGCGCCTCATAGATGACGGTCTCATGCCAGGGCGTGCGCGGAGGGCGGTCTCCCCCCCAGGTGAACGCGCGGTCCACTACGGCGCCCAGCAGGCAGTAGGCGGCGTTGTCCCGGTCGTCGAAGGAGAGATCTTCGGCTACCGAATCGACTGTGTATCCGTACATCTCGTCGCACCATCGCACGTTACGCCCCAGGCCGTTGGCGTAGGGGCAGAGCAGGACTTTGTGCGGATTGAAGCGATGCCCGCGTTCCGGATCGTAAGGACCGTAAACCCGGTACCCGAACAGTTGCCCCGGCAGCACACCGGGAAGATAGCCATGCCAGATCTGGTCGGTTTTCTCCGGCAGAGGAATGCGCACGGATTCCTGCGCGGAGAAGGGGGAATCGAAGAGGCACAATTCCACCTTATGGGCATGCTCGGAGAACACCGAGAAGTTGACCCCCGCGCCTTCCCACGTTGCACCCAGCGGGTAGGGACTGCCAGGACGGATTTTCAGATGCGCGAACCTCCGCTTCCATTTCAGTATGCCGTCAGGGGCGGGGGCGGCGCACAGAGGGTCAGGACCGTGGCGGGGCCGATGAGGCAACCGAAGCGATGGCCTCGAAGAGCCGTTTGCGGTTCACCGGCTTGGTAACGTAGTCGTCCATTCCTTTGCTGAGGCATTGTTCGCGGTCGCCTTTCAGCGCATGCGCCGTGAGAGCAATGATCGGAGTATGTCTGCCGGTGGCCTGCTCATGTTCGCGGATCTGACGCGTCGCTTCGTACCCATCGATGCCTGGCATTTGAATGTCCATGAGAATCAGGTCGAACGGCTGGCTCTTCCAAGCTTCCACGGCTTCGCCGCCGTCGGAGACAAGGTGCACATGATGCCCCGCTTTCCGCAGCAACGACTCGATCACTCTCCGGTTGACGGAGTTGTCTTCGGCCACCAGAATCGAGAGGGCCGCCAAGGCGGGGCTGCCATCGGCGGCGCAGGTAATCTGCCGGTTCGGCGTTAGGGAGTGGAGGATGGCATCGGAAAGTTGGCTGCGGACGACCGGTTTTAGCACGATGCCCGACACGCCGGTGCGCTGGCCGCGCAGCGAATCCGCTTGTACACCGCTCGAACTGAGCATCACTACGGCTGGAGCCGATTCACGAAACTCCTGGCGGATTTGGCCGGCCGCTTCAAAACCGTCCATTTCCGGCATCACCGTGTCGAGCAAAGCGAGCCGGAACGGTTTGCCGAGTGCCTTCGCCTCTCCAATGCGCTCGATAGCCTCGCGCCCCGAACAGGCGGTTTCCACGTCCATCCCCCAAGCCTTGAGCATCGCCATCAGCACCTGCCGGTTGCTGCCGTTGTCGTCGGCTACGAGAGCGTGAATGCCCCACAACTCGGGAGGATTGGACGGCGCAGGGGTTTCCCGCGGCAGGGCGAACATCCCCGTGAACTGAAAGGAACTGCCCTTGCCTGGCTCGCTATCCACCGTTAGATGCCCTCCCATTCTCGCCGCCAGCCGGGCGCAGATCGCCAGCCCAAGGCCCGTCCCACCGAACTGGCGGGTGATGGAGCCGTCGGCCTGTGTAAATGGCTCGAAGATGGATTGCAGCTTGTCCGCAGGGATCCCGATGCCGGTGTCCGAAACAGCAAAGCTCACCAGCACGTGCTCCCCCCGGCGCGATTCCACCATGACCGTGACGACCACCTCGCCGACGCTGGTGAACTTCACCGCGTTGCCGATGAGGTTCGTCAGAATCTGGCGCAGGCGATGCGGATCTCCTACCACGTGCCGCGGAACGTCGGGCTGAATGTCGCAGATCACCTCGACTCCCTTTAGATGGGCTTGCACCGCCAGGCTGCGTGCCGTCTGCTCCACTTCAAGACCGATGTCGAACGGAGTCTCTTCCAGGTCCAGTTTCCCGGCCTCGATCTTCGACAGATCGAGAATGTCATTGAGAATGCACATCAGAGCATTGGCCGACTGAAGCGCGGTCCGCAACTGCTCCCGGGTTTCGCCCGGCAAGTCGGTGTCGAGAGCGAGTTCCGTCATCCCGATCATCCCGTTGAGCGGCGTGCGGATTTCATGGCTCATGTTGGCAAGGAACTCGCTCTTCATCCGGCTGGCCTGTTCTGCGGCTTCGAGAGCGCTGAGCAGTTCCTTCCGCGAATGCGAAAGCCCGCTCACCATCTCATTGAACGCCGTCGCCAGTTCGCCCACCTCATCGGCGCTGACAATCGGCGACCGGGAGCCGAGATCGCCCTCCGCCACCCGGCGCGTGAAAGAGATCAGACTCTTCAGAGGCTCCAGCACGCGGCGCATCTGGCGGCGTTGCACGGCAAGAATCAGAACCAGCGAAAAGAGCCCGCCCAAAAGCATGGCACTGACGCTGCGCCAGTACAAACTGTGATATTTGCCAGTGGACAGGCCGATGCGCACACGGCCGGCAGGGACACGCAGAGGGGCCTCATTCTCCCAATCCACCGCCGGCGAACTGCGTTGGGAGTAGACAGGTTTGACCGCCTCTAGGAATCGCTCTTGCGGTTGGGCGCCGAGCCAGTGCCACTCCCCTGCCGCCTCCCGCGGTGAAGAGCGCGGAATTTGCGTTTCGGAAAAGCCGCCGCCTGAAGCGATGGCCAGAACCTCTCCCGCGGCAGTCTCGGCGACAGCGTATAAAACACCATCCAGGGCGGCGGTGGCTTGGGCGATCTTCTGCGCTCCCTCCCCGTCACGCAACAGGAAGGCCAATTCCGCTTCTTTGGCGAAGGACCCGGCAAGAGATTCGGCGCGCAGTTGCAGATCCTTGTGAAAGACGCTGAGTTGCAGCAGCAGCAGAGCCAGGAAGAGACCGATGACGAAGAGAGCGGTCGCGGCAACAGGGAGGAAGTTTGCGGCGACAGCCTGGGCGTGCAGACTCTTTGGCCTCTCAGCCCGGTCCCGCTTCATCGGAACACCTCCACTTCGGGGCCTGCCGCTGCTTCGATGCCCAACGCCCGGGCCACGCGCTCATTCACTGCCGTCTTCACTTTGCGCGGCCCTTGTCGCGCCGGCGCGGGCAACCCGTCGATACGCCGTATGACAATCTCGGCGGTCTGCACACCGATGTCGCGGTAGTCCGGGTAGAAGCCGATGAGAGCGCCGGCGCGCACCATCCCTTCGGAGAACGCGACCACTGGCATCCGCCGCCTCATCGCCGAAAGCACCAGAGCCGGCACGGCCGGACCCTGATACAGGTCCGCGTCGGGAAGACACCACAAAAAGTCGTAGGCTTGCGAGAGAAATTCAACACTATCCAGCAGATCTTTGGGGCTCGCGCAAGGCAGGATATCGAGACTGATGCCGAGCCTCTGCGCCGAACTGCGGATCTCAGCGGCGGCGCCTTCGCCCAGGGCGGGGCCTCGCACCAGCGCCATTCGCTTGCGCTCCGGATAGAGCCGGCGCATGCGCTGCAGGACGGTCTCCGGAGGCACATCCAACGTCACCGTCGCTTCGACCCGGCCCACCTGGCCGCGCGCACTGCCCGGCGGCGTGAGGATCATCGTTGCCACCAAAGGGGGAAGCGGGACGCAGCCCCGCAGAGCCTGCAGGGCCGCCGAGCCGACGCCGACGACAACCCCGGCGTGGGCCTTGTTCAGAAGCAAGCATAGCTGTTCGCCTTTCCCCAGTTGGTCGAGCAACAGCACCCGAAAATCGCAGCCCGTACAGCCCGCGCGCAGACCCTCGATGGCTTCCGCGTAGGCTGGGATGCGCGAGCCACTGACTGCGAGCACTCCACGCGTCGCCGAGGGTAGAAGCGCCGGCGATGCCGTGAACATCGCCGTCAGAACGCCTCGCCGCGTTGGTTGTGCTGCCGCCAAATCTACTCTCCGTATCGCCAAATCAATTTGAGGAAAACGCTGCGGCCGGGTCGCGGCATCGTGCGCAGCAGATGTTCCGTGCTCAAAGGGTCGGCGTAACGGCGGCCGCTCGCATTGCGCACACCGAACTGCAAGTCGAAATCGCGATGCAAACCTTTGGTAGTAGCGGTAACGTCCAGCAGCGCCACCGGGCCAACCCGGAAATCGTAGGGCGACCCCCGCGAACTGAGATAGCGTGCCGCGGCGCTCAGCACCAGCCGCTCCCGGAATAGCGGTGTAAATGCGCGAAACTGACCCACCGCCATGGGGGAGTTCGGCAATTCGGCCTCCGGCCTGCCGTACTTGGGCCGATGAAGGCTGGCGCTGGTGGCCAACTGCAACCACTCGCTAGCCTTCCCGCTGATCTCCAACTCGCTGCCCCACGAACAGCCCTCCGACACGTTGCGGTATTGCAGTAGCCCTGCTTCCACCGGAACCCCGTGTATCAGACCCTGCAAGCCGTAGTGAAAGACCGTCGCCGTCATGGCGGCACGGCTGCCGATGCGCTGCTCGCGGGCGATTTCATAGGTGTTGATCCGTTCCGCTTCCAATGCCGGGTTGGGATACCACAGCCGCTCATAAGTGGATGGGTTGCGGAACGCCCGGCCTACCAGAAATTTGTAAGACGTGCGCGCCGATGCTTTCCACACCGCCGCCAGACGCGGCGACACGAAGGAGCGGTAACGGTTGGTGTCGTCCAGGCGCACGCCCGCCGTCAGCGACCATGTGCGAGTGAGGTCCCATACCTGCTGCGCGAATAACCCATGCGAGATGGTCCGCGCCGCTGTCTCGCGATAGCGCTCCTGAATGGGCCTCGCATATTCGCTCACCTGCAAGTTGCGCAAGTCCATTTCCGCCTGCGATCCAATCGTGAAATTGCCGATCCCACGCAGTTTCCGCTGGTAGACAAGGCGCGTGCCGAGCCAATCGCCAAGTGCGAAATCGCGTTCGTCCCAAACCGCCTCATCGTAGGTTGTGTCGTAGCGGCCGTAGTAGCGGTACTGATCGTAGTACGTGCGCCATTGCAACTCCGCGGCCTCTCCCAGCGGACGCGTGTAGGCCGCCTCGATGAAGTTCCGGTTGTCGCGCACGGAGGTCCCGGTGTCTCCAAAATCCGTCCTGTACCAGCCGGTGGGTACGATCGCCCTCCGATCGGCGAAGTTGGCGGTCACGCTCCAGTAGCGGAACGTGAGTGGGGCGAAGGTGTGGTAGCCCTGCTCCGCACCGGCAAACCTGGTTTCCAGACCGCCCAACTCGGCAGCGGAAATAGTTCTCCCGCGGGTGTGAAAGCCCGATGCGGAGAGCAGCAGGTTCGCGCCCCGGCCGAGATAAAACGAGCCCGAAACGAGCATCTTCTTTTCCCCGAAGCTGCCGAACTCGGAACTGGCATAGCCCCGCGGAGCATCAGCCGGGGAGATCGTGAAGATGTTCACCGTCGCAAACATGCCGTTGCTTCCATACAGCGCCGAGGACGGCCCGCGCACGATCTCAATGCGTTGCACCAGATCCATGTCGATGCCGAAATCCTGGCCGAATAGATACATGGCGGTGTAAACGTTGTCGGTCATGTAGTGTCCGTTCACCATCACCAGAATCCGCGTGTTGTAATCGCCTGGAAGTCCGAAGCCGCGCACACCGGCATAGTGCAACGGGCCATCGGAGGTGGTGTAAAAGCCCCGTACATTGGAAAGAACTTCGGCCAGCGTGCGGTAGCCGAAACGCCGGATCTCCTGCCGGGTAACTACAGTGACGCTGGCTGGGGCTTCGTCGATTGTCTGTGTGTAAAGCGAAGCCGTTTCGACTTGTGGAGGCGTATCAAAAAGAACCGATTCGGTCGCTTGCCCGGACGGGGGCTGATCCTCCGCCGCCAGCAACCATGCCTGTATGAGAATCCCCGTCAATAGAATGCGCATCGAATGCGAGCGGCACACCTCCTAGCGCTCTCATCGGCATAGGGAGGGGAAGTATGACGGCGGCGGTCAGGAACAACCGAGCGCGGCAACGCCAATCGCATCGGCGGCGCGAATGGCGTCGGCCACCATCGCGGCATTCACCGGAAAAGGCTCGTTGTGGATGGTCTCCGCCGCCGCCGTGGCCCGAATGGATACCTCCTGCAGCGTTTCTGCGGACATGCCGTCACAGCCGATTTCCGCCAGTGTAAGGGGCAGTCCTACGGCGCGCGAGAAACTCAACACTTCGCTCACCTGGGCGTGTGATGCCCCTTCCAGAACCAGTTGCACCAGCGTTCCAAAGGCGACTTTCTCCCCATGATAAAACCGCCGCGTTCCGCTCGCCGCCGTCAAACCGTTGTGCACCGCATGTGCCGCAGCCAGTCCCGAGGACTCGAACCCCAGCCCTGAGAGCAGCGTGTTCGCTTCCACAATCCGCTCGAGCGCGGGTGTCACCGCCTTGTTCCGCATGGCGTGCAAGGCGTCGTTGCCGTCTTCGAGAAGCGTGCGGTAGCAGAGTTCGGCAAGACGCAAGGCGCTGCGCGTGGACGCGCCCCCACGCATGTTTCGCACGTGTCCGGCAGCGCACGTCTTTGCCTCGAACCACGTCGCCAGCGCATCTCCCATGCCGGCTGCAAGCAGGCGCGGCGGACCTTGTGCAATAACCGCCGTATCCACCAGCACCAGGTCGGGATTCCGTTTGTAAAAGCGATACTCCTCGAACACCCCGTCTTCGGAATAGATGACCGAGAGCGCACTGCACGGCGCATCGCTCGAGGCAACCGTGGGGCAATTGACGATCGGGAGTCCGAGCCCCGCCGCCGCCGCCCGCGCCGCATCCAGCACCTTGCCGCCGCCTGCGCCGACAATGACATTGGCTCGCGCCGTTTTCGCCGCGGCTTCGATGCGGGCGATTTCTCCGCGCCAACACTCCCCGCCGAAGTCGTACACCTCATGGGTGTAGTGCGAATCGCCGAGTGTTTGCGGCCACACTCTACCGAGCAGCCTCTTGGCGCTGCGTCCTGCGACGATCAGCACGGGGCCGTCAAGTCCGAGCGCCGCCATCTCTTTGCCCAGCGATTCCGTGGCGTTGCGCCCTTGTGTATAACGGCAAGGTGAGCAGAAAACGGATAGCATAAGTTGCTATGTTACTTCGGCTGGCGGCCTTCTTCCTGAGTGCGGCATCGTGTTCCATGGCGCAGACGCCGGCGGCGGGAATGTCGGAGGCGCGGTTGGAACGCGCTGCGGAGATACTGGCGGCCGAGGTGAGAGCCGGCAAGTTGGAAGCAGCCGCCGTGCTTGTGGCGCGCCACGGAAAGACCGTTTTGCAGCGGGCCTACGGCCATTTGGCCGGACCCGGATCGGCAGCGGTGAAGAACGACTCCGTCTTTCTGCTTGCCTCCATCGCCAAGCCGGTGACTGCCTGCGCGCTGATGCTGCTGGTCGAGCGCGGGCTTGTGTCTTTGGGCGATCCGGTTTCGCATTACTTGCCCGGCTTCGCTGGCGGCGAGCGCGGATTGGTTCGCGTGCGCGATCTGCTCAGCCACACCTCCGGGCTGCCGGATATGTTGCCGGAAAACGTGTCCCTGCGCCGCGCGCATGCTCCGCTCAGCGCATTTGTCGGCGGGGCTCTCAGGACGCCGCTTCTCTACAAGCCGCGCGAGGGCTTTCAGTATCAAAGCATGGGCATCCTGCTCGCCGCGGAAATCGTCGAGCGGGTCAGCGGCATGCGCCTCAGGGATTTCCTGGCAAAGGAGGTGTTCGCACCTTTGGCCATGACGAATTCGGCGCTGGGAATGAAACCAGGATGGCGCATCGAGGACACCGTTCGCGTTTGGGAAGGGGCCGATGCAAACAAGCCAGACAATCTGCGGTTCGGGCCGAACAGCCCCTATTGGCGGGACATGGGGCATCCCTGGGGCGGCATGCACAGCACCACCGCGGATCTGGCCAATCTGCTGCGTGCGTTCCTCGACGGCGGGATGTTCGCGGGGAAGCGTTGGATGAGTCCAACCACTGTGGCGGCGATGATTTCCGATCAAAACACCGCCGTGGGAAAGCCCTGGGGATTAGGCTGGGCGCTTGGCCGTTCGCCCGTGTGGATCTATTCGGGCGAGTTGGTCTCCCCGCGCGCCTTCGGCCATTCCGGGGCCACCGGGACCGTGGCCTGGGCCGATCCGTCGACAGGTGTCCTCTGCGTGGTTCTCACGAATCGGCCTGTATCCGTGGACGACGGACGGACCTTGCGAATGGTCTCCAACGCCGTCAACGGAGCCGTGCAATGAGGGGATTCGCCGCGCAAATACGCATGACCAGATATGATGAGGCGTCCTCTGTCTGTTTGTTGGCTGCTTGCCATTGCCGCCGTGGCCGCGGAGTCTGACCCGCTGTTTCGCATTCGCGAGGACCGGAAGATCGGTTTCATTGACCGCACCGGCAAGGTCGTCATTGTTCCAAAATTCGAGACAGCCGAAGATTTCTACGACGGCTTGGCGCGCGTCTATGTCGGCGCCGAAGCCGGATTCATCGACCGCTCCGGAAAGTTCGTCATCAAGCCGGTGTATGCGACGGCAACGAATTTCGAAAATGGCCGGTCGCTTGTCAGTAGAGACGGGAAGTATTCGCTCATCGACAAGCAGGGAAATACCGTTGCGGAGATCCCCTACCGCGTGCTGGGTGAGTTTCATGCGGGATTGGCGACCGTGCAGCGGCCGCGCGCCACCGATGCCGGCGGCAAGCCGATCCCCGCCGCCTACGGCTACATCGACCGCGCCGGGAAGATGGTGATCGAACCCCGTTTCATGCCCGCCGGCGCCTTCCCCGATGATGGCCGCGGTCTCGCCGTCGGCGGATTGAATCGCGAGTGGGTGTACTTCGATCGTACAGGGAAGATCATTCTCCGCCTCCCCATGGAGGGCCGCGATCGGGCCGATGCGTTTCAAGACGGCCTGCTGCGCTGGAAGGAAGGTTTCTACTGGGGATACAGGAACGCTGCCGGCGAGTGGGCCATCGAGGCCAGGTACGATGCCGCCTCAGACTTCAAAGATGGGCTGGCGCGTGTTGAGTTGGATGGCAAGTGGGTCTGGATCGACCGCTCGGGCCGGCAGGTGGATGCGCCGTTGCGCGAGCGAGTGGGCAATACGGCCGAGGGCCTCACTTTGTATCGGGAAGGTGACCGGCTGGGATATCTGAAAGCCGATGGCGCGGCCGCATTCCCATTCCGCCGCTACCAGGAGGCGCGCGATTTCTCCTGCGGGTTGGCGCGCATCAAGCTCGATGGGCGGTTCGGATTCTTGGACTCGGCGGGGAATCTGAAGCTTCCGAATGTCTATGCGTCGGCGGGCGATTTTACCAATTGCCTGGCCATGGTGCTCACCAAGTATGGCTTTGCTTACATCGACCCCGAAGGCAAAGTGGTTTGGCAGCAGAAGGCGAAGGAATAGTCACGAGGGTCCGGTTCCCCGCCATGCCACCAGTTGCGAATGCAGTTCGTTGAGCCGGCTCTTGTAGGCGGGCGACTCGGCCAGATTGCGCATCTCCAGGGGATCGTTGGCGAGGTCATACAGTTCGGGCGTGTCGGAAAAATAGTGGCTGTATTTCAAGGCTCCCTTGCGGATCATGGCACGGCCCGCCTTGGTGTGCGATGCAAACTCAGCGTAAATCACCGGCGTTGACGTCTTGCCCGGTGCGCGCAGTTGCGGGACCAGGCTCGGTCCGTCGAGATTCGATGGCGCCGGGACGTCGCACAACTCGCAAAACGTGGCCACCAGCGAAGCCAGGGAAGCCGGCGTACGGCAAATCTCGCCCTGCCCCATTCCCGGCGCCCGGAAGATGAGCGGGACGCCGATCGATGGTTCGTAGAAGACGAACTTCTGAAACAGCCCATGATCGCCCAGCATTTCCCCGTGGTCGGAACTGTACACGACAATCGTGTCTTTTTCCAGATCGAGCTCACGCAGTGCGTCCAGCACATGACCGATGGATTCGTCGAGTTGCGCTACATTGGCCCAATACATGGCGATCCGCTGGCGGGCCGCCGCCGGATCGTTTACCTCAGGCGTCGGAGCGTGATTCTCAATGCGTTTCCGGATCTCGACCGGCACGTTGCTGAGGTTTACTTTGCCCCATGTATCGGGCAGCTTCATGTCCGCGCCCGGGAACATGCGGGCGAAGCGCTCGGCCGGCATGAACGGATCGTGCGGTTTGAGAAACCCGCTGACGAGGAAGAACGGCTGCTTTCCCCCGTGATTCTTTAGAAAGCGGACCGATTCGCGCGCCACGAAGCTCTCGAAGTGATCCTCTTCGCGGATTCTCGATGCACGCCCCGTAGCTACCAGTCCCTTCCGTCGATCGTCATTGCGGTGGCCCGCCCAAGGGTCGCCCGCTTCCCACAGCGCGGCGATCTGCGGCAGCCCGGAGCCCGAGTTGGCACGGTTCAACTCATCCGCGTACAGAGAAGTCTTCGGACCCAGATACTGATACCACTCGTTGAAGTCCATCCGGTAATCGAAGCCATGCGTCTGCGCATCGACGAAGTGCATCTTCCCGATGGCGGCTGTCATGTAGCCGGCGCGCGAGAAGTGATGGGCTGCGGTTTTGATATCGAATGCCCACGGCGTTGCGTTGGTGAAGGCTCGATGGCGGCGGGTATAGAGCCCGCTGAAGATGGAAGCGCGGCTGGGCGTGCACACCGGATCGGTGCAGTAGGCGCTGGAGAATCGAACGCCCTGGCGGGCAAGCCCATCGAGACGCGGAGTGCGGGCGTGAGCGTTTCCTTCAATGCCAAGGCCGTCTGGCCGGTGCTGGTCCGAAAGTAGGAACAGTATGTTCCTCTGCCGCGCTTGCGGCCGGTGTGCTGCCGATGGCATCGCGGCCACGCCGGCAATGGCTTCTCTGCGGTTCACTCGCATGGGGAATATCGTATGCGATCGACCGAAGCCGCGGGGAACATCCAGCTTCCTGGCCGCCGGCAGAAAAATGAAACTTGTTTCATTTGACTTGATGTGGGGATTCCAGTAGTTTCTATTAAGCATTGCTTCGAAAGGGGAATCCCTGTCATGCTCCACTCTGTTCGTAGGGCAATCGCCCTCCTCTTCCTTGTCGCGGCCGCGCTGTTGGCGCAGTCGGATCGCGGGACCGTTACCGGCACGATACAGGACGCCACCGGCGCCGTCGTGCCAGGCGCCAAAGTTACCTTGACCAACACCCAAACCGGCGTTGCGTTCAGCGTTCCAAGCAGCGAAACCGGTGACTTTACCGTGCCCCAGTTGCAGCCCGGAGTCTATACGGTGCGCGTCGAAAAAGATGGGTTTCGTCCCGCTAGCGTATCGGGGCTGGTGCTCAATGCCTCGGCCACCGTCCGCGCCGATGCCACTCTTGAAGTAGGGGCCGCCGCGCAGGCCGTGGAAGTCTCGGCGAGTGTTCTGGCGCTGGCCACGGAAAACGCCAAGACAAGCGTCACCGTGGACAACAAACTGGTCGATGAATTGCCGCTTGTGGTGGGCGGCACCATGCGCAGCCCGTTCAACCTTGCGGCGCTGACGCCGGAAGCAAAGAATGTCGGCGGAGACAACGGATTCATCCTCGGCGGCGGGCAGGCCGCCGGCTACGGCACGAACCTCGACGGTGTGTCGGCCAATACTTCCCGCGCTTTGTCGCAGAGCTGGGTTGCCGTGAACGCTCCCTCCATCGAAGCCGTGACGGAGTTCACGGTCGATACGAACGGATTCAAAGCGGAGTTCGGCCAGGCCTCGGGCGGCATCATGAGCTTCGCCTCGAAGTCAGGAACCAACGAATTCCACGGTACCCTCTACGACTTCGTCCGCAACGACGCGCTCGATGCCAACAACTTCTTCAACACCGGCCGCGGCATTCGCCGGCCCATCTACAAACAGCACGACTTCGGCGGATCGGCGGGCGGACCCGTGTGGATTCCCAAACTCTACAACGGCAAGAACCGCACCTTCTTCTTCTTCAGCTACGAAGCGTTTCGCAATCGCGACGGAGCCAACGGCGCCACACGCACCGTGCCGACGTCGGAAATGTACGACGGCGACTTTCGCAACTGGGTCAACGCCGCGGGCGTGATGATTCCCATTTACAACCCAACCACGCAAGTGACTGCCGCCGACGGCGCCGTCACCCGCCAGGTGTTCCCCAATAACCAGGTGCCGCGCAGCCTCTACGACCCGACCGTCGTGCGCGCCCTCGCCGCGTTTCGGGAAGGGCCGACGCCTCTGCCCAACAACGGAGCCGCGCCCGGCACCGTCAATTACGTCACCAACAACTTCCTGGTAACGCAAGGGACTGAGGTTCGTCCGAATACCAAGATCAGCGTCAAGGGCGACCATTCCTTCAGCGCTAAGAGCCGTATTTCCGGCTACTGGGGCTACAACCGCTCCAGCCAGAAGCCCGGCGCTTTCGGCGTGGCAGACCTCCCCGGCAACTTCGTCAACTACAACGACACGACACGCAACTCGGACGTGTTCCGCGGAAGTTGGGATTACTCGATTACCCCGACGATGTTCAACCACTTCTACGGCGGCGGGAATAACTGGAAAGAAAATCACGATCCGCCGCAGGCCACCGTGCGCAGCGGCATCAACTGGAAGGACAAGGTTTGCATCGTCAACGTGCCGGACTGCGATCAGAACCTGGTGAACTTCAATTTCTCCAATGGCTATTCGCAGTGGGGCGGCCGCGCCAACAACGGCAGTGAGAACTTCATCAAGATGTTCGCCGACGACCTGACCATCATCAAGGGCAAACACACCTACAAGCTGGGCGGTCAGGCTCAGTATCAGTACTACAACGGGTTCGGACGGCAGTGCGTGAGCGGCTGCATCACCTTCGACTTCAAGAACACCGGACGCCCCGGCGACACCAACTTCGCCACGGCAGGCGGCAGCCCCATCGCTTCGATGCTGCTGGGCCACGCCAACGCCGGGTCCATCGACACCATCCGCTACATCGGGCAGCAATGGCCGTCCTATGCCGGCTTCTTCCAGGATGACTGGCGCGCGCGCCCGAACCTGATGCTCAACCTTGGACTCCGCTGGGAAACGACGTTGCCGCCGACGGGCGAGAACGACAACTGGAGCGACTTCGATCCGAACCGCCCGAATCCCGGAGCAGGCGGCTTGCCCGGCGCGTTGATCTATGCCGGCAAAGGGCCCGGCAGAGAAGGTTCGCGCACCCTCGCCGGCAGCTATTTCAAAGCCTTCGGGCCGCGCTTCGGCATGGCCTACACTTACAAGGAAAAGAACGTCTTCCGCCTCTCGTATGGGCTCAGCTACGGCAACATCACCACTGTCACCGGTTCGACGCATAACCTAGGCTTCACGCTCACCGACACGCAAACCGACTCTACACAAGGCCTGCAGCCGAGATTCCTGGTGAAAGACGGCCAGCCGTTCTGGCAGGCGCCTCCGTTTGTCGATCCCAGTTTCGGCAACGGGCGCGCGATGCCCTGGTGGCAGGGCCGCGAGGCCACCCGTCCGCCGGCCTATCAGAGTTTCAACTTCTCTATGCAACGGCAGCTTTCGCCCACCACCGTGGCCGAAGTTGCCTACAACGGCAGTTTGGGAAGCAGGCTGCAAGCCGGGTTGCTGTCCTACAACGCGTTGAACCCTTCCGTGTTGACCGCCGTCGGCCCCACTCTGTTGAATTCTTCCATCACGTCCGCCGCGGCAGTGTCCGCCGGCTTCCGCTCACCATTCCCCGATTTCGTCCGCCTGTGGGGCACCGGCGCCACCGTGCGTCAGGCTCTGCGCCCCTATCCGCAGTTCCAGAACATCGACACCCGCAGCGGCGGCGGCGATCATAGCGGCCATTCGACCTACCATTCCGCCATGCTGCGCTTCGAGAAGCGCTACTCCAGCGGACTGCAGTTTCTGACTTCGTACGTTTTCTCCAAACTGCTGACGAACGCCGATAGCTACTGGTCGGATTCGTACGGCTTCGCCATGGATCACTTCAATCGGGGCCTGGAAAAGTCCATCGGCTCATTCGACGTCACGCACAACTTCAAACTCAGCGCCGTATGGGATCTGCCGTTCGGCAAAGGGAAGGCCTTTTTGAACCATGGCGGACCGCTCAATTGGATCGCCGGCGGATGGCGCGTCTCCGGCATCGCTACGTACTCCAACGGGCAGCCGGCAGCCATCGGCACCACGGTGGGTCTGCCGCTGTTTGCCGGCGGCAACCGGCCCGTCATCAGCACCTACGATGGCTGGCGTCCGGCCACCCGGGGCAGCAACTTCGACCCCGCGGTTGATCGCACCATTCAACCGGTCAGCTTCTTCCCCGCCCAGCCCGCCAACACCTTCGGCAACATGACGCGCTTCAATCCGAAGTACCGCGCCTTCGATGTGCTGAACGAGAATTTCTCCTTCTCCAAAGCGGTGCCGATCAAGGAGGGCGTGCGGCTCGATATCCGCGGCGAGTTCTTCAACGCCTTCAACCGGACCCGGTTTGGTTTGGGATCGCTGAGCCTGCAATCGCAGACCTTCGGTGTCCTCAGCCAGACGGCCGGCGACCAGGTGAATTCGCCCCGGCAGATTCAGTTGGCGATGAAACTTTACTTCTGATTGCGGCCGATTCACGGGATACACTGTATCCGTGAAGAAGGTAAAGCCTGATTTGGAACAGCGCGTGGTTCGGGCGGCGGAAGCCGCTCTTGCCGCGCGCTCTTTCGTTTCTCCCATCGATGTGTTCACCGGAATCGGATGGTTATCCCCTGGTCAGGTCGAGAGCTGGCGGCGCGGACGCTCGGAGTTCCTGCTGGCTGACACGCAGATCCGTCCCGAAAGCCTGACTTCTGCATTGCGAATTCTGAGAGAATGGGCCGAATCGAACGAACTGCGCGCATGTGAGACGCGCTACAGACGACTGTCGCGCGGGCAGGAACAGTCTCTCTACTTCATTTCGACCGGCGGCGAGTGGGAGCGCGTTCTGCGAACCCACTTCCTTTCCGTCGATCTTTCGATGGAACAGCAGCGGAAGCTGCAGGAGAAGGTCGAGACTCCCAAGGAATCCGTCGCCTTCTTCACCCGTCACGGTGCGTCTTGCTCGGAATGCGGCGTGGAATTGTCCAGCGGCGGCTTGCTCACTATGGACGGATCGCAGCCTCTGTGTCTTGCTTGTGGCGGTCTCGCCGATCTGGTCTTTCTGCAATCGGGGGATGCCGCTCTGACCAGACGCGCCGGCAAATACAGCGCGCGCCGCGCGGTGGTGGTGGAGTTCAGCCGTAGCCGCGGACGCTATGAGCGGCAAGGCATGTTGGTGGAAGAAGCGGCGCTCGCCAAGGCGGAAGCCGAGTGCTGCGCCGATGCGCCGGATCGCGCCCGCGCAAGGGCCGCGGCGGCCACCGCCCGGCTAAAGGAGGACGAGCGCTTTGTGCTCCGGTTTGCCGGCCGCATCCGTGAGTTGTACCCCGGCTGCCCGGAAGGGAAAGCGCGGCAGATCGCCTCGCACACGGCAAGCCGCGGATCGGGCCGCGTTGGGCGTAGCGCGGCAGGTCGGGAGCTGCGGCAAGAAGCCGTGGAATTGGCCGTGCGCGCGGCAGTGCGCCACGCCGACACACCCTATGACGAATGGCTCGCCGGCGGGATGGATCGCGAGCAGGCACGCCATCGCGTCAGCAGTCTGGTGGAGGACCTGATGAGAAGCTGGTTGGCCAAATGACCAGCGCGGAACAGCGTCTGCAAAAGCGCGTGAACAAAGCTGCCGGCGAGTTGGTGGCCGCGCTGGGCTATGTCGCCGCGATCGATTTGTTTCTGAGCATCGGATGGCTGGAGAAAAGCGATGTCGAGGATTGGCGCAGAGCCCGCGTCCCTTGTCTCGAACGTGTGCTGCGGGCCAACCTCAGCAGGTTGACGCGCGTTCTCCAACTGCTGCGCCGCTTGGCGCTCGACGGCGGCCTGCAACCCCGCGAAACCGTCTATAGGAAATGGGGCGGCGGGCCGAAGGTCCAGTTGCGATTCAGCCTCAGCGGCAATCCGTCCCTCGAAAAGCTATACCGCACGCACTATGTCGCCGCGCGTTCAAAACAACAGCTTCAATCCAAACTGCAGATTGCGCGAGCGCCCAGCGGCGGTGATGCGCCCGAAGTTGACGTTGCCGACCTCGGAACTGGGGGCGTCGAACTTCGGAGTATTAAAGAGATTGAACGCTTCCAAACGGAACTGGAGTTGGAAGCGCTCCGTGAGCCGGAAGCGCTTGAATGAGGCGAAATCGACGTTCACCAGTCCCGGCTGTTCCAGCAGATTGCGGGCCGCGTTTCCGTAAGTGAACTGGGCGTTCGGAACGAATGCGGCGGTGTTGAAGAAGCGGTCCAGTGTGCGCTCATCTCGGCCGATGTGCCAGTCGCCCACAACGTTCGGCCTGTTCGGATCGCCTGTATTCGCCTGGTCGCCGCGCACGGTGAGTCCCTGCGGTTGGCCCGACGCCAGTGTGGCGATGCCTCCCAGCGACCAGCCTCCCAGCAACGCTTCCGCCACGCCGCTCCAGTTTGAGCCGAGACTGCGTCCCTTCCCGAACGGGAGATCGTACTGATAGCTGGCCACCAGGCGATGCTTCAGGTTCTGATCGTCCAGCGCTTTCTCCAGACGCCGGTTGAGCGGATTCTGGAACCCCTGCGGCGTTCCCGGCGGATTTCCCGCTCCGGAAAATCCTCCGGTGTCGCCGATCGTCTTAGCGAAAGTGTATCCGATAAGAAAACTGGAGCCCGCTGACAAACGCTTCTCAAGCCTCGTCTGCATCGAATGGAACTGCGAATTGCCGAACCAGTCGTGGCGGTCGACAATCGTCAGCGGAGTCACCGTGAAGTTCGTGCCCGGATAGGTGAGCCGCGTGTACTGCCGGCGGTTGTTGATGTTCCCCGCTCCCGGCAAGGCGTAGTTTGCGTTCCATCGCGTCGGCAGGTGCGTCGACTTGGCGGCGTAATACCCCACTTCCCAAACAAAGTCGGCGCCGATCTGGCGTTGGATGTTCAGGTTCCACTGCATGGCGGTGGGCCATTTCGGATTCGTCTGGAACGACGACAGCCGCAGGTTCGTCACGTTACGCGGGTCGAGCGATCCGGCCGGCACGCCGTTCTGTAGCGTGAATGCCGGCGTAATCGAATCCGTCGTCAGACGCACGCTGATCGTATTCGGCGGATTGCCCAGCATGAACCGGCCTCCTCCTGTGCCTTCGTAATTGCCGATGAACAGGCCAAACGCGCCTCGCACCACCGTCTTCGAGCTGGCCGAATATGCGAATCCCAACCGGGGCGCGAAGTTGTTCTTATCGTCCCGGATCAGCGCCCTTGAAAGACGGTCCCCATCCTTGGCGACAATGATCGGCTTTAGCGCCGCGCCATCGTCAATATCGTAGTTGGATAGCATGTTGCGCGTCTCCACCCAGTTGCCGTTCAGTTCATAGCGCAGGCCCAGCGAAAGGCTCAGTTTGCGCCCCGCGCGCCATTCGTCCTGCACGTAGAACTGATAGAACGGCGAACGCAGATTCGAATACACAGGATTGGCGATATCCGTTTGATTGGACATGCCGAGCAGGAAATCGGCCGTCGGATTGCCTCCCGTCGAGTTCGCCGGATTGCGCGTGAAATTGCCGTTGAATGCAAACACACCCAGACCTTCCTTGGGATTCGTGATGAAGGCCTGCAGCCACGAGATGTTAGCGCCGAACTTGAGGCTGTGCGAACCGGCAAGGAACGTGGTGTCGCTCACTAGTTGACGCGTTTGAGAATCGTTGAGGTTTGGCAGATTTGCCCCGATACCAAGACCGGTAACGTCGGAAATATTGAACCGCGGCGCGCCCGGCGTGGTGCTGTCGACTCCACGCAGACCAAGCGTCGCATTCGCGTTCGTATCCGTCGCCGGCTGCTCGTTCGTAAACAGCCGGTTCCATCCGATACGCGATGTAGTGAGCAGCCGTGGCGACCAGGTATGACTCCACACAAATCCTGTATTGGTTCCCGCGTTGCGGAAGTCGGTGGAGTCGCTGCCGAAGGCCGGTGGGGGCAGGCTCGGCGAAGACGGTTCGAGATAACTCTGCCGGCTGTAACGGAAATAGATCGTGTCCTTCTCGTTGAAGCTGTGGTCGATGCGAATGTCCCCGCGCCCCGTGTCGGAGATGTTGGGCGGATTGGCCAGATAGTTCTGGGTGATGCTGTCGTTCTGCGGCGCCGGATACCAGGCGATGGCTTGGCGTGCGACTCGGTCGAAACGGCTTTCCGGAATACGGTTGCCCGCGAACGGCTGCCGTGTGCGCGTCTGCGCGTTGTACGTGGCCGGATCGTGAACAATGTTGCGGAAAGCGCTGAAATCGCCCGCCCTCATCGCCAGCGTGGGGATCGTATTGTTCGCGGTGCGTGACTCGCGAACGTCCGTCCATTCGTAATCGCCGAAAAAGAAAGTCTTGTTGCGCACGATCGGGCCTCCCAAAGAGAAACCGTATTGGTTGCGCTTGAACGGCGGCCGTTTCGATGCCGGCGAATCGAAAAAGTTCTTCGCGTCCAGCTTCTCGTTGCGAAGAAACTCGAACACCGTGCCATGCACTTCGTTGGCCCCCGACTTGATCGAAGCGTTGACCACCGCTCCTGTCGAGCGCCCATATTCGGCGGAAAAAGAGTTGGTGGAGATCTTGAACTCCTGAATCGCGTCGACCGAAGGCTGCACCGACTCCGCCTGCCGGCCTTGCGCCGCCAGTTGCACGTTGTTGTTGTCGATGCCGTCCAGCATGAAGTTGTTTTGCACTGAGCGCTGGCCCGCCGCGCTGAAGGTAGTAAAGCGGCTGTTGCTGGTGCTTTCCACCGCGCCTACACTGAGCAACGCCAGTTGTACGTAGTTGCGGCCGTTCAAAGGCATATCGACAATCCGCTTGTTGTTGATCACTTGGCCTTGCGATGCTTCGGTTGTGGCCAGCAACGGCGCATCCGCCGTCACATCCACGGTTTCCGCCGTCACACCGAGTTCCAGGCTAAGGTCCAGTTGCGCCGTCTGCTGGATTTCTAGCACCACCCCGCTCCGCACTGTCCGTTTGAAGCCGTCTGCCTGTACCTCCACACGGTATTCCCCCGTGCGAAGTGGAAGCGAGAAGTAGCGCCCCTCGGCGTTCGATTGCACCGAACCTGAGGTGCCTGTGGCGACATGCAGGAAAGAGATCTTCGCTCCGGTGACCACAGCGCCGGTCGGATCCGTGATCACACCGGTCAAGCGGGCCGATTCCACTTGTGCCAGCAGAATCCCGGGCAGAAAAAGCATCGACAGAGTGCGCAGCATGCCGACAGTCTATCGAAAACGGAGAAGCGCGTAGCGCACCTGCGCCCGGCGGATCATTCGCTCCCAAACGGACCCCGGGTTTGCATCGAACACAGCACCCGCATCTCCCTTCACAACATGCCATGCGCCGGCTTCAATCTCTCGGTCGAGTTGCCCCGGTCCCCAGCCGGAATAACCAAGATAGACGCGGAAGGCGTCGGGCTTCGCTCCCGACTCGATCGTCTTCTCCAGCAGTGCACTGCTGCCGGTGACGTAAACATCCTCGAACACGTGTCTGGCTTCGTCCGGCTTCGCCTTCGCCCGAAGCAGCGCTTGTGCTCCGGTGCGCTGCACCGGGCCCCCAAAGTACAGCACGCTCGCATTCTCCTTGCCGCCCTTGATGCCCGAAAAGAGCTTCGACATCGGGATATCGGAGGGATCGTTGATCACCAGACCCATCGCACTCGACTTGCTGTACTGCACCACCAGGATCACCGTCTGGATGAAGTTCGGATCCCCCAAGGAGCGCTTCGCCACAAGGAACGTGCCCGGCGCCGGTACTGGAGCGTCCTGCGCCGCAAGAGCTGCGCAGCAAAGTATCATTGTGGCGGCGCCAAGCATCCAAGGGAATGATAACGGAATTTTTTCGCCGCGGCGATATTTTCCTGGAACATCCGCCCGTCTCTTGCGTATACTCAGATAGTCTATGGGAAAACAGGACCTCCTCCCCGGCACCTTGGACATGATGGTGCTTCACGTATTGACGCGCGGCACGCTGCATGGCTACGCCATCGCCCAGTTGCTCAAGCAACTTTCGAGTGACGTGCTGCAGGTGGAGGAAGGGTCCTTGTACCCGGCCCTCCAACGGCTCGAACGGAATGGATGGATCGATGGAGAGTGGGGCTTGTCGGCCAACAGCCGGCGGGCTCGATTCTACAAGCTGACAGCGGATGGGAAGAAACATCTCGCCGCCGAGCGGGCCAGTTACCGGGAGGTCTCCGGAGCCATCGCCCGCGTCATGGGGATGGCGTGATGTGGCGTAGACTGCGGTACTGGCTGCGAATCGCGGAGCGGGAACGGCTGCTGCGCGAAGAAATGGATGTCCATTTGGCGATGCTTGCGGATGAGTTTCAAGAGGACGGAATGAGCAGAAAGGATGCCGAGGCCGCCGCGCGCAGGCAGTTCGGCAGCGGCATCAGGTTCGGCGAGGATTCCCGGCAGATGTGGATTGCGCGGTGGGCCGGCGATCTGGCCCAAGATGTCCTCTACGCGGGGCGCTCTCTCCGGCGTCAACCCGGCTTGGCTGTAGTCGCCGCGCTGTCTTCCGGACTGGGAATCGCCGCCTGCGCGTTGATCTTCGGTGTCGCCAACCATGCCCTCTTGCGCACCCTGCCCGTGGAAGAGCCTTCGTGCGCGGTGAGCCTCTACGGAAAGAACATCGTTCGCGGCAAAAGCGGTCAATCGCTTTCGTACCCGGATGTGGAAGACCTGCGCGAGGCGCGCTCTCTACGCGGCATTGCCATCTTCAGCCTCACCCCGGGAACCGTTGCCGCCGCCGGCGATCCGCAAAGGTACTGGGGAATGGTCGTGTCCGCGAATTACTTCGATGTGGCCCGCCCGGGTTTCACCATCGGGCGAGGCTTCGACTCCGCAACCGATGACCGTCCCGGTGGAGCCCCCGTCGTAGTGCTCAGCTACTCGCTGTGGCAGGCCCGATTCGCGGGCGACCGGCAATTGGTCGGCAAGCCGGCTGTGATTAACGGCCGGAAAATGACGGTGATCGGCGTGACGAAGCCTGGCTTTCGCGGCACAGAGGCGATGTTGTACGCGGACTTCTGGGTGCCCCTCTCGCAGGAACAGGCTATGGGCGGTTTCTCCGCAAACAAGCACGACCGCGGCAGCCAATGGTTGATGGCCACGGCTCGCTTGCAGGACGGCGTAAGCTTGGCCGAAGCCTCCGCTGAGGTGGAGGGCATCGGCTTGCGTCTCAGTTCCGCCTATCCGGAAACCAACAAAGACCGCCGCTTCGATCTTCAGGTGGCCGGCCGAGTCAATCCCGGAGCCCGCGTGATGCTCGGCGTCTTTTTCTTGATGCTCTTGATTGTCGCCGGATTGGTCCATCTCACTTCGTGTGCGAACGTCGCCAACATGTTGCTCGCCCGCTCCTCGGCGCGGCGCAGGGAAATCGCCACGCGCTTGGCGATCGGAGCGGGGCGGGGAAGGCTGGTGCGCCAACTGTTGACCGAAAGCGTGCTCTTGGCTCTGCCCGGCGGGCTCTTGGGCTACGTGCTCGCGCACTGGGGCGTTGCCACCCTCAGTTTGGCTCAACTCCCCTTTTCAGCCCCCATCGATCTTACTCTCGCATTGGACACACGGGCCATGCTCTTCGCCGCCATCCTCTCTGTGGCGACGGGAGTCGTCTTCGGGCTTGCTCCCGCGCTCAGCGCAACGAAGATGAGCCTGGTCGGCGGTTTGAAAGAAGAGGCTGAGTGGTTCGGGAAATCGCGGCGCTTCACCCTGCGCAATGCACTGGTGGTGGCGCAGGTGGCTGTCTGCACGGTCCTGCTCGTTTGTTCCGGATTGTTCCTCCGCAGCGTCTCGGCGGCCTATCGAATTGACCTCGGCTTCGAACGCAACAACCTGCTGCTCGCCTCCTTCGACCCCTCGCTCCACGGTTACACCCCGCCAATGGCCGAAGCCCTTGTGGACCGCATCGTAGCCTCCGTGGAAGCCTTGCCTGGAGTTCGCTCCGTCGCGCTCGGCAGCACCGTGCCCCTCAACCTGGAAGGAACGCAGAATGCGTTCGAGCCGGAAACCGAAGATGGAGGGGAGGGGGCGAGAGCGCACGCCGAGATCTATTCCGTTTCCCACGGCTACTTCGACACGCTCGGTATTCGCTTCCTGCAAGGCGAGGATTTCCCTCGCGGCGCGCCATCCGAGGATATCGTGATCGTGAACCGCACCCTGGCCGGTCGCGCGTTTGCCGGCGGAAATGCCCTCGGCCGCTACTTGCGCTATCAGGGCCGCCGCCTGCGCATCGCCGCCGTGGTTGCAGACTCGAAGTCGCGCACCATCGGAGAGGATGCGCGGAACTGTCTGTACTTCCCCATCGCCCGTGAGATGCGTGGAAGCACGATGTCCGGCATGACGTTGCTGGTACGCACCGCCGGCGAGCCGCTCGCCTTCGCCGCTACTGTGCGGGAGCAGATCCGCCGGATCGACCAAGCCGTCGCCGTGTTTCAAGTGCGGTCCATGGAGCAGCAAGTGGAGCGCGCGCTCACCATGGCCCGGCTCACGGCTTGGTTATTCGGCTTGGCAGGGGCCATCGGGGTAGTGATCGCCGCGGCCGGACTTACCGGAGTAATCGGTTTCTCCGTCGCCCGCAGGACGAAAGAGATCGGCATCCGCATGGCGCTCGGCGCGCGGCCGGGCCTTGTCTTGCTCTCCATTCTGCGCGAAGGTTTGCTGCTCACCTCGCTCGGCGCCGCCGCTGGCTTGGCTTTGGCTGCTGCGCTCGCCCGCATGGCCGCCGGCTTTCTGTACGGAATCAGCTCGACAGATTCGCTGACCTTCATCGCGGCCCCTTTGCTGTTGCTGTCCATCGCCTTGTCGGCATGCTATCTTCCCGCGCGCCGCGCCGCGCAACTCGATCCGCTACGGGCTTTGCGGCATGAGTAGTAACCTACGCCTATGTGGGTTTGCAGAGTTTTTTTGGCTTGCGGTGTGCTTGCCTGCCAGGCAGCGGCGCCCCCCGATGTTCTCATCGTGGGCGCGGGGATCGGCGGCCTGACCACCGCCCTCGAAGCCGCGCGCAACGGAGCTCGCGTCCTGGTTGTGGACCAGTCATCGGTTTTCGGCGGGCATGCCGTGGCCTCCGAAGGCGGCTTGTTCCTTGTGGCGACTCCCGTGCAGAAGGCGCAGGGCATTCAGGATTCCCCTGAACTGGCATTTCGCGATTTCACAACTTGGGGTGAAGACGCCGACGAACACTGGGCAAGGCTGTATGCCGCCCGGTCCTTACCCGATGTCCACGACTGGATGACGGCAATGGGCGTGAAGTTTACCTTCGTCCGCTTCACCCCAGGCAACTCCGTGGCGCGGTTTCACGAAAACTCCCAGCGCGGATTCGGCGTGGTGGCGCCCATCTACCGCGAGTGTCTGATGACCGGGCGCGTCGAATTCGCCTGGCATATCAAGGTGACCGCTCTCCTGCGCCGCGATGGACGGGTCGTCGGAGTGGAAGGCGCCCACGAACGCACGGGACGCGTGCTCAAGTGGGAAGCGCCAGCCATCGTCCTCGCAACGGGCGGGTTTCAAGGCAACATCGAACTCGTGAAGAAGCACTGGCCGCGTGGCTTGGCCGTGCCGGAGACAATCCTCATCGGCGGTGGGATTCACGCCACCGGCGGCGGACACGCTTTGGCAAAGGCCGCCGGCGCCGCCGAAGAACGCATGGATCATATGTGGCTCTATGCGCGGGGCGTGCCCGATCCCCGCTATCCCGCATCGAAACGCGGACTCAGCGTCATCAACCGCGCCGGCATCATGGTCAACCGCAATGGCGCGCGCTTCCATCGCGAAGTGTCGGGAGAAAAGTTTGCCTTTCCCGCCATGGTCCAACAACCGGGCGCCCGTGCCTGGCTCGTCTTCGATGAGGCAGCGAAAAAACACACAGTGGTGGCGGGAACCGATTGGGCCGACTGGAATCGCGTCGAGCGCGAGATCTTCGGCAATCCACGGCTGGTGCACAAGGCTGCCACCCTCGCCGGGTTGGCGCGACTGTCGGGCATTTCCGTCGATGGGCTGGAACGCGGCGTGGCCCGCTTTAACCGTTCGATCGACTCCGGCGTCGACGAAGACTACGGCAGATTCGATCATGCCAATCCGCCCGCCAGACAGCCTTCCGGAAGACCGCCCATCCTCGCCGTCAAGCAACCTCCGTTCTATGCGATTCCGTTGTTTCCCCTGACACGCAAGAGCATGGGCGGGCTGGCCACCGATCGCCAAAGCAGAGTCCTCGATTCGTCGCGCACGCCGATCCCAGGCTTATACGCCGTCGGCGAGGTGGCGGGCTTCGGCGGCATCAATGGCAAGGCCGGTTTGGAAGGCACCTTCCTCGGCCCGTCCATCTTGCAGGGACGATTGCTCGGCAAAGCGCTTGCTCCCGCATCTCCGCGAGAGCCCACATCGCCCGTCTCCACGGAAACGGATAGCAGTGTCGGAAAACCCGGCGCCTGCTCCGGCTGTCACCCTTTGGAAAAGCAGGTGGCCCTCGGCCGAAAAGGCTATTGGCACTTCGATCGCGTTCATGCAAAGGCGCTCGAAACGAAATGGGAATGCTCCATGTGCCACGCCGGGATGACTCCTTTTCGCCCCCAAAACCATCGCATCGACCGCCTCGCGCAGGTGTCCAGTTGCGTCGCCTGCCACGCTGGAAATTAGTATTCCGGCCGGCCCCGGTAGTTCAGGTCCTTCAGCCGGAAGGAAGCCTGCCGGTACGGCCCCGTGATGCCGGGGATGTAAATGTCAAACGCCAGTTCCTTCACCTGCGCCGGCGGCCGCGGGAACACCAATCGAAGTACGGGATCCGCACCCGCCGGAGGAAAATAGCCGGTCATTCGATACTTCTTCCCTCCCGCTTTCAGTTGCGACTCCTTTTCCATCCGCCTCGTCTCTTCGGCCTCGGCAAGTGCCGTCACATCGGGTTCCCGAATCGCCAGCACGATCGACTTGCCGGGGTTCTCTTCCAGATACGCCAGGTACTCATTGCGCGCGCCCATGTCCGGCGGCTGGCTGCCCGGTTGCTTGCTCGTGTAGCGCCGGATCGCTTCTTCCTCCGCGTCCCGCATCGGTTTCGCCGTGGCCAGATACACGGCTATCGGAATCGTGTTCTGGAACTGCGTCGATTGCGCCCAAGGAGAATTGTGGAACATCTCCAGCAGGTCTTCGTCGTTCCATTCCTTGGGAGCTTTCGTCTCCCAAAACGGCTCCACCCAAAGCATCGCCAGCAGAAAGATAACGTGCATCGCAGGTCCCGATTTGATTATATTGGCGATTGCATCATGGCAGACACGACTTATCGCGGCAGACGGGCGGTTTCGCTCGAGAACGATCGGATCCGGGTGACCGTCCTGGTGGAAGGCGGCCACATCGCCGAGCTTTGTGAAAAATCCTCGGGCGTCAACCCGATGTGGACGCCGCACTGGCCTTCTCTCGAGCCATCGCAGTTCGACAGCCGCACACATGCTTCGCTGTACGGCTCGCATGATGAGAGCAAACTGCTGGCGGGCATCGCCGGGCACAACCTGTGCGTCGATATTTTCGGCGGCACTTCGCCGGAAGAGGCCAAGGCCGGCCTCACACCGCATGGCGAAGGCTCAATCGTTCCTTACCGCATCCACGTGGAGAACGGCGAGTTGATCCAGAGCGCCGGGTTTCCCCAAGCGCAGTTGGCCTTTGAGCGGCGCATCCGCCTCCATGGATGCGTGGCCGCGATTCGCGAAACCCTCACCAACCTCATGGCCGTGGACAAGCCCACTGCGTGGACGCAGCACGTGTCCCTGGGCGCTCCGTTCGTGGCGCGAGGTGAGACCGAATTCCGCGTCTCCGCCACGCGCTCCAAAGTCTACGAAGCCGATTTCGCCGGCGATCTCGGTCCTTACCTTCCCGCCGCCGAATTCAATTGGCCCCACGTACCGCTGAAACGCGGCGGAACCATGGATCTGCGCACCTATCCGGCCGCCGAACGCAGTGGCGGATTCACCACTCATCTCATGGATCCATCCCACGATCAGGCCTACTTCCTAGCTTGGGCCCCTTCATCGAAAGTCCTCTGCGGCTATGTGTGGAAGCGCAGCGATTTCCCCTGGATGGGCCTCTGGGAGGAAAATTGCGCCCGCGATGTCGCTCCGTGGAACAATCGGGAGATCACGCGCGGTATGGAGTTCGGCGTCTCCCCAATGCCCGAATCGCGGCGGCAAATGATTGAGCGCGGTTCCCTCTTCGGCGAAGCCGCCTTCCGCTGGATTCCCGCCAGGTCTTCCGTCACCGTGGATTACTGCGCCTTCGTGAAAACCTCCGATGCCATCGCCCAGGAAGCATCCTGGAGCGGGGGCGATGGCCTAGTGCTACGATGATGAAATCGCTATGAATCGCCGTGAATTGATCCGCATCACCGCGTCCGCGGCTGGCGCCCTGCCGGCCCTGTCGCAGACAGCGGCCTGGAAGCCGAAGGTGCTCGACGCCCACCAGAACGAGACGGTCATTGCCCTCACGGAACTCATCATCCCCGCCACCGACACGCCCGGGGCGAAAGCGGCGCAGGTGAACCGCTACATCGATCTGCTGCTCGCCGACGGCGCCGCAACCGACCGCGACCGTTTCCTCGATGGCTTGGCTTTTCTCGACGGATTCGCCATCCGGCAGCACAAGGCGCCGTTCGTCAAATGCACCTCCGCGCAGCAGACCGCGGTTCTGGAAACCTTAGACCGCGGCGGCGATGCTTCCCTCGAATCCGGCCACCGCTTCTTCCGCATGGCCAAGCAGTTGACCAGCCGTATTTACTACGCCACCGAAATCGGATTCCGCGAATTGAACAAGGGCGGGCGCGCGCCGGCCAAATACGGCTGTACACACTCCGATCAGCACCGCGAAGGATGAAGAGCTATCCGGATTCGGTCCGGTTCCTCTACTCGCTGGGCAACGAAATCAAGGCCGTGAAGTTCGGGCTGGAAACCGTCCGGGCCGTGATCGGGCAGATGGGGCATCCCGAACGTTGTGCCAAGTTCATCCATGTTGCTGGCACCAACGGCAAGGGGTCGACCTGCGCCATGCTCGCAAGTGCCCTTCGCGCCGCCGGCCTCCGCACCGGCCTCTACACTTCGCCGCACCTCATCGAGCCCACCGAACGCATTCGCATCGATGGCGCGCCGGTTTCGGCCGCGGAGTTCGCTGCTGCCTTCGATGCCGTCCACGAAACCGCGGAGGCGATGCTCGCCGCCGGCGCCATCGCCCATCACCCCACCTATTTCGAAACCGTCACCGCCATGGCCTTTCTCCTCTTCCGCCAGCGCGCCGTCGAGTGGGTGGTATTGGAGACCGGCCTCGGAGGACGGCTCGACGCCACCAATGTCGTATCTCCGCAAATCACCGTCATTACCCCCATCGATTACGATCACGAAGCGTTCCTCGGAAAAACCATCGAGGCCATCGCCGGAGAAAAAGCCGGCATCCTGAAATCGGGAGTGCCCGTAGTTCTGGCGCCCCAGCGCGCCGACGCGGAAGCCGTTGTACGCCGCCGCGCGGACGAGTTAGGCTGCCCCTTGCTGCGTGTAGCGGACATCGCACACGACGTCAGCGGCAGCGCCGAAAGTATCACGGTGACGGCCGGCGGCGGCGTCTATCGCTGCCCCTTGCCTGGCGAACATCAGGCGCAGAATCTGCTAACCGCCGTGACGGTGCTCCGGCAACTAGGGATACCGGAGCAGTACATCCGGGAAGGGATCGCCGGCGTACGCTGGCCCGGCCGCTTGGAAAAAGTGGCCTCGCGCCCCGACGTTATTCTCGATGGGGCCCACAATCCCGCCGGCGTGCGCGTGCTCGCCGCGCATCTGCAGAAATACTACGCGGGACGCAAAGTATGGCTTATCTACGGC
>JAEUQG010000352.1 GCA_016789755.1 Bryobacterales bacterium
GATCCCGCTCTCGCCTCCGCTTTCCGCATCGATCGTCAGATTCGGCACGTTGATGAGCCGCCGCGAATCCGGGCGCCATGCCGGATGTCCCCATTTCGCCCGAAAAAATAGAAATCTGTTCTCAGCCAGGTCATATCCCAACAGAGTTTCCCGGTCGCTGGCCGCTTTACTCCGGAAATCGCCCCCCGACGGCGTGGCCAGTTTGAATACCACGCGCCGCCCATCGGGACTCAGAATCGGAAAAAACACCGAGATGGCCCGATCCCCGAAGCGCGCCGCGACCTCATCGCCGTACCGGCGCCGCACATCCGCCGCCCGCAGCGCCGTCTTCACCCGCCCGTCGCGTACATCCACCAACTCGAGATCGCGAAGCGCCTTCGCATCCCAGTGCGGGCCGTACATCGGAACCACGTCGCCCCCTGGAGTCCCCCAGCCCACCATCCGGTCACGCCCCAGCAGGCGTTGCGCGCCGCTTGCCACATCCACCGCCACCACCACCCAATGGCCGTCCCGCAGATCGTGGAACACCACGCTCTTCCCGTCCGAAACCCACTGCTGGCATGCCGCCCGGTGCGCATCTTCCGTGGTCACATTGGCCGCCAGCACCCGCTCCACGCCCGTCGCCCGCTCGCGAATCCGCACTTCCCCCGAATGCCCATCCGGCGCCCGCGATGTAAAAAACAGCACCCACCGCCCATCCGGACTCTCGGGCGAAGTATTGAAATAGGCATGGATGCTATGACGAGCCGCCCCCGCAACCAGCGGGCTTACTTTCACACCCGCCGTCCACGGAGCGAACGAGCTCGCCGCCAGCATCCATGCCGGAAGCATCCATGACTGCATGGATGCAATCTACACTATTTGGCCGCGACTTGCTTGTGGTGTTTCAAATCCGCCTGCCGGTAATCTTCGATCTTCGCCACCGCCTGCTCCATCCCTTTGCCTCCCAGTTGAATCGCCTTCCCGATCCACCCTCGGCCGTCCAACCCCAACTTTTCCCCGCGCAGCTTCCACTGCGCCTTCTCCGCGGCCGTCAACATGTCGTAGCGATACACAAAGGTCACCTGCCGCAACGCTTCCGTGAAGTAGCCGGCATCGAACCACGCCAGCGGGTCCTGCCTTCCGGCAGCCGCACCGTCGGCCACCCGCGCCAGCAGCCGCGCGCTCAACTGCTCTGCCGCACTCTCATGCCGCGCCGCATAGATCGCCGCCCGGCGCAACGTCTCCATCCGCACCGTCACCGGCATCGACGCGGTCAGCAGCCGCAGAACATCGCCGGTCAGCTTCGAGACATCGTACGACTTCTCCGTCCCGTCCCATCCGTTCCCATTGCGCCACGGCAGCGATTGCGCCGTGCCGATCTCGATCCGCTCGCAAATCAGCGGCGGCCCGGCCATCGCCGCGGCAGCCAGTCCCAGAATCGCAGTCAAAATTCTTAGCTTCATGTGGAAAGAATCTCCTTGCCTCCCAGGCTCCGCCCGCTCGCCGCCGCAACGCCAGTATCGGGCCGCTAGATTACCGTAAGCTTACCTTGTTTTCGCACCGTAAGCGATTGAAATGGCGTGGCCGCCCATGGCACAGTCGAAACATGGCCGGCACGCCCGATCTCGTCCGCCAACAAGTAGACCGCATCGTATCGAGCGGCATTTTTCTCCAATCCGAGCGCCTCTGCCGATTTCTCCGCTTCACCGTGGAGGCCAAACTGAACGGCGAAGCCGGCCAGATCAAGGAGTATCTCCTCGGCCGCGAGGTCTTCGACCGCAACCACGACTACGACCCCCGCACCGATCCCATCGTCCGTGTCGAAGCGCGCCGCCTGCGCCGCAAACTCGACGAATACTACGCCGGCCCCGGCGCCTCGGACCCCATCCGCATCGAGTTCCCCAAAGGCGCCTACACGCCCGAATTCGTCCTCCCCTCCGCCCCGGAAACCCCAAGGCGCTGGTGGCTGGCCGCCCTTGGCATCGCAGCCGCGGCCGTCATTCTCGTGCTGCTCTATGTCCGCTTCCAGCCCCGCGATCCGAACATGCTCGTCGTTCTGCCCGCCCGTTGGGTGTGGAAGGCCGAATCTTTCCCTGTCACCCCCTACGACGAGGATCTCGCCGAACGCGTCGCCGCCGAACTTGCCACGCGCCACCACGCCCCCGTCATCGCCTGGCCCGCCCTGCAGCGTTTCCGCCACGGCGATTGGACCACCCCGCGCATCGCCGGCGAACTCGGCGCCCGCCGCGCACTGCTCGTCTCCGTCCGCCAGGAGCCCCAGGGTTCGCGCGTCACCGCCTTCCTCATCGACGCCCGGACGGATCGAAAACTCGGCGTCATCGACCAGCCAGGCCTCGATCTCACGCAACCCGCCGCCACCCTCGCCGCCGTCTCCGCCATCGCCGAGAAGGTTGCTGTACAATAAGCGGCAATGTTCTTTCTGCCGGGTATCCTGCTGGCGTCGATGGGCTTCGGCGCCGAAGCCGATGTGCGCGTGGCGGCGGGGCGTTCGGTGAAGCTGCTGCAACAGGCGATGAACCAGTGGAAGCAGGACTGCGTCTCCTGCCATCATCAGACTCTGCCCGTCATTGCCCTTGGCGTCGCCAGGGAGCACGGCATCGCCATCGACGAAGCCGCCGCCCAGGCCGCTTCCAACGCCATTTTCGCCAAACTCTACTCCTCGACCGATAACGCTGTCCAGTATCCGATGGCCATCGATCCCGGTATCACCGACGGTCACGAACTCACTGCTGCCCATGCCGCGGGAGTCAAGCCGAGCCTCACCACCCGGATTGCCGCCCGCCGCCTGGCCCGCTGGCAGAAGCCGGACGGAAGCTGGGCTCTATCCGACGGCAGGCCCCCCGCTTCCAGCAGCAAGTTCACCTCTACCGCCCTTTCCGCAAGAGCCGTTTCCTTGTACGCCCCGTCTCCACAACCCACACTCGGCCGCGCGCGTCAGTGGCTGCTCCAAACCAAGCCACACTCTATGGAGGATCACACCTACCGGCTGCTCGGCCTGCTCTGGACCGCCGCACCCGAAGCCGAGCGCAAAAGGGCCGCCAGCCAACTACTCGCACTCGCGAACGCCGACGGCGGATGGAGTCAGGAACCGGGGCTGCCCAGCGACCCCTACTCCACCGCGCAAGCCTCCTTTGCGCTTCGCCATGCCGCGGGCCTCCAGGCGCCCAAAGCCATCGACTACCTGCTCCGTACCCAAAAAGCCGACGGATCGTGGCTGGCCGAAACCCGTATTCACACCCAGGCGCCCATCAGCCCTCCTTACTTCGACAGCGGATTCCCCCACGCCCGCAACCAGTTCCTGTCCTGCGCCGCCACCGCATGGGCCGTGATGGCTCTAGCGGCTACGCTGCCGCGCAGCCCCAAAGCACCGCTTCCCGTCACCTCCGCCCTGCCCAAAGATGCCGCCCCCTGGATGGAATCGCTCACCGATCCCAAACCATCCACTTCCGGCGGAACCACGGCGTTGATGCTGGCCGCGCACGACCCGGCGCTGGTCAAGGCATTGCTCGACCGCGGCGCCGACGTCAAAGCGCGCGCCAAATCCGGCTTCGATGCCCTCACCGCCGCCGCCCAGTATCCCGGCAATGCCGAAACACTGCGCCTGCTGCTTGCCAGGGGTGCGGAAACCAAGCCCGGCGCCGGCAAACGCTTTCCGCTGACCCCGCTCACGTTCACCGCCATGCACGGCGATGTGGCCATGGCGGAAATTCTCCTCAAGCACGGAGCATCGCCCGAACAGCCTTCGACCGTGCTTGGCTTCATACCCGTACGGCCGTTTGAATCGGCGTCCTTGTTCGAACACGAGGCCATGATGCGCGCCCTCGTCCGCCACGGCGCCAAAGCCGATTCGCTCGACCCCATGAAAATGACCCCTCTCTCCTGGGCCGCGCTCCAACACAAATCCACCGCCGCCGGCGTTCTACTCGAATTGGGCGCCAACCCCAACCACATCGACGGGCTCAAACTCACTCCGTTGCAGCACACCACCGCTATCCGGCATTCATCCTCCGAAACCGCGGCCAAACTCCGCGCCGCCGGCGCTCGGTCACCGGCACGCTAAAATCAAAGATTGCCTCCCGTTCACTTTGAAATCCAAGCCACCTGCCCCGCCACCGGCGCCCGCGCGGGCATTCTCCACACTCCCCACGGCCCCGTTGAAACCCCCGTCTTCATGCCCGTCGGTACACAGGCCACCGTCAAAGGCGTCACCTCCGATCAGCTTCAGGAACTGCGCGCCCAGATCATCCTCTCCAACACCTACCACCTCTATCTCCGCCCCGGCCATCAACTCATCCGCCAACTCGGCGGCCTCCACCAGTTCATGAACTGGCCCCACGCCATCCTCACCGATTCCGGCGGATTCCAGGTCTTCAGCCTCTCCGGTCTGCGCAAAGTCACCGAGCACGGCGTCCTCTTCCAGTCCCACCTCAACGGCGACCGCCACATGTTCACGCCCGCCTCCACCGTCGATGTCCAGGTTGCCCTCGGCAGCGACATCGCCATGGTCCTCGATGAGTGCCTGGAATATCCCGCCGCCCACGAACCGGCCCGGCGTTCCATGGAGCGCACCTTGCGCTGGGCCGCCGAAGCCTACGCCCACTACCGTACCCTCGATCAGGATCGCACCGCCCTGTTCCCCATCGTTCAGGGTTCCATGTTCCCCGACCTCCGCCGCCAGTGCGCCGAGCGCCTGCTCCCACTCGATGCCCCGGGCTACGCCATCGGAGGCTTGTCCGTCGGCGAACCCCGCCCCCTCTCCCTGGAAATGGCCGCCGTCTCGGCCGAGATCCTTCCCCGCGACCGTCCCCGTTACGTCATGGGCGTCGGCATGCCGGAAGAACTCCCTGAATACGTAGCCCTCGGCATCGACATGATGGATTGCGTTCTGCCCTCGCGCAACGCCCGCAACGGCTGCCTCTTCACCCGCGCCGGCAAGCTCATCATCAAGCAGGCCCAATACCGCGAGGACCCCGGCCCGCTCGACCCCGATTGCCGCTGCTACACCTGCCGCCACTTCTCCCGAGCCTACCTCCGCCACCTCTTCCAGGCCGGCGAAATGCTCTATTGCACGCTCGGCACGATCCACAATATCCGCTGGTATCTCGACATCATGATTGAGGTCCGCCAGAGCATTCTCGAGGGCCGCTTCCCGGCGTTGCTCGCGCGCTGGCGCGGCGCAGCCCTGTCCACATAGCTGCTTACTCGCTGAAAGTCACCTCGCTCACGGCCACGCGCACCAACCCGACGCCCTCTCCCCCATCCGCCAGCGGGAACCGGAAGGGTTGCAGGGTCGCCGCCTGTCCCTGCACCGTCAACACCAGCCGGTCCGGATGAACGCCTGCGGGCCATCCCGCCAGTTGTCCCGCCTCCATCCGCAGCACGCCCCCCGAAGCCGGTGCTTCGCACATCAGCCTGTGCCGCCTTGCTTCCGTCAACGCAACCGTGACCACGTCGTTCTCCATCCCCGATGCATCCCACCGCATCTCGATCGCCTCGCCTTCGCCCAACCCGAACACCGGTCCGGTGACCTCCGGCTTCCACGCCGCAGGGGCCTGAAAGCGAGCCTCAAACGGCGCCACCTGCGCTCCGCCCGCCACGCGCAGCCGCCACTCCCCCGCCGCCAGCGCCCGCACCGGAGGCCCCTCCGCCGTATTCACCGCCGAGATCGAAATCTGCTCCCCACCGGGCCCTTCTCCCGTCACCGCTCCCGTACGCAGCAGATCGTAGAAACGGTTCAACGGCTGCCTCGCCGCGCGGTCTTCATTTGCGTAATCGCCCGACAGGCTGCACGCCGTCACAACCGGCCCGTCCACCCCGCTCAACTCCGCCACCAACTCCGCATCCGCCCCGCGCACTAGAAACTGCGCGATATCGCTGCTCTCCGCCGGGTGCGACACCCGCAGCAGCAGTTCCCCCACAGCGATCTTCTCTCCCGCATCGAGCCGCGCCATCTCCGCCTCGGTCAGCCTCAGCCGGTGCGGGCACGGGCCGCTCGCCGCCACCGGCAGCGTCGTCAGGTTCGATGCCCTCACCCCCGTGTGAAGGCGCAACGGAACGTAGCAGCCTTCCGGCGTTCCGGCAGGAACCACGAAGCGCACCAGGTGCACCCCCTCCTCTACGGGATCGGCCTGCGCCGCTGTCACCGCCACGCTCTCCTGCCCCAGCGTCACCCGC
>JAEUQG010000396.1 GCA_016789755.1 Bryobacterales bacterium
GACCGGCGAGTGCGATGATCATCGCCGCATGAAACAGGCGCGAGATCGTCAGCGCCCCTCCGACTCCGAACCTTCGCGGGATACTGAACAATTCGGCATTGCGATCAAACTCGTAATCCTGGCAGGCGTAGATGATGTCGAAGCCGGCCGTCCAAAGGGTGACAGCGGCGGTGAGCCAGACGATGCGCGTGTCGAGCGTTCCCCGCAGCGCGATCCAGGCGGCCGCAGGTGCGATGCCGAGGGCGAAGCCAAGCACCAGGTGCGAGAATGCAGTGAACCGCTTCGTGACTGAGTAAAACAGAACAACGGCGAGTGCAAGGGGCGATAGCTTGAGGCAGAGCGGATTGAGCGCCGCCGAGGCGGCGAAAAATGCCGCGGCCGATACGAGTGTGAATCCCCAGGCGAACCGCTTGCTCAACAGGCCCGCCGGGATATGGCGGGTGCTGGTGCGCGGATTACGGGCGTCGATGGAGGCGTCCAAGAGGCGGTTGAAGGCCATCGCCGCGGAGCGCGCCCCTACCATGGCCAAAACAATCCATGCCAATTTTGTTCCGAACTCGCCGGCGGGAAAGCCGGCGTCGCGCCATGCCAGCAACGCACCCGTGAGGGCGAACGGCAAAGCGAACACGGAATGCTCGAATTTGATCATGTCGAGCGTCAAGCGCACGCGTGTGAGGAAAGAATCCATTTCAGGTGGAGTACCGAAGGCTGTTACCATTTTATTTCATGCTGGTACGTGTTCTCATCTGGGTTACCGGCTGCCTGCTCTTGGCCGGCTGCGGCGGACCCGAAACTAACATCGATGCAATCAACTTACGGCAAATCGCCATGCCCCGCGGAGAGATCGTGCAGGCGGAGGTGTTGACGCGGCGCGAAGACATGATGAGCGGGATGATGTTTCGCCCGCCGCTGGCCGCGGACCGCGGGCTGCTGTTCGTTCACTCCAGACCGGGCAGGTTCTCTTATTGGATGCACAACGTGAAAGTGCCGCTCGACATTATTTGGATGGACAAGGACCACACGATCGTGGAAATTGCAGCCAACACGCCCGCCTGCACGGAAACGGATCCGGTGCGTTGTCCGCACTTTGGCGGTACGGAGGAGTCGCAGTTCGTATTGGAACTGGCGGCGGGCATGGCGGGGAAGTACGGTTTGCGGAAAGGTGTGAAGCTCAGCTTCTGAAAATGGATCAGGAACAATTACGTTTATTGCTGGAGCAAGTGAAAGGGGGCGGAGTAGATGTAGACGCAGCGCTCGAGCGGCTGCGCCATATGCCCTTCGAGGACCTGGGATTTGCCAAGGTGGACCACCACCGCGCCATTCGAAACGGGGCGCCGGAGGTGATCTTTGGGAAGGGTAAGGCGCCGCAACATGTGCTGGCGATCGCCGAGAAACTGATGGAGCACGGCACTTCGAATCTGCTGGTGACAAGGGCTGAGCCCGCGGCCGCCGATTTGTTGCAGAGGCGCTTTCCGGAAGGCGAGCATTTTCCGCTGAGCGGTGCGTTCCGGCTTTGGCGCGACCGAACGATGCGCGGTAAGGGCAAACTCGCCGTGGTGTGCGCAGGAACGAGCGATATCCCCGTTGCCGAGGAGGCGCAAGTCACCGCCGAGACGATGGGAAACGACGTGATCTCGATACACGATGTGGGCGTCGCCGGCATTCACCGTCTGATGCATAACCTGGACAAATTGCGTGAGGCAAAGGTGTGCGTGGTGGTGGCCGGCATGGAAGGCGCGCTGCCCAGCGCCGTGGGCGGACTGGTGGCGTGCCCGGTCATCGCCGTGCCCACCAGCATCGGCTACGGCGCGAGTTTCAACGGACTGGCGGCGCTTCTCGGGATGCTGAACAGTTGCGCCAGCAACGTGACCGTCGTCAACATCGACAATGGGTTCGGAGGCGGCTATGTGGCCAGTCTCATCAACCGGGCGTAGCGGCTAAAGGCTTGGGGCGCGCGCACGTATAATGAGCGAATGACCTTTCGGCTTTCCGCTGCCTTTCTGGCGCTGGCCTGCATTCTGCCGGCGCAGAGCGATTGGAACGAACCCTACGATCCGCACCGTATCGCCGACAATCTCTACTACGCCGGCTCCAAAG
>JAEUQG010000489.1 GCA_016789755.1 Bryobacterales bacterium
TGCGTCCCACCGACGACGTGTTCGATGAAGCACGCTACTTCGAGTCGGCCGAGCACCAAGAGATCTGGACATGGAAAGGACGAAGGATCGCCCTCACAATTTGCGAGGACGCCTGGAACGACAAGCAATACTGGTCGCGCCAACTGTACGAACGCGACCCGGTGGAGGAATTGATGCAAGCGGGGGCAGAGGTGCTCATCAGCATCAACGCATCTCCCTATCACATGGGCAAGCGTGAGCTGCGCCGGGAAATCTTCGCCATGACGGCGCGCTCCAGGAACACCCCTGTAGTCTACGTGAACCAAGTGGGCGGCAACGATCAGCTTGTGTTCGACGGCACTAGCTTCGCTTTGAACGCCAACGGCGAGCCCATTGCCGAGGCGGCATCGTTCCGTGACGATATTGTGATTGTCGATCTCGACGCCACGCCTTCGGCATCCGCCCTACATGCCAACTTCGCCGATGAGGATGAAGCCGTTTATGAAGCTCTGGTCCTGGGAACACGCGACTATATCCGCAAATGTGGATTCCATAGCGTCATCATCGGACTGAGCGGAGGCATCGATTCCTCGTTGACAGCCGCTGTCGCAGTGGATGCTGTGGGCAGGGAGAATGTGCTTGGCGTCGGCATGCCAGGACCGTTCTCCTCCGGCCACAGTGTGACTGACGCCCGTGACATGGCGCGGAATCTGGGAATTCGCTTCGAGATCGTCCCCATCTCGGACGGTTATGAAACGATGGTGAGGACACTCCAGCCGGTCTTCGGCGGCAGAGCCGCGGATGTGGCTGAAGAGAACTTGCAGTCGCGCCTGCGAGGAATGGTGCTGATGGCGCTGTCCAACAAATTCGGTTCGCTTGTTCTGACCACTGGAAACAAAAGCGAACTCGCAGTTGGCTACTGTACGCTCTATGGCGACATGTGCGGTGGTCTGGCTGTGATCAGTGACGTTCCGAAAACGCTGGTCTACAAGTTGTCGCGCATAGCCAATCAGCGGCACAACGGGGCGATTCCGGAGAATGTCTTCGTCAAGCCGCCGTCGGCGGAGTTGCGACCTGATCAGAAGGACACCGATTCCCTGCCCGAGTACGACGTGCTGGACTGCATCCTGAAGGGATATGTCGAGGATCTACTCTCGCCTCGGCAGATCGCCGACGGGCTCCAGATGCCACTGTCCTTGGTTCGTGAAATCGTCAACAAAGTGGACCGCAACGAGTACAAGCGGCAACAGGCAGCCCCTGGGCTCAAAGTAACCACAAAGGCGTTCGGCATGGGACGCCGAATCCCCATCGCACAAAGATTTCTCGAATGAAACAAGCAGCCCTCGTTCTGGCAGCCGTGGCCGTCATTGCCGGCATCGTGATTTCGCAGCCCGCCGCCCGCGTGCAAACTGGTCCGCAGCCCGGCGGCAGCGTCCTGCTGCCCAACGGATGGTCCGTTCAGCCCGCCGGAAAGCAGACAGATATCGACACTTTTCCCATGTCGAGCGTGGTCTCGCGAGACGGCAAGCACTTGCTGGTGCTGAACGGCGGGTACAATCCTCCTTCGGTAAGCGTGATCGAGATCGCCACCGGCCGGGAACTGTCGCGCACGCGCGTAGCAGATGGATGGCTGGGGCTCACTTTCGCTCCGGACGGCCGCAAGTTGTACGTCGGCGGCGGATCTACGGCCAGCGTGTTTGAGTTCGATTTCGCAGGTGGAAGACTCACACCGGCTCGCACGTTCGTTGTCGTGCCGGAGCAGGGGAGAACGCATCAGGATTTCGTTGGCGATCTGGCGTTCACTCCCGACGGGCGCATGATCTATGCATCGGTGCTCTACCGCGATATGGTCGTCGTGATCAACCCCCAATCCGGCCGCGTCATCGAGCGCTTCCGAACGGGCCGCCGGCCTTATCGAATCCGCTTCCATCCCGACGGCAAGTCGTTCTTCGTTTCCAGTTGGGCCGATGGGTCCATCTATCAATACGACTCCGACAAAGGCGAGCCCATTGGACGTATCCGGCTCGCGCCGCACACGACGGACTTCGTCGTCAGCGGCAGAAAGCCTGATGCGCCGCCCAGTGAAGAGAACGAATCGCAACAGGCCAATCCGTACACCCATCGCCTCTTTGCCGCTGCCGGCAACACGAATCGCGCCTACGTAGTGGGCGTCACCGAAAGCAAAGAGATGCGTTTGATTGAGTCCATCAATCTCTCGATGACCCCACGCCAACCGGCCGGCATGACTCCCAGTGCCGTAACCATGTCCGCCGACGAAAAGACGCTGTTCGTTGTCTGCTCGGACGCCAATGCCGTGGCGGTTGCCGATGTCTCCTCCGCGCGAAGCACCGTCAACGGATTCGTGCCGGCAGGCTGGTATCCGACAGCGGCGCAAATCCTTCCTGACAAGCGGCTGGTGATTTTGAATGGCCGCGGCGGGCGCAGTTTTCCCAACCCCCAGGGTCCGAGGCCGGACCGCCAGGCGGCGAAATCGCATGAAGGGATTCGCATCGATCAGTATGTGGGCAGCATTCAGCGCGGGACTCTGTCGTGGGTCGATCCGTTTTCTCCGGACCAGTTGGAGAAATACACGTCCACGGTATTCCGGAACTCCCCCTACAGAGATGCGTTGCTCGACCACGCCGGCATACCGCAAGGCAATCCCGTGCCATCCAAGCCGGGGGATCCCTCCCCTATCGAGCACGTCATCTATGTTGTGAAAGAGAACCGCACCTACGATCAGGTGCTGGGCGGATTGGGCAAGGGAAACGGCGACCCGTCGCTGCTGTTGTTCGATGAGAAGTCCGCGCCCAATCATTACAAACTGGCCCGCGAGTTCGTGCTGTTCGATAACTTCTATGTCAACGCCGATGTCAGCGCCGACGGCCACAATTGGTCGCTGGCTGCCATCGCATCGGATTACGTACAGCGCATGTGGCCCAACAGTTACGGCGCCCGGCGACGGCATTACGATTATGAGGGCGGGGAGCTTGCGGCAACGCCGCCGGCGGGCTACATATGGACGAACGCGCTGGCTGCTGGCCTTTCGGTGCGCAATTACGGCTACTTTGTGAACAATCGCAAATTGCCGGTGGCCGATGGTACGCATGTGGAATCGGTGCGCGATCCGCAATTGGCGCCGGTCACTAACCGCAAGTTCCGGGGCTTCGACTTGGACTACCTCGACATCGAACGAGCCAAGGTCTTTCTGGACGATCTCGCAGCCTTCGAGAAGGAAGGCAAGTTTCCGCGCTTCACGCTGCTTCGGATCGGGAACGATCACACTTCCGGCACTAGCGCTGGAAAGATCGCGCCACTGGCGGCGATGGCCGACAACGACGCCGCGCTCGGCATGATCGTGGAATCGATGTCGAAGAGCCGGTTCTGGGCGAAGACCGCGATCTTCGTGCTGCAGGACGATGCGCAAAACGGCGCAGACCATGTGGATTCCCATCGATCGCCCGCTTACGTCCTCTCGCCTTACACGAGACGCAATGGCATTGTGGACAGCACTATGTACAACACGACATCCATGCTCCGCACCATGGAACTGATATTGGGGCTGCAACCGATGACATCCTTCGACGCCGGTGCACGGCCCATGGCCGGCGCGTTTGCGGCCAAGCCCGACATGCGCCCGTACGATGCCGAGAAGCCGCGGATTCCCCTCGACACGCGCAACGCCGCGGCGAATCCTACGGCAGCGCGTTCCGCAAGACTGGATTTCGCCGAAGCTGACCGTATCGACGACAACGAACTTAACGAAATCTTGTGGCTTGCCATTCGCGGCACACCGCCACCTGCTCCTGTCAGGAGCTACTTTTCCCGCTAATGCCTCGCATCTACCTCTGTTTCGTTTGGCACATGCACCAGCCTTGTTACAAGGATCTGGTTTCCGGCGAGTATCGTCTGCCCTGGACGCGTCTGCATGCACTCAAGGACTATTACGGCATGGTGAAGATGCTGGGTGAGTTCCCGCGTATGCGCCAGACCTTCAATCTCGTGCCTTCGCTGCTTTTGCAGATTGAGGAGTACGCCGGTGGGCGGGCCGAAGACCCGTTCCTGCGCTGCGCTCTGAAGCCTGCCGAGGACTTGACCGAAGCCGAAGTCGGCCTCATCTTGCACTATTTCTTTCAGGCGAATCCGATTCACCTCATTGGCCGCTACCCGCGTTACGCCGAACTGCACGATGCCTGGAAGGCGGCGGACCGGAATCTGCGCCGGGCGCTACGGGTGTTCAATGCCAAGGCGATACGCGATCTGCAAGTGCTGTCGCAACTGGCCTGGTTTGAAGAAGAGCTCCTGGCCGATGACGCGGAGGTGCGGGAGCTTGTCGCCAAGGGTAGGGGCTATTCGCTGGAAGATCAGGCTCTGATGGGCCGCAAGCAAGTGGAGATCCTACGGCGGGTCATTCCCACTTATCGGGAGTTCGCCCAAAGCGGACAGATTGAGGTCTCGGCAACCCCGTTCTACCATCCGATTCTCCCGCTGCTTTGCGACTCCAACATCGCCCACGAAGCGAACCCGCACGTGCCGCTCCCTTCGCGCTTCCGCTTCCCCCAGGATGCGAGGCTGCATCTGGAACGATCCATCGAGTTTGTCGAATCGAAGATAGGCCTGAAGCCTCAGGGGCTGTGGCCATCGGAGGGCTCCGTTTCCGATGAGGCTCTGGGCATCGCAGCCGATGTGGGATACCGTTGGTCGGCAAGCGACAACGGCGTATTGGCGAAGACCCTACGCAGAGCGGCCGATCCATCCACCACCTATCGCCACTACCGTTGGCGCCGCGATGGGCGCGAGTTAAGCATGATCTTTCGCGATCATTATTTGAGCGATCTGGTCGGCTTCGTATATTCCAGGATGGACGCGGCCACGGCAGCCGCCGATTTCCTCGACCGCATCGAAGCCAATTGCCGGCCGTTGCTGGCCCAGGGGCGCGATGCTCTGGTGCCGGTAATTCTCGACGGAGAAAACGCATGGGAGCACTATTATCTTAATGGCCGCCCCTTTCTGAAGGAGTTGTACCGGCGCGTTGCGGAAAACGACCGGATGCAAGCGATCACCGTCTCCGAAGGTCTCGCTCTGGTCGAGCCGGATAACCTCGATCATGTTTCTCCGGGCTCCTGGATCGGCGCAAATTTCGATGTCTGGATCGGTTTCGAGGAGGATAACCGCGCCTGGGACCATCTCCTGCGTGCCCGAGAAGCCTTCGAGAGCATCCACCCATCTTCGATCCCGAAAGAGCAGTACGCCTTGGCGCAGGAGGAACTAATGATCGCCGAAGGCAGCGACTGGTGCTGGTGGTACGGCCCCCATCATCATTCCGACAATCGCGCGGAGTTCGACCAATTGTTCCGCGACCACCTGGCGAACATGTATCGCGCGCTGCGTCTCACCCCTCCGGATGGGTTGTCGCGGCCGATCCTGCGATCCGGCGCAACCACACTGCATCAGCCTCCACTCTCGCCCGTTCGTGCAACGGTGGATGGCGAGATCACTTCGTATTTCGAATGGCTTGGCGCCGGCGTATACCGCGTCGATGGGCGAAGCGGAGCGATGCATGGACAGAGGTTCATTGTAAAGGAGTTGCAGTACGGCATTGGAAACGGCCACCTTTTCCTTCGTGTCGATTTCCTCGAATCCGAGATACCCTCGCTACCCGGCATGGAAGTCCGCATTACCATCAATGGGAAACCGGTCCGCGTCAGACTGGACGACCCCGTAGAGGTATTGGAAGGCGCCGACGCGGCCCAGGTGGCCTTTCGCCGCGTTTTGGAATGCTCCATTCCGCTCGCCGATTCCCGAGCGATGGTGGAGGTTTCTGTTTGGCAGAACGGTCTGCCGCTCGACGCCCTACCTCCCGACGGCCCGCTGGAGATCTCGGCGGCGGAGCCCGAGGAATGGACGCCATAGCCGGCGGCAAGCATCACTTCGGCTGGTACAACGATTCGCGCAGCCGCAAGCCGGTCCCTGCGGACTGTGGGAAAACGAGCGCAAGAACCCCGCCCGCGTCAGTGCTCACTTCCGCCAACTCCTCATCGTCGACTTCGATTTCATACGCGGCGTTGGGCTTCAATCCGATCAGGAAATAGCGTGTAGGTTCCGCCAGATTCAGCGTCAGTTGCATCGGGCTTTCTCCGACCACTACCATGTTCTGGCCGATTTCCAGAGGCTCCTTGATGGCGCGCGGTTGCAGCCCGCTCCGCTTGCCATCCATAAAGAGTTCCATGTCTCCGCGGTTGTAGCTGAGCCAAGTGGCGCTTTCCTCCCAATCCGATCTGAGGATCAGAATCCCCGACTGGGGATCGTGGAAGAAGGTTGGCAAGTGATGATAGCTGAGTCCGGGCTGGTAGGGATTGGCCCACAGGAACTCGTAGGGGGAGCCGAGGGCGCTTCTCATGATGAAGCGATCCTGAATGAGCCAGCCTTGCAGGAACTGGTGAGCCAGCGCATTGGGGTCGTAAGCTACGATGCTGAGGTCAGCGGCGCGGTTGAAGATAGCCTGATTCAGATCAGGCTCCCCCAGGCCTGCATACTGGGCGATGTGGTAGAAATTGTCCGCGGCCGGGAATGTGGCGGGGTAGTAGCTGATGACCCTGTGATTGGGGAAATCGCGGAAGTACGCCAGTGCGTTGTCCCGCATGTCGAAATTGAGGTTGTCCTTGATCGCGTGCATCAATTCCAGCAGCGCATAGGAATCGGCGAGGCTGAACGCGTTCCTGTTTTTGCGGATGGCAGGAACTACCT
>JAEUQG010000581.1 GCA_016789755.1 Bryobacterales bacterium
CGCCACCAACGCAACGCGCGACTCCTCCCGAACCGCCACCGAGTTCACCGGCGTCACCCTCGACAACCTCACACGGGTCCCCGACCCGTCGAACAACCTCGCCCGCCCCGCTTCCCCAACCCCCCCCAACACCCCATCCCCCCCATCGTTCACCGCCAGCGCACCCGGCAGCCCTTCATTCGATAAATCCAACTCCGCCTTCTTCTCCGGATTCTCCGCCAGTCCGCCCACCACCACCATCCGCGGCGGCTCTTTATACACCAGCACCGCCGCCAAACCGGTCGGGCTCAGCACGATTCGCTCCGCCCCCGCCGCCACCCCGCCAATACGCTGCGCCACCGGAGCCGCCGCCTTCAAATCCACCAGCGCCGCCTCCCGCTCCTCACCCAACAGCGCCAACGCCGTTTCACGCTTCCCCGCGATGGCAGCCGCCTTCACCGGAGCCCCCAAATCGACCCCCGCACCCAACACCGACGATCCTGCAATCCCGAGTATTCCTCGAATGGTTTCTTTGCGCGCATCCCACACCCAGCCAAGCATCGGGCCACGGATGGGATCCTGGGCGCACAACGGCAGCGCCAGAATGCCGGAAAGGACGCTATGGAGGAGAATTCTTTGACGATTCCTCAAGTTGGTTTGTCCCTGTGTATCCAGTATATAGGTGTCCCTGCTAATCGATGGCCGCGCCCATCGCCAGTTGCACAAACGCCTGCCGCTCCTCGCTCCCTCCCTCCCGGTGAATCAGAAAAATCCCGATCATCTCCCGCGCCGGATCGAGAAAACAAAACGTCCCGTAGCGCCCTCCATGCCCATACGCCCCGCGCGGCAACAACGACAACTCCCCCAACGGCGCCCGTACCACGAACCACCCCAGCCCCCACCCGTTCCCCGGAGCATTCGTCGCCATCTCTCCCGTTTGCAGCGCCGTCATCGTTTGCACCCCAGCCTTCGACAGCAACCGCTTCCCCCCATACTCCCCGCCGTTCAGCATCATCTGATAGAACGCAAACAAATCCTCCGCCGTCGAATACAAGCCCCCTTCCGGTAACGAATACTTCGCACCTTCCCGGAACTTCATCTTCCCCTCCCCCAGCGGATCCGCCGTGTACTTCACCGGCTTGCCGTCCCGTAACACGTACGCCGTCGGCATCCGGTGAAACTTCTCCTTCGGCGGAAAAATGAACGTGTCCTTCATCCCCAGCGGCTCGAAAATCCGCTTCTCCAGAAACTTCTCCAGCGGCATTCCCCCCAGCACTTCCACTAACCTCCCCACCGTCGCTATCCCCATATCGCTGTACTGCCACCGCGTCCCCGGCTCAAACTCCAGCGGCTGCTGCGAGACAATCGCGACCACCTCCGCCAGGCTCTTGTGCAGCGCGCCATGCAATTCTCCAATCCCCGCCGGAGGCTTCCCCATGATCCCGCTCGTGTGCGTCATCAGATCGCGCACCATCACCGCCCGCGCCGGCTTCCCTCCCCCCTTCAGCCGTAACCCTCGAAACTCCGGCAGATGCTTCTCCACCGCATCCGTCAGCGCAAGCCTCCCCTCTTCCACCAGCATCGTCAAGGCCGTCGATACAATCGGCTTCGTCATCGAATGCAGTTGGAAAATGTTCCCGGTCCCCATCGCCTGGCGCGATTCCAGATCGGTGTAGCCCGTCGCGTCCAGCGCCGCAATCTGCCCGCGCCGGGCCACCAGCGTCACCACCCCCGCCACCTTCCCGCTGTCCACAAACTCCTTCATCCGAGCCGGAATCAGCGCCAGCCGCTTTGCATCCAAACCCGCCTTCGCCGCGTCTTTCACCACCGGAGGAGCCGCGCACAGAACCCCCGCCACCAGCCAAACGCAATAACGCATCGTGGTTGATTGTATACGATTACCGGCACACCGGCGGCTTATCGTCCACCAGCCACCGCTTGCCGTTCAGCATCGTCTTGCCCGCATCATCGCCCAGCGTCAGCACGCTCGCCCCGCCGTTCCCCGTCAACTCCAGCGCCGCCTGGCTCCCTTGCCCCACAATCCGCCACCGCCCCACCGTCACATTCGGATTCCCGCCCATCGTCGCCGATGCCCCCGGAACATTGATCGCCCCACTAAAATCGCCCCGGTACAACTACGAGCCATCCGCGCAAAGGTTCAGCGTATTGTGTTCGCTCGTCCCCGAAAACCCGCCCGCCCCACCGCTCGAATAACGGCTGAAATAATGCAGCAGCTTCCCCCGCAACCGCCGGTCCCAACCAGACACCGCCGTCGACGAGTCCACTTTCTGGAACCGCACACTGCGCGCCACCGCATCCGCCAACGCCGCATACTCCGCCGTGTAAATCGCCGATCCCGCCCCCGCAATCACCAGCACCCCGCCCCCATGCGGAGACAGCAGAGCCAGCGCCCGCGCCTTCGCCGGCTGCTTCTCGATCGTTCCCCCTAAATCCACCGCCACCGTCGACGCATTCAGCATCTGCGGAGCCCCCAACGGCCGCAAATCCGTCGATCCGCCATCCTGCAGTCCCTCTGCTGCCTGCTGCTTCAGCTTGTTGATGTCCCGCTCCGTGTGCCCCAGCACCAGAATCATTCCTTGCTTCGCCGTCGATTGCATCGCAAATCCCGCCGCAATCCGTTGCGCCACCCAGCCCGCCGGAGTCGTGAACCGAAACCCCAGATCCGAAGCATCCACCTCGGCCGCCCCCATTGCCACCGGCGCAGCACCGCCATCCACTCGGGTAAACGCAAGCTGCACCGCGCCATTGGCCCCCAACCCCATCGTCAGTTGATTCCCATTCCACCGCGCCGTAAACGGCTCCGTCTCCCCCGCCGCCGACGCTGTACCGGTCACCACGCCGTTCGCCATCCGTCCGCTCAGCTGGATCTGCTGATTCCCCGGCAATGTCAGCACACCCTGCACCGCGTCCCCTGCCGCCTGCGTCAGCGTCAGCGACGCTTCTCCGTTCGGTCCCTTCATCGTGAAACGTCCCGCAAAAGACTGCGCCCACGCCGCAAAGGCGCACCAAAGCAGAACCACCGTCGCATATCTGGTCACCCTTGCAGTATAGAGGCTCGCGCCCCCCCGATCCGAGTAATCCCATTCATCCGCCCCCCCAAACCCATCCGCGTTCATCCCATTCATCCGTGGCCCATCC
>JAEUQG010000073.1 GCA_016789755.1 Bryobacterales bacterium
CGCCAACCCCCCCCGCCGCCCACTGCAGACAGCGCCCCCCCTCCGCCCCCCGGCCAGTCCGCCCCCCCGCCACCATCACAAGCACCTCTTCATATTCACCCCCAGACTACGCCGGCAAAAAATGCCATCCGGGAACCCACACATGCGTTGCCGTCGACACCTCGAACGCCTCAATCTCACACCCCTCCGAGGCCACCTTCCCCAACCGAATCCGCCGCGGCCGTTCGTAAATCTCCTCAATCCCCAACAGCGTCTTCAAATCCGCCGTCTTCTGCACTCGGGGCATCTTCCTCGCCAGCTCCGCCGGCCGCGTGCTGCCCAACCCTCGCACCACCGATCCCTTCTCCGTCACCCACAGCGCCTCGTCGGTCTCCACCCGCACGGCCGGCTCGGCGTCCAACGGCTCCGCCTCGTTCTGCATCCACCGGCGGAACCAGCGGTAGATCTGCATCCGCGCCGAATAATTCAACCCGTGCGGCAACGGCGACTCCCACCAGTCAATCCGATCGCTCTTGCCCAGCGTGTTGTACACCGAGGCCAGCCGCGCATACTCCTGCCGCCCGTTCTTGATGTAGCTCGGCGAATACGTCCCGAAAAAATCCTTCCCGCTCACCAACACCAGCAACGGCTTTCCCGCAAACGGATACAGCAGGTCCCACCGGTCGAATCCCACCGCCCCGCCATTCACGAAATTCTGCTCCGCATCGTCGGTCGACCCCGGCGGATTAAAGTCCTCGCAGGCGAAATTCTCGCTGTTCGGACACGACGGCGCCGCGCACGTCAGGCGGTCATCGACGGCCGCCAGAAACATGGTCGTGGTTCCCCCACCGGAATTTCCGGTCGAAGCCAAATGCTTCCGGTCGCACAGCGGATGCGACGCCAGCACATCCAGCGATCGCATCGCATCCCACACCTGCAATTGAGTCGATGTCTTCCCCACCAGCAACATCTGTTGCCCCGGCAAAGTATGCTCATCGTCCGCCGACCGGAGCCGCGTCAACGGACTCGACGCCCCCGGGTAATACGCCCGCTCGCCCTGGCCCATGGTGTCGAACGCGAGCACGAGAAACCCCAACTGCGCCAGCCCCTGGCAGCACTTCTGATAGGGAGCCGCGGCCTTCCCATTGATCGAATGCCCTAACTGAAACAGCACCCCCGGATACGGCGGCCGCCGGTTCCGCGGGGTGTACAGATTCGCCGTCACAAACAATTCCGGCTGCGTCTCGTACAGCAATTTCTCCACCCGGTACCCATCCCGGTCGAACCCCCCTGTGGTCCGCACCCGCAACGGAGCCGGCTCCAACTCCCCGCCAATCAAGTCCCAAAAGGTCTGCCGAGCCCATTTCTGGCGCCCCGCAATCGCCTCCGCGCTGGTCAACTTCCCGATCGCCTCGTTGCGCCGGCGGACCGCCTCCCCGGCCAAATGCCGGAGGAAATCGGGCAAACACCGCGAATAGTCGCGGTAGAAAATCTGCCTTTGTCCGAACGCCGGCGCCGCCAAGAGCGGCAGCACACTCCTCCGTGAGATCCTACGAGCAGCCATATCCGCCGATGATACCGCCATTTCCGATCCCTCAGGCTCTGGCCCTCTCCACCGAAGCCGGCTGGAACCAAAACGCCGCCGATTGGCAACGCCTTTTCCGCCTTGCCCCTGACGGCTGCTTCGGCGCCTGGGCGGGCGAACGCCTCGTCTCCACCACCGTCGCCCTCGTCTACGAAAAGCGCCTCGCCTGGATCGGCATGGTGCTCACCACCGAATCCCAGCGCGGAAAAGGCCACGCCCGCAATCTGCTCCTCCAGGCCCTCGATTACTGCGACCGAGGCAACATCGAAAGCGTCAAACTCGACGCCACCGATCTTGGCCGTCCCGTCTACGCCAAACTCGGTTTCGTCGACGAACGCGCGGTCTCACGCTGGATCCGTCCCGCCTCGTCCCGCCCTGCGTCCCCCGTCACCGGCCCGGGGCCCATCGATCTCCAACTCGACCTTGAAGCCTTCGGCGCCGACCGCTCCGCTTTCCTCCAACTCCTGGCCGCCGAAAACGAGACGTACAGCATTCCTGGACGCGGCTTCGCCTTCGCCCGTCCAGGCCGTCTCGCCTGGCACTTCGGACCCTCCGTCTCCCGCGACGCCGACTCCGCCGCCACCCTACTCCAGGCATTCCTCGCCGCTCACGGCGATCAGCCCTCCATGCTCGACCTCTGCGACGAACACGAAGCAGCAGCCCGCATCGCCCGCCAAGCCGGCTACCAGCCCGTTCGCCGGCTGCTCCGCATGTACCGGGGCGACCCCCGTCTCTCCACGCTCGCCTCCGGCAACCTCATCTACGCCCTCGGAGCCTTCGAATACGGCTAACCAAACCACCCCATCACCTCACCCCCCTGACGGATAATACGGCGAATACAAGAACCTCTCCGGCCGCATGGCCAACTTCCCGCCCTTCACGAACGGCTCCCCACGCACCGACAAATGCTGCACCATGCGATCCCGCCACTTCCGCAGAATTGCCCCCTGCGCCACATCCCCTGCCAGATCCCGCGCCTCCATCCGATCCTCCGCCAAATGGAAAAGCTGCTCCTCCCCATCCCGGGCATGATACACATACTTCCACTTCCCGTCCGTCAACGCGTTCCAATGATTCGACGCGTCATAGCAAATATCATGCTCCAGATCCATCCACTCCCGCCCCGCCTTGCCCGCGGCCACCTTCAACAAACTCACTCCATCCAACTCCCGCTGCGTCGTCGCCCCCGCCGCGTCCAGCAACGTCGGCAGCACATCGCGAATCTCCACCGGAGTCTGATTCACCTGCCCTCTCCGCGCCGCAATCAATCCCTCCGGCCACCGCACAATCATCGGAATCCGCGCCGACGACTCATACGCGTAGCTCTTCCGCCACAAATGATGATCCCCCGTCATGTCCCCATGATCGGAAAAGTACACAATCAGCGTCCGCTCCAGTAAACCCCGCTTCTCCAGCGCCTCCATAATCCGCCCGATCTGTTCATCGACCTGCGACACGACCCCGTAATATCCCTGCCGCGAATGCCGCGCCACCTCCGGCCCCAGATCCCCACGCCAAATCTCGTTCGACATGTTATTCCGAACCCGGTTCCGCTCCGACCATTTGCCCTCCGCACGCCCCGGAATCGCCGCCCCCTCATACTGCTTCCAAATCCGCTCCGGGGGATCGTACGGACTGTGCGGCCGCGCAAACGACACCTTCAAATAAAACGGCTCTTCGCGGTCATACCCATTCAAAAAACTCACCGCCGCGTCCCCCGTCCACACCGTCGGATGCAACCGCTCCGGCAGCACATACGGCTTCGCCCGGTAATCGTTGAAGCTGATCCCCGTCTCGTCCGGATTGCGGTGCGGAGCCTGCATCGCAAACCAGCTCCTGTAATCCGAACGGAACTCCGGAGCCTCCACCCGCCCCGATTCATCCAACAGCAATTGATGGTACCCATGCGGATTCCGCTGCGGCGAAAAATGGTTCTTCCCGATCGCCATCGTGAAATATCCCGCATCGCGAAGCATCTGCGGCTTGGTGAACGGATACCGCTGGGCCACGCGCCCGTACCCCAACATCCCATGCCGCCACGGACTCAGCCCCGTCAACAAACCGGCCCGCGCCGGCGTGCACGTCGGCGTCGACGAGTACGCATGCCGGAACCGCACCCCTTCCCGAGCCAGCCTGTCCAGATGCGGGGTCTTCACCGCCGGATGCCCGTCGCATCCCAGACAATCCCCGCGGTGCTGGTCCGCCATGATCATCAGCAGGTTCACCCGCTCCCGCCGCCCCGCTGTCTGCCCCGGCGCCGTTGCCGCCGCCAGCCCTGCGCTCAAAAACGTCCGCCGCGATGTCGTCGACATCCCAACACAGTATCAGATCCGCCCCGGCCCCTTCTTCACAAATACCTGTAATCCCGACGGCACTCTCCCAAACCCATACCCGATCCGGAATCCCAGCGGAGCCGCCCCCGCCTCATACGCCTTCCGCAAATCTTTCTGCACCAAGTAGCGAAAGCTGCCATAAGGCTGCTTGTACTCACCATACAACCGCACATCCCACTTCCCCCGATCCACGTACTTGTACGGAATCCCCGAATCGTCCTGCACCACCGCGCGGCAATGGGCCAGAATCAGATCCCGCAACACCGAAAACTCCCGCTTGTGCGGCATGTACGACGTCGATTTAAAAAACGCCGCCGGCTGCCCCGCCCGCGCCACAAACTTCCGCAGCGGCTCATTCTCCTCCAGCCACTTGTTGTTCAGATTCGCCGCCAGATACACAAACCGGGCCACCTCCCCCTTCGCCCCCTGCGCCTCGATCCGCACCCCGCGGTTCCGCCTCACGGTTCCGGTGCGGGCCACCAATTCCCCCGCATCGTTGAGCGTCACCCGGTCGTGCGACAGCACCGTATATCCCCGCCGCGCCAATTGCACCAGCATCACCTGCAGCAATCCGTCCGTGATCTGCCCCCGCAGCTCTTTGTCCATGCTGGCCGTGATGAAAAAACTCCGCCGCAGCAAACTGTCCAGCGTCTGCTCCATGCGCGGGAGCTGGCGTTCCAGATCCGCTGCCAGCACATCTTCCCGGGACGGCAACGTCCCCGGAGGCTCCAGCCCGATCAACACGTAATTCCGAGCCTTCGGAAACAACGTCGTCACCGTCAGCACATCCGGACCGCCGAACGGATAAAGGACAAAGTCACCTGAAAATCCCGCGCCGCTGAGTTCCTTTTCCTGAAACGCCCGCATCGCCGGCAGGCGCTTTTCCTCAAACACGCCCCACATCCGGTCGAAAGATTCCTTATGCCGCCGCCATGCTGCCGCCGGTTCCAAGTCCCGGAACGGCCCGTCCGCCCGCCCCGGCACACCCGCCAGAAACCGCGCGATATCGTTCGCCTCGGTTTCCGCCTGCCGCGCCACGGACTTCTTCGTCTCCGTCTTCGGCTGAGAGCAGCCGCCGAACCAAAGTGAGACAGCAACGACCGGCAATAACCGCAACATCACTTGGCGATCAGTGTAGCATTCCTCAAAGGCTCAACCCCGCCGTATCACCAGCAAGTTGTTATCGAAAGAATTCGATGTGTTCGGCAATTCCACCAGCGCAAGAGCAAGGGCCGGATATCGCTCCACGCACTCCCGTGCCAGAAACTCCTTCCACTTCCCGATCAGCGAACTTTGAATGTCCTCCACGACATAATAACCGCCCGGACGCAAATGCCCGATCGACCCCTGCAGAAACGAGACATTCCCTTCAAACGTGTGCAGCCCGTCTTCAATGATCACATCCAGCCCCTGCTCGAAATCCCGCTCCCCCCAGAGCTGCGCGATCGCTCCCTGATCCAGTTGATCGCAGTAATACGTCTTGATCCGTTCGCTCTCAAACAGCACATCCCGGTCAATATCGGCGCCGTACACGAGCGCCTTGGGAAAGAGTTCCCGCCATCCCCGCAGCGAAGCTCCGGGCTGTCCGTACGTCCCCATGCTCGACACCAAGCTGGGATTGTTGGTGCCCAGCCCCAGCTCGAAAATCCGCAACGGCCGTTGCAGAAGCTCGGCGAATAGCACCGAATACACCGACGTGTAGTTGTGCCACCATTTCGCTTTATCGCTCCCGTGCCTGGTCATGACCCGGCACATCCTGGTCGGAGCCAGCGCGTTCACTCCCTCAATCTGTTTCACCAGCGGCCCTAATACCCCAGGATTACCGAACCCATGCACAGCCGGATGGCGTTTCGTGAAAGGCGACGCGATCGAACGCGGCACGTAGTAGCCCGTGTACCAGTGCGCAATTCGCAGCATCTCATAACTCCGGGGCGACAAACTGCGGCGCAGCAACGGCTTGATCACATCGCGAAACATGTTCCTCATTGTACAACTGCCCGCCGGAACTGACTCCTAAGGACTCGCCCGCACAACGCGCCGGGTCTACCCGCGGCACACGAGTTCCTGAACATGCTGGGGGCCACGCGCGCGGCCTGTGCGGGCTCCTAACAAAACGGCATCCCCACATCCCCGCTGTCCAACTCCCCGCACAACAGCGCCAGCCCCACATCCCCCTTAAACAAACTGAACGGCAACTCCTCTCCCTTCGATCCCCTCGATAGCCTGACCCCTTCCATCATCTTCCGCCGCGCCGCATCCAGCCACTTCCTGTCCCCGCTCATCCGCTGCATCCCCAACAGCGCATACGCCTGGCCCGCCGATCCACAGCACAAGCTATGCACCCCGCCCGCCGTCCCCGCGCATTCCACCGCCGCCCGCTCCGCCAGCCGTCCCATCCACTCCTCCCGGAACATCCGGTACGCCAGAGTCCACAGCATGGCAAAACCAGCCGCTCCGTTGCACCAGCCCGCCATGTACCCCGTCCCTTTCCCCCCACGCCGGTGATACGCCCATCGCATCCCTTTCCCGTTCTCCTCTCCCAGCGCCGCCAACTCCCGGAGCCGCCCCGCCAGGCTCGCCGGAGCCGCCGTCCCCGATGCCTCCGCCCATCGCATCGCGGCATACAAGAACCCCGCCCATCCATGCGCCATCCCCAAATACGGCTCCTCGGCGCACTCCTCGATCCGGCTCAATCCCTCAATCCGGGCCCACGCCTCCCCAAAATGCCGGAACCCTTCCCTCACCACCCGCTGCCGCAACGCCCCATCCTCCATCGCCTCCACCAGCAACGACGATCCGATCACTGTGCTCATCTGCCCCAGCGTCAAATCGATCTTCTCGCACCGATGCTGCACCGACATCAGATAGCGGTCCACCGCCATCGCCAGCGACGCTTCATCTCCCATCGCCGCCGCAATCAGCCCCTGCACCACCGCGATCCCCGACTCCGTGTGATACGGCGAAATCCGCCCCACCGTCTCCTCCGAAATCTGCACCTCCGGATGATAGAACGCATGCCGCGCCCCCGCTTTCTCGTCACTCTCCACCGCCCACCGGTCCGCCAGAGCCAGCAGTTTCGCGTCCCCGCGCACCGACGCCAGCCGGTACAGCATGTACGCGATCCCCGCCGCCCCATACGTCACCGACACCGACGGGCTCCCCGGCCCGCGATACACAAAATCCGTCCGAACCGTCTCCAGCTCCGCCAGCACTTCCCGCAGTTTTCCCGCCGCCACCGTCCCCGGAGCGTGCGCCCGCAACAGACTCGCGCCTCCCTTCATTGCCTCTTCGAATGCATCCGCCATTTCCTTCACCGACCGGAACCGGTCCGCCGCATCCTTCTCCAACGCCCGAAACAAAACACGCTCCACCTGTTCCGGAACCACTGCCTTCCTGTGCGCCAACCCCACCGGCGCCGCACCGGCGATCGCCTCCATCATCTCCTGCTTCTCCCCCGGAAAATCCAGGTACTGCTCCCCCGCAATCACGTAGTAACACAGTGCCGCCACCGCGTATTGCTCCCCTGCCCGCGATGCCCGTGGCACTGGCCCGCGCCCCAGAATCGCCGCCGCATATTCCGGCTCAAAGAAGAATCCCACTCCCGCCCGCGGAGCCCGCCCCGTCTCATCCTTCGCCCCTTCCACCACCGCCACGCCGAAGTCCAACAGCCGCACGCCGCTCTCATCCACCTTCACATTCCCCGGATGCACATCCCCGTGCACCAGCCCCGCCTCATGCAACCGCGCATAACTCCGCATCACCGCCAGCGCCAGCCGCAAAGCCGCCTCCGGCCCTTCATTCCGCGCATCGGCCGCCGCCGCCGCCAAATCGCGACCGCCGACATGCTCCATTACCAGGTACGCCTTGCCATCGAACTCGCCCTTGCCCATCCACCGCGGCGATACTCCGCTTCCATCCGCTTTCTCCAGAATCGCCGCCTCCCGCTGCAGCAAATACCGGATCTGCCGCTCATCCGACCGCGCGATCTTCAACACCGCCTCCGTCCCATCGCCGCGCCGCACCCGGTACAACTCCGTGTCCGCGATCAGCGCCAGCGGCGCCTCCACCGTCATCTCCCCCACCACATCCCCTGCCGCATAACTGGCATCGATCCGCTTCGCCTCGGCCGACTCCGGATCCACCAGCAGCTTGCTCTCATAGAAGCTCTGCAGGAGTGGGAACGCCTCGTCCAGCACGCTCTCCGCCTTCAGCTTCCGTTCTTTGCTGAAGTGCAACACCGCCCGCACAATTGTCGTGGGCTGCTCGAACTCCTTCAACAACGCGTACGTATCGGCATCGATCACCTTCGACGGAGTCCGCGAGCGCGGCCTCGTCACCGCGATATCCTCCTCCGTCGCTCCGATCTTTCGCCGCATCTCCTCCGCCAATTCCTTGGCCGGAATAAACCGCACATCGGCGGGAAGAACCAGTACGCCTTCCATAAGTTCTCACTCCTTCCGCTCTGCCTGCCTTGAGTCCCTACAACGCCGCCCACGTCACCGTATCCACACGCTCCAGCCGCATCCGCTCCAACGCAAACCGCCGCCCATCCTCCTCCCCGGCCGCCTCCGCCGCCTTCAAATGGACCGCCAGCCGGTTCGTTACCCACAGCCGCCAGCTCTCCCGAGCCTCCCATTCCTCCGCCGCCGGATCCGATCCCCACGACACGAGCAGCGACTCTCCCACCGGAGCGCTGAACGGCACCCCTTGCGCGGCGCATCCCGCCAACGACGCATCCGCCCGCTCCGCCGCCTCCAGCGCCTGCTCCCGGCTCACAAAATAGGCCACCGCCTTGTCCGGACGAAGCAGCCCCGCGGCATTTCGGCCCGTCTTGAAATTCCAGCAACCGCACCGGGTAATCGCCGCGAGGAACCCGCCAAACGACTCCCGCAACGCCTCCGGCCGCGGACTGAAATACACCTTGTAGGTCCGGGCCGCGCTCGCCGGCAGCCTCGCCTCCCGCCGCCGCCACGAGATCCATCCGTCGTTCTGCGCATCCACCGGCAATTCCTCCCACCCCGCCGGCACTCGCAACTCCCGCTTCACCGCTTCCCCATCCGGAAACAGTGCACGCCAATACGGCGTCAACGGCAGCCGGTTGTAAAAGTACATCCGAGCCGACACACGCCCCGCATCCAGGCTCCGCAGCGACGCCCCGTACGCCAGCGCCTCCGCCGAAAGCGCCGCCAGCGCGCACTGCGTCTTCACCGTATCTCTCGCACGCAGCACATGCGCCACCGCCCCCGGACCCGTGACCCAATTCCCCCCGCATTCCATCTCCAGAATCCCATCCAGCACGAGTTGCGCCACCCCTCGATTCACTTCCTCCCGCTCCCCCTGCAATGCAAACCCGGGCAACAACCCCGCCGTCTGCAGCGCATAGAAAAGCAGCGCCGTATCGCGGCACGCCGATTTCGCCCGCCACACCGTCCCTTCCCGCGGCATCAGCAGTCCGAACAACTCCGGATCGCGAGCCAGATCCTTCCACCGTTGCTGCTGCTCTCTCGTCAACCGCTCGAACGCCACCAGTTCGAACTCGGCGTTCGAGCGGAATCGGGCCCCAAGGACGTTGCGGATCTCACTGTCCTGGCTCTCGATTCTTTCCATCGTTGCTTCCGTCATTGGGGCCTCCTTCATTCACCGCAAGCTACTTCTTCTTCTTCAGCTCGTCCCGCCTCCGGGCCAGATCCTCCAAAGCCTCTCTCAGCTTGCCTTCGAGCAGTTCCACCTGCTCCAGAGTCTGCGGCTTCATTGCTTCCGCCGCCGCCTCTTCGGCCGCTTGCGCCGCCGCCAGTTCCGCCTTCATCCGTTCCCGGATGAGGCCCGGATCCAGCAAACCAGGATCGAAGATCGATCCTCCGCAAGGCTGCGATCCGCCCGCGCACGGCTGCGATCCGCCTACGCAAGGCAGCGAACCGCCCGGACACGGTATCGAACCCACCTGCGTGCAATACAGCGTGCAGGGCACCAGGGTGTGGTTGAAGTGGCAACTGATCGCGTATGAGCAGCCGAAATGGCAACTGATCGCGAACGAACATCCAAAGTGGCAACTGAACCCGCGCGTGCAATGAAAATGGCACGTGATCAGTGTCGGGTACGGTTGCGGTTGCAGGACATCGATGAGAATATCCTTTACGCGAAAGGGCATACTGCTATCTCCTTGGTTCGAAGACTTACCGCCCTTCGTGTGGGACCTTTGTGCTCTCCCAGACAGTACAAAGTGTTGTACGCCGCGAACGCACTCCTCCGGTTAGAGGCGCCGCGCCCGCGGCCCGCGGAACAAACTGCGCTTCTGGAGCGAGCCGTTTCTGCCCACATCCAGGGTCATTGAAGTAGTGACAATTTCCCGAAAACCGTTACACCCGCAAAAAAACAATTTTCCGGCTAATATTTTCCACCGGCTCCATTTCTAACTCACGCACGCCGCAACCACCCACCCAACCCATCTAGCGTTCATCCAGCGCCGAAACCAAACACCCGCGCCGCCGTAACCCCTCTGATCTTCCCCCGCTCCCTCTCCCCCACGAAATCGAACATCTTCTCGAACACCTCCACCGCCTTCCCGAACTCCTCCATGTTATGCCCCAACCCGCCCCAGATCATCCGGTCCGCCCCAAACGCCTCGTAGGTCCGCCGCACCAGCGGCTTCGCATCCAAATACGGATGCCCCTGCTTCGAGGAATACCTCCACCCCGAAAACTTCATATACACCCGGGGCAACCTCGCCAGCGCCAGCACGTCCTCATACTCCGCCGCGGTCCCTTCTCCCGCCCGCGCCAGATGATCCAGCACCACCGTCACGCCCGCATTCGCCGCCGCCAACTCCCCAATCTGCTTCGCCCAGTGCGGAATGCAATGCATCTGAATCGCCAGCCTCATCTCCCCCGCCGCCGCCCACGTCTTCTTCATCTGCGGATGCCGCAAATCCCGGTCCCGGATCGCCCCCGCCACCGTCGCGGGCACCCCTGGTTTGCGATTAATATGCACCCGTAAAGCCACAATCCGCCCTGCATTTCGCCGCATTAACTCCGCCATCCGCCGCGGAGTCCCCGGATCCGTCGCGTCGAACAAGCACGTCCCCTTGAAAAATCCCTTCCGCGGCTCGTTGCGGAAACAATATTCCAGATACGCATGATCGTCCTGATACGGCTCCGGATGCACAATCACCGTATGGTCGATCTTCGCCTCCTCCACAAACTTGGCGTAAGCCTCCAGCGGCTGCGCCGCCGGCTTGTACACCGCGCTCTTGTGGTAGGCAAATCGCTTCTCGTCGAACAAATGCGTATGCGTGTCGATCAGCAGCCCCTTCGGCCGCGTCACCGCCATCGCCATCAGAAATTCCCGTCTCGTCGCCGCCATCCCCACAGTCTATACTCCCACCCGCGTCACCCGCAGCCACGGCCTCACCATGGTCAATGTTCGAGGACACCGTCCCCGGCTTCCGCGGTGAGAATTGCGAAGGCGAATCACCAACCCGCCATGCCACGGCTGCGCCTTTCCTGTGCCTCGTCATGCGATCCTGGATTTTGCCTCATGTTCCGCACCTTGCTCTGGCTCCTGCTCGCAATCACCGCATGGGCCCAATCCAATCCGAAACCCGTTGAACCCGCTGAACCCGCCGGCGCTGACGCCGGGCCCGCTTCCCAACCTGCGAACGAAGACCTCCGCACGCAACTGAACCTCCTGGGCCAGACCGACGCCAAAAGCGGTGAAAGCCGCCGCAACGAAAACGTCCAATTCAATCTCATCGACAACAACGCTCTAAAAGAAATCAACCAGCGCCTGGGAGTCACGCCCACCGTCCTCAATGAATTTCAGCCCGAACGCAACTACTTCGGCTCGGAATTCGGCACCGCACCCGGCAGCACGATCCTCCTCGCTCCGAAACTTCGATCCCCTTGGCACGGCGCACTCCACTGGATGCACCTCAACAGCATCGTCTCCGCCCGAGCCTTCTTCCAGGTGGGCCCCGTCAAGCCGGCCCGCGAGAACACCGCCGGCTTTTCCCTCACCGGACCCCTTTGGCGTGGCGCGCTCTTCACCGCCGACGCCACCCGCCAGCTCATCCGCGGCGTCGTCAACGGCAACGTGCAGGTTCCCGCCCTCGACGAACGCACCCCCCTCGCCACCGATCCCCTCGTCCGGGCCTTCGTCCTCCGCATCCTCGAGTCCTATCCCGCCCAGCTCCCCAACCGCCTCGACATCGACGCCCGCATGCTGAACACCAACGCCCCGCAGCGCGTCAACAACGATAACGCCACCCTCCGCCTGGATCAATCGCTCGGCGCACACGGCAAGCTGCTTGCCACCTATTCGCATACTGCCGCCCGCGTCCAGGCGTTCCAACTCATCCGCGGCCAGAACCCCGACACCACCACCATGTCCCATCAAGCCGGCCTCCAGTGGCATCGCTCCTGGTCCGCCCGCACGCAAACCATCGCCGCCCTTCGATTCGACCGCACCCGCTCCCTCATCGTCCTGGAGAACAATGCCATCCCTTACCAGATCTTCACCAGCGGCCTTCTGCGCGCCATCAACGACAACAACGCCATCCCCATCGATCGCGTTCAGAACCTCTGGAAACCCGCCTTTCAAATGGTCCACACCGCCGGGCGGCATCAACTGAAGGCCGGCTTCGAGTCGCTCCGCCGCCAGATGAACGGCCGTGAATCCGATGCTCACGTCAACGCCGTCGCGTTTTTCAACAACTACGGCAACACGACCATGACCAACCTCCGCCTCGGGCGCCCGTCCACCTTCTGGATCGCCCAGGGCAATCTCCATCGCGGCTACCGCAACTGGGATCATTGGATCTATTTCTCCGATAGATGGACCGCCGGCTCGCGCCTCACGCTCTCCTTCAACCTCGGCTACCGGCCAACCACCCGCCCCATCGAAGTCAACGCCATCGACCGCGTTCCCTACTACTCCGACACCAACAACTTCGGCCCGTCGCTGGGCATCGCCTGGCGGTTGCACCCCGCCTGGGGCGTCTTCCGCGCGGCCTACGGACTCCACTACGGCGAGATCTTCCCCGTCACCTTTCAGCAGATCCGCTTCAATCCGCCCAATAACAACAAGGCCGTTATTCAGGACCCCGACATCTTCCGCATTCTCAACGGCGGCTACGACATCAAGGCCAACCCGCCCAAACAATCGGTTTTCTACGACTACCAGCCGAACCTCGCCAGCCCCTACTCCCAGCAATACAACTTCGCGTGGGAGCTCTCGCCCGCCCGCGACTTCACCTGGCAGGTCGCCTACGCCGGCAGCCGCTCCATCAAAGTGCTCAATCATTGGTATCAGAACCGCGCCCACCCGGTCCCCGGCATCGCTCTTACCACGGCCACGGTCGATGCCCGCCGCGCGATGCAAACCCTAGGCGAAGTGCGCCGCGTCATGAACGCCTCGCGCGGCTATTTCGATGCGTTCCGCACCACCCTCACTTCGCGCGGATACCGGGGCCTGACCATCGAAACGTCTTACTCGTTCAGCAAAGCCATCGACCTTGGCGGCGACTACACCAACACCGCGCACGACGTCGACTCATTCCGCTACCGCAGCCAGGGCGAATTCGATGTCGCCGGCGACCTCCGCGGCCTCAGCCGCTTCGATTCTCCGCACGCCTTGCTCATCAAGGCCGACTACCGGCTCCCCGCTTTCACGCGCTCGCGCTGGGCCGGCCGCTGGCAACTCGACTCCGTCACGCTGTTCAAAACGGGCACTCCCTTCAACATCAACACCGGCTCGGATGCCCCGGGGTTCGGCAACGTCGACGGCATCAGCGGCGACCGTCCCAACATCGTCGATGCTTCCATCCTCGGCCGCACGATCTCCCACCCCGACCTCTCGCGTCAGCAATTGCCCCGCTCCGCCTTCAGCTTCATCCAACCCGGCCAGCCGCGCGGCAGCCTCGGGCGCCACGTTTTCCGCCGCGCCTCCATCCGCAACTGGAACGCCGGCCTCACCGGCCAGTGGGCGCTCGCCGGCGACTGGCTCATGTCCTTCCGCGCCGAATCCATCAACCTCTCCAACACCCCCCAATTCGCCGAGCCGGGCATCACCCTCACCGACCCCAACTTCGGAGTCATCACCAACACTCTCAACGACGGCCGCACCTTCCGTCTCACGCTCCGGTTCACCCGATGAATCCACTTACCTACTCCATCGACGACGCGGCGGCGGGCAAACGCCTCGACCTCTTCCTCAAGATCCAGCTTCCTGACCGCAGCCGCGCCCAGCTCCAGGATTGGATCAAAGACTCGAAGGTCCTCCTCAACGGCCAGAAGGTCAAGACCGGCCATCTTCTCAAGTGCGGCGACAGGGTCACCGTCACGCCCGTCGAGCGTCCGCCGCTTGCCGCCCAAGCCGAAGACCTGCCCGTCGCGGTGCTCTATCGGGACGAAGCCGTCATCGCCGTCGATAAGCCCGCGGGCATGGTTGTCCACTCCGGCGCGGGAGTTCATTCCGGAACGCTTGTCAACGCCCTGCTGCATCACTTCGGCCAACTGTCCAGCACCGGAGGCGAAGACCGCCCCGGCATCGTCCACCGCCTCGACAAGCTCACCAGCGGCGTCCTCCTCGTCGCCCGCAACGATGCCGCACACCAACACCTGGCCGCTCAGTTCTCTGGCCGCGAAGTGGAAAAGACGTACATCGCCCTCGTCGAAGGGACCGTGCCCAAGGACTCCGGCCGCATCGACAAACCCATTGCCCGCGACCCCGCCAAGCGCATCAAGATGACCGTCCGTCTCGACCGCGGCCGCACCGCCTGGAGCGAATACCGCGTCCTGCGCCGCTTGGCAAAGTACACTCTCCTCGAGGTCACCATCGGCACCGGCCGCACCCATCAGATCCGGGTCCATCTCTCTTCCATCGGCCACCCCGTCGCCGGCGACCGGCTCTACGGCGCCGCCTCCCAGCCGGACAAGGAGCGCTTCTTCCTCCACGCCTTGCGCATCCGCTTCACTTCGCCGGCCACGCGGCAGCCTGTCACTGTCGAAGCTCCGCTGCCCCCGGAACTCGAACAATGGCTCGCTTCGCTTCAATAACCGTCCAAGCCGCAGGGAAGGGCTCAGCCTCTGTCTAAAGCAATCCGAGGATGGCTCCGGCGTGGCGGGCGAAGAGGCCGCGGATGTCGGAGCGGTATTCCTTGAGGATGGATGCGGCGAGTCCGTTGCGGTCGCCGCAGCGGTAGAGGGCGCGGGCGAGGACGATTTCGCGCAAGGGGCCAATGCGGCGGCGCGCATCCATGGCGGCGTCCTGCAGAGGTTCGATGGTTTTCATGACGTGGCCGCGCATGCCGGGCTTCGAGAGCAGCCGGGCGAGCGGCTCGGCGGCAGATGGATCGGCGATCTGTTCGAGGGCCATGGCAAGGGCGCGGTGATGCGATAGCGTGACGGAGGCGTCGAGGGTTTCGAGCTTGCGCAGGAGAGCGGGGAGCGCGGCTTTGTCGCGAGTGTGTCCGAGGGCGAGGATCAGAGTGTCGATGGGGGTGGGCAGGTGGGCGTATTCGGCCATCTTGCCCTGCAGGATGCGGGCGTCCCACTCCTTCACGTTGTCGAGGGCTTCGATGAGGAAGGGGACGACGTCGCGCTCGCCGAAGAAGGCGAGGAGGTTGGCGTACATCAGCCGCTGGCGCGGGGGGGCGGAAGCGTAGCGCTGGCGGAGCAGGGGGCGCGCGGTTTCGCGGTGGGTGAGGATGACGGCGAGCCAGATGCCCGCTTCCTCGGGGTTGGTGGCGTAGCCGATGTTCTGTACGGCTTTGCGGATTTCGCTGCCGGGCAGGGGGAAGGAATCCTTGTGGGTCAAGGCGGCGGCGGGGAGATTGCCGATGTCGACGAGGTGTTGCTGGAGGGCGCGGACGTCGAGTTCGCGGAGGAGCTTGCCGCTTTTGGCGGTGTCGGCGGCAGCGATGCCGGCGGCGTATCCCTGATTGGCCATGTCGCGCTGCATGCGGACCATGGCGGAGGCATCGCGATGCATGCTGATGCCAAGTCCGGTGACGAGGATGCCTTCGAGGCCCTTGGGGAGGAGACAGCGGTAGGGAGTGTAGGTGGAGCCGCCGGGGGCGGGGTGATTGAGGAGGCGGGAATTTTTGTCGTGGGGGAGGAGGGCGAAGAAGTCCTCGCTGGGGTAGCCGTGGGAATCGTAGTCGCTGGAGGAAAAAACAATACTGTCGGGATATGTTCTACCTGCGATTTGGTCGAGGTAGGAGAGGATGTGGTCGCCGACCATGCGGCGGCGCTCGCGGGTTTGGATGAGGGCGCCGGAGTCCCAGGCTTCGTCGGGCATGGCTTTGCGGGCTCCGGCGAGCGCTCCCCAGACGTCGAGCATGTCGTTCTCGTCGATGAGGAGGTAGTCTGTGTTGACATAGCTGCTGCCGGGCTTACGGCCGGGCAGGCCGGCGCCCTGCATGGCGAGGTCGGCGGCATCGGCGCTCCACATGGGCTGGGCGCCGGCGGAGATGGCGATATCGGCGTTGCCGGTGGCATCGATGGTGACGGGGGCGAGGGCGACGCCGCGTTGTTTGGGAGTGACGATGACGGCGCCGCGGACGCGGTTGTTGCCGACAAGAGCGCCGGCGCCGGTGACGCCGAAGAGGATATCGCCGCCGTGTTTGCGAATCTCGCGGCGATACCATTCCATCTTGTCGTCGACGGTGAAGGTTTCGCTGGGGAAGGGGACCTCGCGAGCAAAGCCGGCGTTGCGGCCATGGTAGGGCTTGCCGATGAGGCCGAGGGTTCCGGTGCCGCCGAGACCTTCCTGGAATTCGGCGACGAGGACTTTAGCGCCGCGGCGTGCGGCGGCGATGGCGGCAGCGGCTCCGGAGGTGCCACCGCCGATGATTACGATGTCCCAACGGCCGAGGATGGGGATGGAGCGGCGGGGGGAGTCGATGAACTCGGTGGCGGCGACAGAGGAACGGAGGCCGGTGAGGACTTCGCGGATGTCGCCGGCTGCGGATTGAGGGGATGGGGCGGCGGCAGCAACGCGGATGGCGCGGGGGGCGGGTGTGGCGGCGGCGAGGCGTGCTGCTGCGGCTCCGATGGCTCTGCCGACGGATTCGGCGACGGTGGCGAGGGTGAGCTGTTGCTGGATGGCGGTGGGGACATCGGCGCGCTCGGTGACAAAGAAGCGGTCGAGGGAGCGTGGGGCGAAGTGGCCAGTGTGGACGGGGGAGAGGCCCTGCCATTGCGAGGCGGAACGGCGGGCGACGATGCCGTTGGGATGGACGACGTGGACGCGGGCGGAGGCGCGGAGCTGGCCTTCGCGGTAGGTTCGATCGCGGACCTCCTGTTCGAGGCGCAGCGGGTCTGAGACATCGAGGGCGAGGCGATATTCGAAGAACGTCTGGTTTTCCTGGGGTACGGGAATGCGGCGGGCGATGGCGCTTTCGTTGGCGGGCTTGCCGCCCATGACGACGCGGCGGACTTCGAGGGGGCCGGCGGGGGCAGGGTGGAATCGCACTCCGGCGAGTTGGGCGAGCGCAGCGCCTGGTGTGGCGTCGATGATGACTTTGGCGATGACGGCCTGGCGTCCGGCCCGATTGGCGATGACGAGGCCCGAAGGTTTGCCCGCGGCATCGGTGAGCAGATCGGTGGGAGTGGCCCCGAGGAGGAAACGGACTCCGGCGGCGGTGAGCGCCTCTTCGAGAGTTTTCTTGAGGCGGAGGGGAGCGGCGGGTCCGGGCTTGTTCCAGATGCGTTCGGAGAGGATGCCGGTGGGGCGCTCGCCGTCTTCGAGCCAGAGGCGCATGGTGTCGGCGAGATCCTCACCGAGGTAGAGGCGCGGGGCGAGCACCATCACGGTGCGCCCTTTGGCGGCGGCTTCGAGAGCGGCAGAGGCGCCGGCCATGCCACCTCCGGCGATGACGATATCGACTGAGGCGGCGACGGGAATGCGGCGGGCCGATTCGATGACGGCGGTCTGCGGGAAGGCGGTGAAGGCGAGCGCGGCGAGGGCGTGAAAGACGAGCATGGCGATTGTTTACGAGGGTTGGCGCGACTGCTCGAATTGCTGGAGCAAGGCTTCGGGGTCGGAGGAGGAGATGCGAGTGCAGCCGAGGGCGAAGGCGGCCTTGGCCTCATCGAGCGTGCGGACCCCGCCGCATTCGATCTGAACGCGATCGGCGCAATGCTTGCGGATCAATTCGAGATCGCGGGGCACGGTGGTGGCGACGTAGTGGGCGTTAACGCGCTTGGCCATGCGGCAGAGGATGATGACCATCTCTTCGTTGAGGAGGGGGTTGTCGATGACCACTTTGAGGAGGGCGCCGGCTTCGATGGCGGCGTCGGCCATTTGGATCAATTCCACTTCCTGATGCTGGAACTGGCGGGAGATCATTTTGCCGGGGTTGGGGTAGGCGTGGAGGATCCTGACGCCGCGGCGAATAAGGTCGCGGCATTCGAAGACTTTCACGCCGGAGTTCGAGGAACCGAAGGGGTGGCCGGCGGTGCTGGCGACCTGGACGACGCCGAGGGAGAGGAAGCGGCGGGCGGAGTCGACGTCGCAGGGGCGGACAAGGACGGCGCCGACGCCATGCTGACGGGCGCGGAGGGAACGGTTGTAGAGGTCGTCTTCGGTCAGCGTTGCTTCGAGGATTTCGTAGTCGATTTTTTGGGCGAAGTCTTCTTTGCTTTGGAAGAAGTCTTGGGCTTGGTTTTTTTCACCGCTGCCGGTTTCGGTGGAGGGGGCGTGTAGAGATCGGACATCATCCATAAAGTTCCAAAGTGACGCAGTTGCGTGCGGACGTTTTTCGCACCGCTGAACCAATCTTCGTGATGGAAGTTGCCGAAGTTGCCTTCGCCTTTTTCCTTTTCGTCGAGATCGCCCAGAGCGATGTTGAGACCCATCGGTTTGTTGCCCATGGCGGTGGAGTAGAACTTGCCGGGTTCCACTTCCAGGCAGGGATCGAAATCGATGGCCCACTCCAGAATATAGCCCTTGCGGCCGGGTTTGGGTTTGGCGGCGCACTCCATGGCTTTGGAGTCGATCCATTTGCGGTAGGTGTTCCAGGCGTTTTCGTCGCGGCGGGGTTCGCCTTCGAGGATACCGCCGGAGCCGACACCGCCGGGGCGGGACTTGGTGAGGTTGCAGACCATCTGCCAGGAGTGGCCGTTGCCGGCGACGCTTTCTTCGGCCTGGTAGCGGTTGGTGGCATTGATGAGGATCTCGGCTTCATCGCCGAACCAGGGGAAGCCTTCGCGGGTGAGGTCGTGGGCTTTGGGATTCTGGGTGGGGAGCCAGCGTTCGGTGTCGATGCCGTAGAGGACATCGTCGGTGACATCGAAGGCAAAGTAGAGGCGCTTGCCGTCGTGTTTGACGTAGGCGTGAAGGGAGAGGTCGGCGGGGTTGGCGGTGGGGCTGAACTGAGGGACCCAATCCTGAACGCCGAAGAATTGCGTGGCGTCGTCCCATTCGCCTTTCTCGATGACGCCGTCGAGGACCGGGGTCTTGCCGGGAAAGGCATAAAGAGATCGATTCATCTGTTTTTCAGGCTGTTCGGCGCAGAGGATTGCCGCCGCGGCAGCGAGCAGGACGAGCCGTTTCATCGTTAGCGGCGCTTCTTGGTGGTGGTGGCGGGACCCATGGAAGCGACCACGCCTTTGGCGCGGCGGGCGGCTTCGGTGTTGGGGTAGATCTTGATGAGCTCGGTGAGCACTTGCTTGGCCTTGGCACGCTGGTCGGACATCATGAGAGCCCGGCCCTTCATGTACATGGCGTCGGGGGCTTTTTTGCTATCGGGGTATTTCTCGATGACGGTGTCGTAGGCGGTGACAGCGGATTCGTAATCCTTCTTGAGGGAGTAGAGGGTTTCGCCGAGATAGAACTGTGCATCGGAGGCTTTTTCCTCGTTGGGCCAGCATTTGAGGTAGTCGCCGAATTCGACGATGGCGAGGTCGGCGTTGCCTTTGTCCTTGTCACTCATGGCCTGGGTAAAGACCTGTTCGGGGCCGACGTTGGGGCAGCCGGGGGGAAGGCCGGCCTGCTGGCCGGGAGCGGAGGGAGGGGGAACGGCAGGGGCCTGGATGGTGGTGACGGCGGTGAGGATTTTTTCGAGCGTGACCTGCTGGCGGTTGAGGCGGGCGGAGACCTCCTTGACGTTTTCGCTGAGGGAGCTGTAGTCGGTGGAGAGGCCATCGACTTTGTTGCCGAGGGGGGTGAGGGAGTTGACGACGAGGCCCTGTTGTTCTTTGAGGGAATCCTTGAGCTGGCGCTCGATGACGGCGACACCTTTGCTGGCGGCGTCGGATTCGCGCAGCGCCTGATTGAGGAGAGTGGTGATGACGGCGATCCGTTCGTCGAACTTGCTGTTGAGGGACTTCAAATCCTGTTGGACGGTAGCGAGGTCGCGCTGCAGTTCGCGGATGAGGTCGTTGGTTTTCTGGGCGAAGAGCGCGCCGGAGGTGAAGGTGAGCAGCAAGAGAAAAGATCGGATGAAAGGCATGTCTCTCCTTGTGATAACACAAAGGACCGGAGCATCGCCCCGGTCCTTTGCGAGTTTACGGTCAGTTGTTACTCGACACCGACGAAGTGCGCGCGGCGGTTTTTCTGCCAGCACGATTCGTTCGACTCGGTGCATTGCGGACGTTCCTTGCCGTAGCTGACGACCCGGAGGCGGTCGGCGGGTACGCCGAGCTGCACGAGGAAGTCGCGGGCGGCGGTGGAACGGCGGTCGCCGAGGCCGAGGTTGTATTCGGCGGAGCCACGCTCATCGCAATGGCCTTCGATGACGACCGTACCGGAGACCTGCTGCAGAATATTCTTCAATGCATCGGCATTCTGCTGCAGTTGATTGCGGGCATCCTCGCGGATATCGCTCTTGTCGTAATCGAAGTAGGCGTCCTTGATCATCTCTTCGACGAGAGAAGTGATGGACTTCTTAGGCGCCGGCGGCGGCGGTGGCGGTGGGGGAGCAGGTTCGGTGACGCGGAGGGTAACCGTCTGGCTGGCTTCTCCGCCCTCACCGGTTACCGTGAGCCGGTAGGTGGTGGTGGAGGAGGGTGAAACCTGGCGGCTGCCGTTGGGCTGCACCGATCCGATGCCGTTGTCAATGGTTGCTGATGACGCGTTCTGCGAAGACCAGCGCAATGTTGCCGACTGGCCGCGCTCGATCGAGGACGGATCGACGGTGAAGCTGGCGATAACCGGCTTCGGCGGCGGCGGTGTTTCTTTGACGACCGCGGGCTTGGGCGGCGGCGGGGGTGCGGGCACTTTTTTGCGGCACCCTTCGGCGAACATTACTAAAGAGAGTGTGAGGAGTACTGCACCAATTTGACGCTTCTTCTTCATCCTAAAACTTGCCTCCAAAAATCCCCTGAGACTACTTCGGGGCAACTGCCAAATCTTAATATATCTTAATTCTGTGTCACTTGCTCCAGACCGGCATCTCGTTACGTCCGGAGTTGGTCAACTGGCGGACGTTTGTCCCATCGGCGAGCATGGTGTAGATCTGCATCTGACCGCCGCGGTTTGAGGCAAACACGATGTGCCGTCCGTCGGGGGCCCACGTCGGATTCTCGTTACGGCCCCTGCCATGGGTTAACTGTACATAATCGCGAGTGGTTACGTCCATCACGAAGACATTGAAATTACCAGGTTCGAAGCCGCGTGTCCAGGAGAAAGCGATGTGTTTGCCGTTGGGGTGCCAGGCGGGATTGCTGGCCTGGCCTTCGCCTGGGGTAAGGCGCTGGACGTCGGCGCCATCGATGTTCATTTTGTAGATCTGCTGGGGGCCGCCGCGTCCGGAAACGAACACGATGTCGGCACCTGTTTTGGGATTGATTTTGGGCTCAACTTCGACGGCGCGGGTATTGGAGAGGCGCTGGAGGGCGCTGCCGTCGGGATTGGCGACGTGAATCTGGGCGAAGCCGCCGACCTGGGAAGCAAACACAACTTTGGAGCCATCGCCGGAGAAGGTCAACTGCGCGTTCATCGATCCTCTGGGGTTGAAGAAGGGAAGTTTGCGGCCGGATTCGGTGGCGTGCATCATGATGATGGGCGCAGGGGAAAACATGGTGAAGGCGAGCTTGGAGCCATCGGGGGAGACGGAGGGCATGGTGCACAACTGCTTGTAGGGGGCGAAGACGTGCTGGTTGGAGCCGTCGTGATCCATGACCCAGATTTGTTTTTCTCCGGAGCGGTTGGAGACGAAGTAGATTTTGGAGCCGGCAAGGCCTTCGATGCCGAGCAATTTGAGGATGTCGGCGGCGAATTCGCGGGCGACCTGTTGGGCGCCCTTATCGTCCGAGGTTCCGAAGTAGAGCTTGCCGATGACCTGAGGATTGGCTGGCTGTTTGACGTTGTAGAGCCAGGCGAAGAGGACGAGCTGGTTGTTCTGGATACCGGTGTAGCCGAAGGCGAGGTAGTTGGCGTCGACGGGGGCGGAGGCCCAATCGGACAACGCCATGCCGGTGCCGCGGGCGGACTCCTTGAAGTCCTGGGGGACCTGGGGATTGGAGCGCGGCATCATGCTTTTCGACACCATCTTGAAGACGCCGGCGTTTTCGATTTCCGACTGCAAGGTGTTATTGAAGAGGACCATGTGTTTCTGCGCGTCGCCGGAGCCGCGGAAATCGGGGATGGCGATGGCAGGACGTTCGCCCAGCTTCAAGGGGATGACCATGTCCACGGAGCGTTCCTGCTGGCTGAAGACCAGGAGGGCGGCCGCGAGAGAGAGCGTCGAAAGAAGGAAGATCTTTTTCATCGTTGCAGTTTGAATTGAAACTCCACGCTTGCGATGGTTCGTTCGAACTCTTTCGGCAGCGGGGGGAGAGGGCTGGCCTCGCCGATGGCCCGCATGGCGGAAGTGTCGACGGAATAGTTGCCGCTTCGTTGGATGAGGCGGATGTTGGTCACGCTGCCATCTTTGCGGATATCGAAGGTGACGATGGCTTCGAGGTCATTGAGACGGGCATCGAGGTCCTGGGTGCGCCATTTTTCGGCGACGCGCTGGCGGATGAGATCGGCGTACCAGCCGAGGCGTGTGCCGAAGGGATTGGAGGAGCCGAGGCCGATACCGCCGCCGCCTTTGGCGGGAGCGAGCATTGGGGTGGAAACGCGGGCTCTGGTGCTGGAATAGAGCTGATCAGGGGTGTAGAGGCGCTTCTGATTGCTCATTTTGGCGACGGGCTGTTTCTTGGTTTTCTTTTTCGGCTGCTTGCGGTTGGATTTGAGGCTGATGGCGTCGGGGTCGTCTTCCTCCTCTCTGGGCTGCACCTGCGGCTTGGGGAGGGAAGGGGTTTGGGACTCGGTTTCGTTGGCGACTTTTTCGACCTGGCGGGACTGGCGGAAGCCGGGGATGGATTCGACGAGATCGACGGTGGCGCCGCCGGGGCCGGCATTAGGGTCGCCGATGGGGATGCGGTCTTTGTTATGGAGCCAGGTGAAGCCGCCGACGAGGGCGACGATGGAGAGGTGAAAGACCAGGGACGCCGCCAAGGGCTTCGATAGCTGGTCCTGCCGCGGATCGAGAGTGATCGTGTGCACTTCGCCTAACGCCTTCTGTCGGGGATATCCTCAGCCTTGGTTACCAATTGGGCGCGCAGTTGCGCTTCCTTGATCGCGCTGACGACTTGCGCCAAAACGTCCCAGGTTACGTTGCGGTCGGCGCGGACGTAGACATCCTTGATGTCTTTGCCGAACCGGCGCTCGACTTCGGCCTTCACATCGTTGATATTGATGGCGGCTTCGTTGAGATAAAGATTGCCTTTGGCGGTGAGGGAGAGCACGGGGCGCTCCTGTGCGTTGGCGGCGGTTTGCCGCACTTTGGGGACGTCGATTTCGAGTCCGAACTCCATGACCTGAGCGGTTAGCATGAAGATAATGAGTAGGACGAGGACAACGTCCACGAGGGGTACGATGTTGATTTCGGACATGGTGCCGACGGAGCGCCGGCGGCCGCGAGAATCGTTTCCCATTGAGAACGCCATGGCCGGGTTACTCCTCGTAGGTGCGTTCGGTGAGGTTCATGAACTCGAGGGCGAATTCGTCCATGCGCACTCCGATTTGCTTCACCGTGTGGCCGAAGTGGTTGTAGAAGATGGCGGAGGGGATGGCGGCGAAGAGGCCCATGGCGGTGGCGACGAGAGCGTCGGCGATGCCGGGTCCAACGGCGCGGAGGCTGGCGGCGCCGGAGAAACTGAGGGCGTTGAAGGCTTCGATGATGCCCCAGACCGTTCCGAAGAGGCCGATGAAGGGGGTGACGGTAGCGGTGGTGGCGAGGAGATTCATGCGTGCTTCGAGGCGCGAGGTTTCCTGGCTGATGCCGAGTTGGAGCATGCGCTCGACGGCGGTTTTGTTGCGGAGCCTGCCGGCTAGTTTGACCTGGCGGTCGACCTCCTCATATCCGGTGCCGAAGACGTAGGCGAGCGGGGCGTCTTTGAACTGTTCGCCGGCGAGGGCGAGCGAGCCCAGTTCACGCGCTTTGTGGAAGGCGCGGAGAAAGTTGAGATCGGCGGTGCGGGCCTTTTTGAGGGAGCTCCACTTGGAGAAGATGACGGTCCAGGAGAGGACGGAGAAGATGACAAGAAGGATAAGGACGGCGAGCGGGATCGGCTTCTCGGTGGAGATCAGGTTAAGAATATTGATTTGGATTAGTGCCAGGGGCGATGCCAACTACGGGAACTCCTTAGTTTCCTATCATAGCCGAGAAGCCGCCGCGCGACACGCGGGATAAAACAATCTTGTCAAAAAATGTTTGAGGGGTGGGTGGGCTACAATGCCCCCATGGCACGTTTGCTGCTTGGGATGGCGCTGGGCGCGTGTTTGGCCTTTGGGCAATCGAAGAAGTTCACGGACGCGGAGGGGCGGAAGATCCACAACTCGCTGTTGCTGATCGATACGCACAACGATGTGACATCGGAGACGGTGCGGGGGATGGATTTGTCGAAGCCGGGGAAGGCGACGCACACGGATATCGGGCGGCTGAAGCGGGGCAATGTGGGGGCGACGTTTTTCGCGGTGTACGTCGCGGCGGGATATGCGCGCAAGCAGCAGGCGGCGCACCGGACGCTGGAGATGATCGACACGGTGAAGCGGGACATCGCGGGGCGGTTTCCGGACGATTTCGTTCTTGCGACGACGGCGGATGAGATTGTGGCGGCACGGAAACAGGGGAAGATGGCGGCGCTGATGGGGATTGAAGGCGGGCACGCGATTGAGGACAGCTTGCGGCTGCTGCGCACCTATTACGATTTGGGGATACGCTACATGACGCTGACGCATTCGAATAACAATTCGTGGGCGGACTCATCGGGGTCGAAGGCGGAGCATGACGGGCTGACGGCGTTCGGCAAGCGGGTGGTGGGGGAGATGAACCGGCTGGGGATGATGGTGGACATCTCACACGTTTCGGACAAAACGTTTTGGGATGTGCTGGAGGCAACGAAGGCTCCGGTGTTTGCGTCGCATTCGTCGTGCCGGGCGATTTCGGACATTGCGCGCAACATGAGCGATGAAATGATCCGGGCGCTCGGGAAGAAGGGGGGCGTGATCCAGATCAACTTCGGGTGCGAGTTTCTGAATCAGAAGTCGGCGGACGGGTCGGAGTTGGGGAGGTTGCCGGCGGCGCAACGTTCGAGGACGAAGGTGCGGGCGACGCTGGCCGATGTGGTGGCGCACATCGATCATGTGGTGAAGATCGCGGGTGTGGAGCATGTGGGGATCGGCAGCGATTTCGATGGCGTGAGCTGCGTGCCGGAGGGTTTGGCGGATGTATCGGAGTTCCCGAACCTGACGAAGGCGCTGCTCGAGAAGGGCTATTCGCCGGGGGATATCGGGAAGATCTATTCGGGCAATCTGCTGCGCGTCATGCGGGCGGTGGAGAAGGCTGCAAAGTAGCGAAGCCGGTGCGGAGCCATTGGCGGATCTGATCGCGGACGGCGCGGAAGGCGTCGAGCCTGGCATGCTCGTCTCCATCGGCGGCGGCGGGATCGGGGAAGGCATGGTGGACCATGCGGGTGGCGGCGGGGAAGACGGGGCACACGTCACGGGCGTGATCGCAAACGGTGATGACCCAATCGAAGGACTGGCCGGCGAACTGATCGACGTGCTTGGAACGGTGATGAGTAATGTCGATGCCGATTTCCGCAAGGGCGGCGATCGCCTCGGGTCGCACGACGCCGGGCTTGGAGCCGGCGCTTTCGACCAGGAAGCGATCGCCGAAGTCATGACGGAGCAGGCCTTCGGCCATCTGGCTGCGGGCTGAGTTGGCGGTGCAGAGGATGAGGACGCGGGGAGGCCGGTTTGAGGACTCGCCCGCCGGGTCTAGCTGCGGCATACGGGCTCCTTAGGTTGGGGGCCACGACTCGGCGTATGCGGGCTCAAGCGCAGCACCCCGGGGCGCAGCAGGAGGCGGGCTTGGTGGCGCGAATGAAGCCGCTGAGGAACTTGCCGTCGACCTGTTCGGCGAGGGCATCGACATCGAGACCCTGGCCGGAGAGGAACTCGCGGGCGTCTTCGACTTTGTAGATGCGAGTGGGCTCAATGGAAGCCTGCTCGAAGCCGGCGGCGTGGAGCTTGGAGATGTATTCGGTTTCATCGAGTGCTCCGGCGATGCAGCCAACCCAGGCAAGGACGGACTGGCGGACTTCGGGCGGGATGGCGCCGCGGGTGACGACATCGGAGACGGCGAAGCGGCCGCCGGGTTTGAGGACACGGAAGGCCTCGCGCAGGACGCTGTCTTTGTCGGCGGAGAGATTAATGACGCAATTGGAGATGATGACGTCGACGGAGCTGTCGGGGAGAGGGATGTGCTCGATTTCGCCTTTGAGGAACTCGACGTTGGCGACGCCGGCTTTCTGTTGATTTTCGCGGGCGAGGGCGAGCATTTCGTCGGTCATGTCGAGGCCGTAGGCTTTGCCGGTGGGGCCGACGCGCTTGGCGGAGAGGAGGACATCGATGCCGCCGCCGGAGCCGAGATCGAGGACGGTTTCGCCGGGGCGGAGTTCGGCGAGAGCAGTGGGGTTGCCACAGCCGAGCGAGGCGAGGACGGCGGTATCGGGGAGTTCACCCTGTTCGGTCTGGCTGTAGAGATTGGAAGTGATGGGATCGGCGCAGGAGCTGATGCTGCCGGGCGAGGAGCCGCAGCAGGCGTTACCCTGGCCGGTGACAACACGGAGAGCAGCCTGTCCGTATTTTTCTTTGACCACGTCTTTGATGGAAGCGTCTTGCATACTTCGATAGTAGTGGAAATATCGAATCGCGTCAAGCACTTTTTGCGCACACTGCTTTGGTTGCCGTGTGGCTATGCTGAAAGCGATGCGTGAATCATCTGTTCTCTCCTCACAGGAACTGGCGCGCATGGATGCCTATTTCCGCGCGGCAAACTATCTTTCGGTTGGACAGATTTACTTGCGAGGCAATCCGCTGTTGCAGAAGCCTCTCACGCCTACCCATATCAAGCCACGGCTGCTGGGCCATTGGGGCACAACGCCGGGGCTCAATTTTATTTACGTACACGCGAACCGCGTGATCCGTAAGTACGATCTGAACATGATTTACATAGCGGGACCGGGGCATGGGGGTCCGGCAGTGGTCGCGAACTCGTATCTGGAGGGTTCGTACACGGACACATATCCGAACGTGTCGTTGGATGCGGAAGGGATGGAGCGGCTGTTCACACAGTTTTCGTATCCCGGGGGGATACCGAGTCATGCGGCTCCGGAGACGCCGGGTTCGATTCATGAAGGCGGGGAGCTGGGGTATGCATTGGTGCATGCATATGGAGCGGTGTTCGACAATCCGGACTTGATTGCGTGTTGCGTAGTGGGGGACGGGGAAGCGGAGACGGGGCCGCTGGCGGCGAGCTGGCATTCGAACAAATTTCTGAATCCGGCGCGGGATGGGGCGGTGCTACCTATTTTGCATTTGAATGGGTACAAGATCTCGAATCCGGCGGTGCTGGCGCGGATCGCGCGGGAAGAGCTGGTGGATCTGATGCGTGGTTACGGATACGTGCCGGCGTTTGTGGAGGGGAGCGACGCGGCGGCATTGCACAATGCGATGGCGGAGGCGATGGACGCGGCGGTGGAACGGATACGGGTGATCCAGGCGGAGGCGCGGGGGTCGAGTTCGCCGAGCCGTCCGTACTGGCCGATGATTGTGCTGGTGACGTTGAAAGGGTGGACGGGACCGAAGGAAGTGAACGGGTTGCCGGTGGAGGGGACGTTTCGCTCGCACCAGGTGCCGCTGAACGGGGTGCGGCGCAGTGCCGAGCAGTTGCGGCTGCTGGAACAATGGATGAAGAGCTACCGGCCGGAGGAGCTGTTCGATGGGGCGGGGCGGCTGCTGCCGGAACTGGCGGAGCTGGCGCCGAAGGGGACACGGCGGATGGGGGCGAATCCGCATGCCAACGGAGGGATTCTGCTGCGGGAGCTGCGGATGCCGGCGTTTCGCGACTATGCGGTGGAGGTGCCGTCACCGGGGGCGGTGGATGCGGAGGCGACTCGGGTTTTGGGGGCGATGCTGCGGGATGTGATGAAGGCGAACGGGAACAACTTCCGCATTTTCGGACCGGATGAGACGGCGTCGAACCGGCTGACGGATGTATTTGAAGCGACGGACCGGACGTGGCTGGCTTCGATCGAGGCGGGGGACGAGCATCTGTCGGCGGACGGGCGGGTGATGGAAGTGCTGAGCGAACATCTCTGCCAGGGGTGGCTGGAAGGGTATCTGCTGACGGGGCGGCACGGGTTGTTTTCGTGTTACGAAGCTTTTATTCATATTGTCGATTCGATGTTCAACCAGCATGCGAAGTGGCTGAAGGTGACTCGGCATCTGGACTGGCGGCGGCCGATTGCGTCGTTGAATTACTTGCTGACGTCGCATGTATGGCGTCAGGATCATAACGGATTTTCGCATCAGGATCCGGGTTTCTTGGATCATGTAGTGAACAAGAAGGCTGAGGTAGTGCGGGTGTATCTGCCTCCGGATGCGAATTGCTTGTTGTCGGTGGCGGACCATTGTTTGCGGAGCCGCAATTACGTGAATGTGATTGTGGCGGGCAAGCAGCCGGCTCCGCAGTGGCTGAACATGGACGCGGCGGCGGAGCACTGCGCGCAGGGTGTGAGCATCTGGCACTGGGCGAGCAACGACGAAGGGCAGGAGCCGGATGTGGTGATGGCGTGCGCGGGAGATGTGCCGACGCTGGAGACGCTGGCGACGGTGTCGTTTTTGCGGCAGCGGGCGCCGACGCTGCGGATTCGGGTGGTGAATGTGGTGAATCTGATGACGCTGCAGCCGCAGTCGGAGCATCCGAACGGGCTGTCGGATGCGGATTTCGATTCGCTGTTCACGGTGGACAAGCCGGTGGTGTTCGCGTTTCACGGGTATCCGTGGCTGATTCACCGGCTGACGTACCGGCGGACGAACCATCCCAATCTGCACGTGCGCGGGTATAAGGAAGAAGGGACGACGACGACTCCGTTCGATATGGCGGTGTTGAATCAGATTGACCGGTTTCATCTGGCGATGGATGTGATTGACCGGGTGCCCAGGTTGTTAGGGGTGGCGGCGCATTTGCGGCAGGAGTTGCGGAATTTGTTGATCCGGCATAAGCACTACATTGAGGCGAAGGGGGAGGACATGCCGGAGATTACGGATTGGCGGTGGCAGGTGAGGGAGTAGGTTTTATCGCCACCGATGAATGGGATGAACACGGATGAGGTTTGTGGAGAGTCGACCTGTTTTCCGGATGCTGCGTGGTGCCTTCGTGCTTGTGGGGTCGGGGCCACCGATGAATGGGATGAACACGGATGGGGTTTGTCGAGAGTCGACGTGTTTTTCCGGATGCTGCGTGGTGCTTCGTGCTTGTGGGGTGGGGCCGCCGATGAATGGGATGGACACGGATGGAGTTTGTGAGAGTCGACGTGTTTTTCCGGATGCTGCGTGGTGCTTCGTGCTTGTGGGGTAGGGCCGCCGATGAATGGGATGGACACGGATGAGGTTTGTGGAGAGTCAACCTGTTTTCCGGATGCTGCGTGGTGCTTCGTGCTTGTGGGGTAGGGCCACCGATGCATGGGAGGAACACGGATGGACGGATGGGGATGGTCACTTCGCTGGTTTGCGGACTATGATTTTGTCTTCTTCCTTAGAGCCGGGCGGTTTCTCGGTGCCGATGCGGGCACGGAGGAGTGGCGAGAGCTTGGCGGGATCGATGCCGGAGCCGGTGATGTCGATGGTGGCTCGCATGGTGGCGAAGCCTTCGGGGAGTGAGGTGAGACGCGTGTTGCGGACGCGGAGTTGATTGACGATTTGCACTTTGCCGAACGATTCCGGGAGTGAGGCGATGGGGTTGGAGGAGAGATCGCAGACGCGCAGGCGAGTGAGATTGGCGATGGTGGCGGGGATTTCGGGGATGAGATTGTTGGCCATGTTGAAGTGGCGGAGTTCCGTCAGATTTCCGATGGCGGGAGGTAGCTGGGTGATTCGGTTCAGCGAGAATTGCAGCTTCTTGAGACGCACCATGTCGAAGACGAAGGCGGGGATGGCGGTGAAGCGATTGGCGGTGAAGTACATGCCTTCGAGGGCGTCCATGTCGAGCAGGGCTGGGGGGAGGTTGCTGAGCTGGTTGTGTTCGAAATAGAGAAAAACCACGTTGTCCAGCGCGGCAAACTCGTTGGGGATTTGGGTGATCTGGTTGCGATTGAGGAAGAGATGGAGCCGGCGGATAGAAGTGATGGGTACGGGAGATGGGCCATCCAGAACCTGGAGGCGGCTGATGCCGGTGAGATCGGTGAGTCCTTTGCCGGAAAGGAGCAGTGCTTTGTCGCCTTGCCCGAGGTTATTCGTCTGATCGATGTGGTTGGGCATGACGATGCCCTTGGTGGCGGTGAAGAGCGGGAGTGGCTTGCCTTGAGCGTAGTCGTGCAAGGAGACTGCGCCCAGGTTGGAAATCAGGGAAAGGATGAGGAGCAGCTTCATTTTGGAATGGCGAAAGTGAAGATGGAGGGTCCGGCGGCGATGGTGAGGTACTGGCGTCCGTTGCGGGCCCAAGTGACTGGGGGCGCGATGACGGTGCCTCCGAGTTGGCGGCGCCAAAGCGGTTTGCCGGTGGAGGCGTCGAGGGCAAATAAGTAGCCTTCGCGGTCGCCGCTGAAGAGGAGCCCTCCGGCCGTGGCGAGAGTGCCGGCGGTGGGAGTGCTGACCATCGGCCAGCGCCATTTTGTGGCGCCGGTGGCGGGATCGACGGCGAGGATGGAGCCGGCGGGGAAGTGGCCTTCGCCGGTGAAAGTGCTGCCCTGGTACCAGGCGCCTTCGACGAATTCGTGATTGGTGACGAAGTAGGTGTGACAACCGTCGGTGGTGGGGAAATAGTAGAGACCGGTGAGAGGGCTGAAGGCGGATGCCTGCCAGTTGTGGCCGCCACCGCCGCCGGGGCACGCCATGTTGCCGGTGGGAGTGGGGTCCTGGCCGGGGATGAGGATGGGGCGTCCGTCCTTGCCAATGCCTTTGGCCCAACTGACCTTGGTGTAGGCCTTGGTGTGGAGGAGCTTTCCGGTGGCGCGCTCGAAGACGTAGTAGAAGCCGTTACGATTGGCCATGACGACGGCTTTCACGTTGCGGCCTTCGTGATTGATGTCGAGGAGGACGGGGTCCTCAGTGGCGTCCCAATCGTGGACATCGTGGGGGGTGAACTGGTAATGCCATTTGAGTTTGCCGGTGGCTGCGTCGAGGGCGACGATGGAGCAGGTGAATAGATTGTCGCCGGGGCGGACATCGCCGTTCATGTCGGGGCCGGGATTGCCGGTGCCCCAGAAGGTGAGATTGGTTTCGGGATCGTAGGTGCCGGTGACCCAGGTGGAGCCGCCGCCGCGTTCGTAGGCTTTGGAATCTTTGGGCCAGGTGTCGCCGCCGAACTCACCGGGAGCGGGAACGGTGTAGAAACGCCAGGCGCGCTTGCCGGTTTTGATGTCGTAGGCATCGATGAAACCGCGGGTGCCGAATTCGGCTCCGGCGATGCCGGTGATGACTTTGTCTTTGACGACCAAGGGTGCGACGGTGCCGGTGTATCCCTTCTTGTAGTCGGCGAGGGTGGTTTCCCAGAGGACGGCTCCGGTGTTGGCGTCGAGGGCGACGAGGGTGGAGTCGAGGTTCATTTTGAAGAGGGTGTTGCCGCTGAGGGCGAAGCCGCGGTTAACCTGGCCGCAACAGATGGGGAGGCTGGGGGGGACGGGTTTGACGTAGCGCCAGACCTGGCGGCCGGTGTGGAGATCGAGGGCCCACGCGTTGTTGTCGGGTCCGGTGACGTACATCATGGCGCCGTGGATGAGGGGTGTGGTTTCGTTCTTGCCGCCGATGCCGGTTTGAAAGACCCATTCGAGGTTGAGTTGTTTGACGTTGGCGGCGGTGACTTGATTGAGATCGCTGTAACGCCAGGAGGCGAGGTTGCCGCCGTAGGTGAGCCAATCGGCGTCTTTGATCTGGGCGAAGGCGGGGACAGCGGCAAGCAGGAGTGCAATGCGGTTCATTGGTTTTCACCTCGGAGGGAAAGCAGGTAGAGCAGCAGGTTGTTGGCGTCCTGGGGGTTGAGGTTTCTGTAGGCGGGCATCATGGAGACGTAATCGCGCTCAATGGAGGCGACGGCTTCGCGATCGAAGAAGTGGACCTTGCCGTCGGGGGTCATCAATTCGGCGGTGAAGTTATCGAGGTTACGCTGGGTGCCGGCGATTTTGGGGCCGGAGCGCGGGGTGACGGTGATTCTGTAGTAGCCGGGGGTGAGATCGGCGTTGGGGTCGGTGAGGGATTGGCGGAGGTGCTGGAGGCTGCGTTTGCGGCCGATGCGGGTGAGGTCGGGACCCATGGCTCCGCCGCGGCGTCCGACGATGTGGCAGGCGCCGCAACCGCCTTTGGTCCAGAAGAACGCTTCGCCGGCGGCGGGATCGCCGGGGGGCGGGGTTTCTTTGCGGGTGGTGAGGGAGCGGATGTAGGTGACCATGCGCCAGACGTTGTCGTCGCCGATGCGGGCGCCGTAGCTGGGCATTTCGGTGCCGGGGACTCCGTGGAAGATGACGCGGAAGAGGTCGCTGTCGGAATTGCCGTTGTTGTAGACGCCGAGGGTGAGGTCGGGGCCCCGACCGCCTTGGGCGGCGATGCCGTGGCAGGGGCGGCAGAGGATGCGGAACAGGCCGCGGCCGGCATCGGCTTCGGTGGCATTTCCGGCGAACGGGTTCTGGGCGGCGAGCAGGAGCGGGCAAAGGAAGAGGATCCACCGCGTTCGTGACATTGAGGGAGGTTTGTCACGAAACGGGGTGGTTGTCAACGGCGGTTGGAGTCGTTGCCGCCGGAGGCGGGTTCGGCTTCGAGGCGGCGGAAGATCTCCTGTACAGCGTCGAGGGCGGGGCCCATTTCGGCATCCTCTTTCAGTTCGAGCATGAGGGGGTATTGATCCTGATGGGAACGGAGGAGGTTCATGGTCTTGTTCCAATCGATGGTGCCGCCCGGTTTGAGGTAAGGGAAGTAATGGACGTCGTTGACGCTGTCGTTGTCGTGGATGTGGGTGGAGCGGATGCGATTGCGCATGATCTGGAAGGCCTGCTCGACGCCTTCCATGATGTTGGCGTGGCCGGTGTCGAAGCAGAAGCCGAGATCGAGGTGGGTCATTTCGAGGAACTGAACGAGGCGTTCGGCGCTGGAGAGCTTGTTGGGGATGTTTTCGAGGAGGATCTGGACGCCGCGCTGCTTGGCGAAGACGCGCAGTTCGTCGAGGGCGTTGAAAGCTGCATCGAGCTTGCGTTCGTCGTATTCTTCGGCGCCGACGCCTATGTGCTGGATGAGGTATTTGCAGGGGATCTCTTCGGCGACTTCGAGGGCGCGCTTGATTTCATCGACCATGGCGATGCGCTTGGATTTAACGGTTTCGGTGAGGGTGATGACGGCGTTCGGTCCGGTGCGGCCCCAGCAATCGTCGTTGTACATGGGAGCGTGGAGGGAGTGGAGGTACATGGGGGAATCCTTGAACCAGTGGCCGAGCTCCTCCACTTGGGCCTTGTTGTGGTAGTCGAGGTGCTGGCGGGCGCAGAAGATTTCGACGGCGGGGATGCCGGCCTTCCAGATGCGCTCCAGCCAGACGGTGTTGAGACGGTGGTTGACGAAGAAGTGCGTCGATAGGGCGTGAAACATTTTCTATAGGTTCCGTTTTATGGGGGGATCAATAACCGGCGGCTTTGCCGTGGGAGCGGCGGTCGCTGCCGCCAGCGAGCCAGCCGTCTTTCTGAACGACGATGGCCTCCACATTTGCCACCGTGGAGATACTATCGACCGTGTGGCCTCTGGACTTCAATAAGGCGACGGTATCGGGAGAGAAGCCTTTTTCGAGGGAGAGCTTGTCGGGCTGCCATTGGTGATGGAAGCGGGGAGCGTCGATGGCGTCCTGGGCGTTCATGCCGAAGTCGACGACGTTGAGGATGACCTGCATGACTCCAGTGATGATGCGGGAACCGCCGGGGGCTCCGACGACCATGAAGAGCTTGCCGTCTTTGAGGAGGATGGTGGGGGTCATGGAGGAGAGGGGGCGCTTGCCGGGCTGGATGGCGTTGGCTTCGCCTTGGACGAGGCCGAACATGTTGGGCTCGCCGGGTTTGGCGGCGAAGTCGTCCATTTCGTTATTGAGAAGGAAGCCGAGGCCGGGGACGGTGACTCCGTTGCCGTAGCTGCCGTTCAAGGTGTAGGTGAGGGCGACGGCGTTGCCTTGGGCATCGACAATGGAGAAGTGGGTGGTTTCGGCGCTTTCCGAAGCGGGGGGGGTGCCTTGGCGGATGGAATCGGAGGTGGAAGCGCGGGAGGGATCGATGGTGGCGCGGCGGGAGGAGATGTAGGCTTTGTCGAGCAGGCCGGTGACGGGGACCTTGAAGAAATCGGGGTCGGCGAGGTATTCGCTGCGGTCGGCGTAATAGCGGCGCATGGCTTCGGCGACGAAGTGTATGGCGGCGGCGGCGGCGTGTCCGTGGGCGGCGTAGTTGGAAGATTCGAGCATGCCCATCATCTGGAGGATGCCCAGTCCGCCGGAACTGGGAGGCGGAGCGGTGACGATATCGTAGCCGCGGTAGGCGCCGGTGAGCGGTTTGCGTTCCACGGTGCGGTAGTTTTTGAGGTCGTCGAGGGAGATGAGGCCTCCGTTGGCGGCCATTGCGGCGGCGAATTTTTTGGCCACCTCGCCTTCGTAGAATTCGCGCGGGCCAAACCTGGCGATGCGATCGAGGGTGTTGCCGAGTTCGGGTTGGACGAGGAGTTCATCGGGCTCAAAGAATTTGCCGTCGCGTTGGAAGATGCGGCGCGATTCGGGGAATTTGGCGAGTAATTTGGTGTTCTTGAGGGACTGGGCGACGGAATAGGTGACGGGGAATCCGCGGGCGAGGCGGATGGCGGGAGCGATTAATTCGGCCCACGGTTTGGAGCCGTACTTCCGGTGGGCGAGGGCGAGGCCGTGGACTGTGCCGGGGACTCCGGCGGCGCGCCAGCCTTCGAGGCTATCGCGGGTGAGTTTGCCGGAGGAATCGAGGTACATGTCACGAGTGGCATTGGCGGGGGCGCGTTCGCGGAAGTCGAGGAAGGTGGTTTCGCCACTGGCTTTGCGGAGAAGGAGGAAGCCGCCTCCGCCGAGGTTGCCGGCAGTGGGGTGAGTGACGGCGAGAGCAAAACCGACGGCGACGGCTGCGTCGACGGCGTTGCCACCCGCTTTGAGGACGGCGACGCCGGCATCGGTGGCGTGGGGTTCCTGGGCGACGACCATGGCTCTGCGGGCGCGGACGGGGTGGGCGGCAAAAGCGGGGAGGAGGCAAAGCAGGAGGGCGAGTGCGAGTGAGCGGGGGGACATTGGTTCGATTGTATCGTGCCTGTTCGGGAGGACAGCAAGCGAGAGCAGGAACCGTTACAAATTTGTCTTTTCCAGAAAGATTTGTTACGTAGTAAAGAATACGTTGGCGAATCCAGCAACCGCTGGTGGGAAAGGTGTTCGATGGGCTACCGCTCGTCCGCAATCCGATTTCTCGTTGTTGTTGTTATCCACGTTGATTCCGTCCGCGAAGCGGCCCCGCCGGTTTTCTGTCCTCCCACAAGCCACAGTCTCGATCGCCCGGCACGATCCAAGGGGTCGTAACACTTGTGTCACGGCGCAGGCCTGGTTCGCTTGCGCAAGGGGAAAGGGTTTGCAATGAAAACACGTCTATGGACGCTGGTTGCCGCTGCATCGCTGATGGCGGCCACGGTATTCGGCCAAGGCACGACGCAGCTTAATGGGACGGTGACGGACCCATCGGGAGCGGCTGTTCCCAATGCCAACATTGAGCTGTCGAACACGGAAACGGGTTTGAAGCGGGCGACGGTATCGGACGCATCGGGCAATTACCTGTTTGCGCAAACTGCGCCGGGGAACTATTCGCTGCATGTGCAGGCGAGCGGATTTTCGGCGACGACGGTGAACAATATCCGGTTGCTGGTGAATACGCCGGCGACGGTGGCGGTGAAGCTGGAAGTAGGCCAGGTATCGGAGACGGTATCGGTGACGGCGGAAGCGCTGCAAGTGAACACGACGGATGCGTCGATCGGGAACAGTTTCGGGACGAAGCCGATTCTGCAGTTGCCGTTCGAGGGTCGCAACGTAGTGGGTTTGCTGTCGTTGCAGCCCGGTGTTTCGTTTGCGGGAGAGAACCTGACGAACAGCTACCGCGGCGGAAACGTGATGGGCGGGAAGAACGATCAGGCCAACGTGACGCTGGACGGAGTAGATGTGAACGACCAGCAGAACCGGGATCCGTTCACGAGCGTGTTGCGTGTGACGCTGGACAGCGTGCAGGAGTTCCGGGTGACGACGACGAACGCGAATCCGGATCAAGGGCGGTCCTCGGGGGCGCAGGTGGCGCTGGTGACGAAGAGCGGGACGAACCAGTTTCATGGATCGGCGTATGAGTTTCTGCGCAACAAGAAGACGAACGCGAACAGCTTCTTCAACAATTCGAGCGGGCTGCCGCTGGCGAAGTTGAACCGCAACGTGTACGGGGCATCTTTGGGCGGACCGATCAAAAGGAACCGGATGTTTTTCTTCGGCAACTACGAAGGGCGGCAGGACCGGAGCGAGGCGCAGGCGATTCGCACGATTCCGACGGAGACGCTGCGGCAGGGGATTGTGCGCTACATCCGGACGGATGGGAGCATCGCGACGCTGACGGCGCAGGACATGCGGACGCGGATCGATTCGCTGGGCGTTGGGCCGAGCCAGACGGCGCTGTCGGTGATGCAGCAATATCCGCTGCCGAACACGACGGTGGTGGGAGATAGCATCAACACGTCGGGATACATTTTCAATGCTCCAACGAGCGTGGATAACAAGACGCTGATTGCGAAACTGGATTTTCTATTGGACGACAGCTCGAAGCATGTGGCGTTTATCCGGGGCAACATCCAGGACGACAAGCGCACGACCGCTCCGCAGTTTCCAGGGATGGCGCCGAACAATACGGGGCTGAACAACAGCAAGGGGATCGCGACGGGTTTGACGTCGGCGCTGACGGCGCAGATGGTGAACAACTTCCGCTATGGTTTGACGCGGGTGGGACTGGAGGATACGGGCGTGTCGCTGCTGCCGTTTGTGACGTTCCGGACGATGGATCCACTGAACGGGAATACACGGCCGTTTATCCGGAAGACGCCGGTGCACACGCTGGCGGACGATTTCAGTTGGATGAAGGGGAAGCACGAGCTGAAGTTCGGGTTTGTGGGCCGGTTCATCCGGAACAGCCGGTTGAGCTACGGGAACTCCTTCCATTCGGCATCGACGAATTCGTCGTGGCTGGTGAGTTCGGGGGCGGAATTGAACCGGCCCTTGACGGACATCCGGTCGACGGCGATCAACGCCTACCGCGATGCGGCGATGGCGGTGCTGGGAGTGGTGAGCCAGGGCAACGCGTCGTACAACTACAACAAAGACGGGTCGCCTTTAGCGGCGGGAGCGGGAGTGCCGCGGCAATTCAACGGCGAGGAATACGAGTTGTATGCGCAGGACACATGGCGGATGACGCGGGCGTTGACGCTGACGTACGGGTTGCGGTGGTCGCTGATGCCGCCGGTGTATGAGGCAAACGGGGTGCAGACGATTTCGCGGCAGCCGCTGTCGGAGTGGTTTGCGGACCGTTCGGGGGCGGCCGATCTCGGTGCGCCGCAGTCGATAGCCAAGCCGGTGGAATATATTTTGAAGGAGCAGCCGGGCGGGCGGGATTTGTATCCGTTCCACAAAAAGAATTTTGCGCCTCGGCTGGCGATGGCGTATTCGCCGCAGGGCACGGATGGGCTGAGCAAGTTTCTGTTCGGCGGGCCGGGGAAGACGGCGATCCGGGCGGGGTGGGGGATGTACTACGACTTGATGGGAGCGGGGCTGATAACGAACTACGACGTATCGGCGCTGGGGTTATCCACGTCGATTACGAATCCATCGGCGACGCTGTCGCTGAACACGGCGCCGCGGTATCAAGGATTGAACTCGATTCCGAACGGGTTGCTGGTGCCGGCGCCTCCAGCGGGGTTCCCGCAGACGGCCCCGAACGTGTTCGCGATCACGAACAGCCTGGATGACGTGTTGCAGACCCCGTACACGATGAACATGAATTTCTCGGTGAGCCGCGAGTTCGGCGGGGGATGGTTCGTGCAGGGATCGTATGTGGGACGGCTGTCGCGGCGTTCGCTGATGAGCGAAGACATCGCGATGCCGACGAACTACAAAGACCCGGGAAGTGGGGTGCGGTATTTCGAGGCGGCGACGCAGTTGGCGCAACTGGCGGTGGCGGAGGCTCCGGTGGCCAGTGTGCAGCGGATCCCGTTCTGGGAGAACCTGTACGGGCACATTGCGACGGCATCGTTGTCGGCGACGCAGCGGGTGTACCAGAGCTATTTGAACAACGCTCCGGACTACACTTATGCGCTGTATGAGTTGGACGTGCTGTGCCGGCCGGGATGCAGCAAGTTCGGGCAGTATGCTTTCTACAACCGGCAGTACAGCTATCTGCGGACGCTGCGTTCGACGGGGAATGGGAACTATCACGGGATGTTGTGGACGGTACGGAAGCGGTTCAACAACGGCGACGATGTGACGTTCAACTACACGTGGTCGAAGTCGATTGACCTGGCGTCGACACCGGAAAACAGCACGGCGCTGCAGGGGGTGGTGATCAATCCCTATAACCGGCGGTTGTTCCGGGCGGTGTCCGATTACGATGCCCGCCACCAGGTGAATGCGACCTGGGTGTACGGGCTGCCGTTCGGCAAGGGGCGGAAGTTCGGCGACCGGGGCGGAGTGGCGAATGCGATCATCGGCGGGTGGCAGTTGAGCGGACTGTGGCGCATGTCGACGGGGCTTCCGGTGGGGATCGGCAACGGGCGTTTCTGGCCGACGAACTGGAATG
>JAEUQG010000074.1 GCA_016789755.1 Bryobacterales bacterium
CAACTGGGCCATCAACCGCGGCATGCATGTCTATTGCGAAAAGCCGCTGGGCATCACCGTGGAAGAGGTGCGCACCGTTCGCGCCAACTACCTTAAAAACAAAGTGAAGCTCGCCACCCAGCACGGAACGCAGCGCCACGCTTATCCCAATTTTGAGCGGCTACGCGAGTTGATTCTCGATGGAGCCATCGGAGAATTGAAAACCGTGCATAGCTGGGATGCCCGGCGTCTTCCCCGCCCCGGCTATCCCAAAGGCGAAGGACAGCCTCCCTCCTTCCTGCACTACGAACAATGGATCGGCCCGTCTCCCTATCATCCCTACAGCCCCCAATATTTCGGCGGCTCCTCCGGTTTGAACTGCCTGTTCTGGAACATGTACCGCGATTTCGGCGTCGGCCAGATGGGCGACATGGGCGCGCACACCATGGACCTGGTGTGGAACGTCATCGACGCCGGTGCGCCCACGGCCATTGAAGTGGATCACGAATTAAGCGATAAGTACAATCCCGACATCTGCCCCGTGAAGCTGAAAGCCACCTTCACGCAGCCCGGTAATTCCTGGCGCGGGCCGATCGAGGTGGTGTGGTATCAGGGCGGATTGAAGCCGGAGAACCCGCGCTCCTACGTCGATATCTCCAAAGTTGGCAACGGAGCCATCTTTGAAGGCACGAAGGGCGCGATCTTCGCCGATTTCACCAGCCGTGTCCTGCTTCCCAACAACGACGACGGCGACTTCACTTACTACAAGCGCCGCGCCGAGAGCGAACGGCTGCCGCTGGTGGGCGGAGTGGGACAAACGACGCAAAGCGCGCCGGCGCGCCGTCCCGGTGGCGGCCGTCCTGCCAACCGCGCATTGCCCACCGGCATGACCGCCCTTCCCAGCGCCGAAGTGCAGGCCGATGGTTTCCCCGCCATCCAGTTCCTGGACGGAAAAGTCCCCGCCGCGCTCGGTATGCCGAACACCACGGTTGACTCCTACCTTGCCGCCGAGAAATCCGGTGGGCCCGCGCCTCGTCCCGATGCCTTCCAGAAGGATTGGCTCGATGCCTGCAAAGGGCTCAGCAACAACGTCACCCACGGCACCAGCAGCAAGACTCACTGCGACTTCGATTACTCGGGCACGATGATCGAACAGATGCTGTTGGGGCTGGTCGCGCACCGGGCCGGCAAGAAACTGGAATACGATCCGGCCACTGGCCGGGTCACCAACATGGCCGAAGCCAACGACTACCTCAAGCGGCAGTACCGCCCGAACTGGAAGCTCGATGGCTAAGGCGCACACCACACGCCGCACATTCCTCGGAGCCGCATCGGCACTCGCTGCCGGTGCGGCCTACCAAGCCGGGCGTCCCAACATCCTCTACATCATGACCGACCAGCAGCATTCGGGCATGATGAGTTGCACCGGGAACCCCTGGGTCAAAACGCCGGCCATGGACAGCCTCGCCGCCGCCGGCACCCGCTTTGAACTTGCCTATTCCGGCAATCCCGTCTGCGTCCCCGCGCGCACCTCGATGATGACGGGCCGCTACCCCAGCCATTTCGGCATCCGCGGCAACAACGTGCGCGAACTTCCCCGCGACGTACTCCCCACGGCTCTGGGACACACTCTTCGGGCCGCAGGGTATCGCACAGCATTCGGCGGCAAGACGCACTGGCCCAAGCCCATGACGGCGGAAAGCATCGGCTATGAGTACATCACCGCCGATGAACGCGGCCGGCTCGCCGACGAGTGCGTCACGTTTCTGAAACAAAAACACGACAAACCGTTCTTTCTCGTTGCCTCGTTCATCAATCCGCACGATATCTGCTACATGGCCATCGATGCCTACACGAAGGGCAGTTCCCTGCCCGCCATGTATCCCAAGTCCGTCGTCGAGCGCGAGCGCGTGGCCGCTGCCACGAAGCTGTTCGCCGGCCTCGACAAGTGCCCGCCGCTGCCGTCGAATCACGGGCACACCGATGTCGACCCCGGTGCTTTCTCCCGGCTGACTGGATTCCGCAAGTATGTGCGCGAAAAGTGGACCGCCGAGGAGTGGCGCCTGCACCGCTGGGTATACGCCCGCCTCACCGAAGAAGTGGATGCCCAAATCGGCCGTGTCCTCACCGCTCTGCGCGAAGCCGGCCTCGATCGCAACACCGTCGTCATCTTCACCAGCGACCACGGCGACATGGATTCCGCCCACGGCTTCGAACACAAGAGCCTGCCCTACGAGGAGTCCGCCCGCGTCCCGTTCATCATCTCCTGGCCCGGCCATGTGCCCGCCGGACGCATCGACCGAAAGCATCTCGTCGGTTCCACCATCGATCTGTATCCGACGATTTGCGACTATGCCGGCGCGCAGCCACCTCCCGGGCTGCCTGGCCGAAGTCTCCGCCAGATCGCCGAGAAAGGTTCCGCGCCAGGGTGGCGCGAGGATCTCATCATCGAATGCGGTGACTCCCGCACCGTGCGCACTGCCCGCTACAAGTACTCCTTGTGGGAAGGCCCGGGGGTTACGGAAACGCTGTTCGACATGACGAAAGACACGGGCGAAATGAAGAATCTCGCCGCTGTCCCGGCTGCCGCTACACTGCTCGCCGAACATCGCGAGCGCCTGCGGAGGCACATCCAGGCGCGCGTCGATGATTATGGCCGCTCGCTGTTAGCCGATCAGAAATAGAAATGCAGCCCCAGCTTCAGGAACCTCGGCAAGTTGCCCTGCACGAAGTTGAGCCGTCCGAAGTTGGCATTGGCCACGTCATTGCCTCCCCCGATTAACCCCGTGTACCACGGCGTATTGAACGCGTTCACCATTTCGAAGCGGAACTGCGCGTTGATGCGTTCTTTGATGGGGAAACGCTTGGAGATGGAAGCATCCCAGTTGCGATAGCCCGGCACCCGCACATCGCCGAAGCGGGTGGGAAACGTGCGCAGCGTGAACGGCTCCTGCCGCGGGACCAGTCTTCCGGTGGCGGGATTGGTCCACAGCCCTGTGTTG
>JAEUQG010000105.1 GCA_016789755.1 Bryobacterales bacterium
CGATAGCTTCCTTGCAGCGCTTGCCGGTATCGCACATCGTAAAAGCGCAGATCCTCCGGCACGATGCGCCCCCCCGTCTCGCCGATCGATTCGATCAGCGCCGTTGCCATCGTCCCCCGATAGAATGTCGCTTCCAGCGCCTCCAGTGTCGCCGCCAGATCCGGATTCCTGGCAATGCTTCCTTCGCTGTACTGGGGATCGACGAACAAGCGCCGCGCCTCGGCATTCTCACTCAGCCGCTCTCGATGCCGTTCCAGCGTCGCCACGAACGTATCGCTAACCGGAAACCCCTCCCGTGCCAGGCGTATGGCCGGTTGCAGCGCCTCCGTCAACGTCATCCGCCCGGCCAGATGCTCTCTGCTCAAAGCGATCATCCGCCGCCAGCACAACGGAGTCCCCGGTACACCCACCGCCAGCCCGCTCGATTCCACCTCCTCCGGGTCCAGTCCGCGGAACATCCGCGCCGATGCCGCCGCCGGTGCTGTCACTCGCGAGTCGATCACCAGTGACACTTCCGCCCGCGGCGACTCAATCAGCGCAAACCCGCCGCCCCCCACACCCGACGCGTACGGCTCCACCACGTTCAACACTCCACTCGTGACAACAGCCGCTTCCAACGCGTTGGCGCCCTGCCCCAAAGCCGCTTCTCCTGCTTCAATGGCCAGCGCATGCGCGGCAGCCACCATTCCGGGCCGGCTCTGCCCGCGCAGCAAGGTTCCCCCCAGAACCGGGAGAAATCCGCGGCGTGTCCATTTCATAGGGATTGCGCTAGAGGCGCTCGTCGTGTGCCGCGCCGATGATGATCAGCAGGCAGCCTTCATCCGTCGTGATCGAATCGTGATCCGTCCCCGGCATCGCGCGGAAAAAGTCGCCCGCCCGCATTGAGATCGAATGATCCACCTGCCGCACGTCGCCTTCCAGCACCCAGCACTGCTCTTCCTTCGAATGACGGTGCCGGGGATACTTCGCCCCGGGCTCCATGCGCACTAGCGAAGTCACGGCGTCCGAGGCCGGATCGTAAGAGAGTACTTTGTATTGAATACCCGCCGCGTCGTGTTGCCGCCACTTGCCCTCTCCGCTCTTCAGCAGATGAAAGCCCGTCACCGGCTCCGTGAATCCGTTCAGCAGCTTGTGCGGAACAGACGCCTGCGCCGGTTCCTGTATCTGCCGCAGCAGTTTCGCCCGCAATCCGCCGCAAGGCTTCTCGAGCGGCGCCGCAAACGCAAGCCGGGCCGCAGTCTCCTCGAACGCCAGCAGTTCGGCCTCGCTCAAGGGCTCGTCGAAGGATAGCAACGGATTCTCCACAGATTGCGGCTGGGACACTATTTCCTTTGTAACACGCCTTGGTGTAGCATGCAGGACATGTTCTCCCGCCGCTCCCTCCTGCTCTCCGCGCCCCTCCTCGCGCAACAACCCAAACCCATCAATGTCCTCTTCCTCGCCGTGGACGATTTGAACACCCACGTCGGCTGTTACGGAGCGCCGGTGAAGACCCCCAATATCGACGCCCTGGCGGCCCAAGGCGTTCGCTTTGACCGCGCCTACTGCCAGTATCCTCTCTGCAATCCTTCCCGTAGTTCCCTGCTCACCGGCCGCAGACCTCCTCTCACCGGCATTACCAACAACAATGTCTGGTTCCGCCGCCGCCTTCCCGATGTCGTGACGCTGCCCCAGTTCTTCCGCGCCCACGGGTATTGGACCGCCCAATCGGGTAAGATTTTTCACGGCGGGCTCGACGACGACAAAGCCTGGGTGGAAGGCGGAACCCAACTGCGCGAGAATGCCCCCACGAAGTCGCTCGCCGAGCGCAAGCCTCTTGCCGACCGCTGGCTCGCCCTCGATGGCGACGGGCAGGACCAGGCCGATTTCCGCAATGCGGACCGCGCCATCAAAATGCTCGAAAATCGCCCCAAGGACAAGCCCTTCTTCTTCGCCGCCGGATTCGCCAAGCCGCATGTCCCCTTCCTCGCGCCAAAGAAGTACTTCGATCTCTACGACCCCGCGAAAATTCAGTTGCCTCGCGATTTCGCTCCCATGCCTTCCGGTAAGCCGCCCGCCTATCGCGATAACTTCGACCTCTTCATTCAGCGCCAGGCTACTCCCCAATTGGCCCGCGAGGCAATTGCCGGCTACTACGCCGCTACCAGTTTCATGGATGCCGAACTCGGCAAACTGCTCCGCGCCATCGATCGCATGGGGCTGCGAGAGAACACCGTCATCAGCTTCTTTGGCGATCACGGCTTTCACCTCGGTGAAAAAGGCATGTGGTCCAAGCAAACCCTCTTCGAACCCGGAACCCATGTTCCGATGATTGTTTCCGCCCCGCGCATGACCGCAGGCAAATCATGCGGGCGCACGACTGAGTTAATTGACCTTTACCCCACTCTCGCCGACCTCTGCGGGCTGCCCGCCCCCCGCCGGATCCAAGGCAGAAGCCTCAAACCCCTCTTGCAGAATCCCTCCGCGGCTTGGGACAAGCCCGCCTACACCTACCAGCAGCGCGGCAATGTCGCCGGGGCGTCCGTGCGAACGGAGCGCTACCGCTACACCGAATGGGACGGAGGCAAAGCGGGCGTCGAACTGTACGACTACTCCAACGATCCGCTCGAAGCCAATAACCTCGCCGGCGATGCCAAACTCTCTGCGGTCATCGCCGGATTGAAAAAACTACTGGCCGCCGGCGCCGATTGATCCGGCCTGCCCTCACTGGTGCCGCAGCGTGGCGATGGGATCAATGCGCGCCGCACGCCGGGCCGGAATCCATGCCGCCAGAAGCGCCACCGCAAGCAGGGTCGCGGCTACCCCCGCGTACGTCGCCGGGTCGGTCGGCGAAACCCCGCTCAGGAAGCCCTTGACCGCCCGCGCTGCAAGCAGCGAAAGCGCCGTGCCCGTGCCGATACCCCATGCGGCCAGACTGATTCCACGCATCAGGAACAGTCGTAGGATCTGCCATTGCGTCGCTCCCAGCGCGATGCGCAACCCTGCTTCATGCCGGCGCTGCTCGGCGAAGTGCGCCATCAGTCCGAAGAGCCCGGAAATGGCCAGTATCAGCCCGAGCGCACTGAACCCTGCCAGATTGCGCGCCGCCATTCTCGTTGGCCAGATGGCCTGATCGATCGCTTCGGCATAGGTCCCGGAACGGTTCACATCCACCGTTGGATCCAGGCGCCGAACGATGTTCGCCAGCCGCGGCGTGATCGAAGCCGGTGCAACCGCCGTGCGTACGGTTACCCCGATCCGGTTGCCGGAACGCGACGCATCCAGCGGCTGATAGAAGAACGGTTGCGGGTCTTCCGCCAGCGACGCGTACTTGCTGTCGGCGGCGACTCCGATCACTTCATGATCTGCCCGGCCCCCGATGCGCAGGCGCTGCCCAATTGCGTCGCCCCCGGGCCACAACGCCCGCGCCAGGGCTTGATTGACAATCACCACGGGCCGCGTTTCGTTGCCCGGAAACGTGCTCCCGCGCAGCAGCGCGATTCCGTTGGTGACGAAATGATCGCCGTCCGCAAAGACCGTCTGCGCATCCAGCGATTGCCCCGTGGCTGATTCTACCCGCTGGCGCGAATAGTTGCCCAGCCGCACCGGCGGATTGGTGCTCAGCGACACGGAGAGTACTCCAGGCAGCGCCTCCGCGTTGCGCTTCAACTCCCCGTAGAACCGCGGAAATGTGCTCGCTTCGTTAGTCTGCACAAGATAGACGAAAGACTGGCGTGCCGTCTCAAACCCTGGATCCGCGCGGTAGAGATTGTTCAGCGATCTTAAAAACAGCCCGAGAATGGCCAGCAGCGCCACCGATAGCGTGAACTGCGCCACCACTATGCCCCGCCGCATCCGGTTCCCGCTTCGGCTCCCCTGGCTTCCGGCAGTGCCTTCTTTCAGAATCTCGTTGGGATCGATGCGCATTGCCCGCAGCGCCGGCGTCAGGCCAAAAAGCAGCGATGAGAGCAACGCCACACCCAGCGTGTAGGTCAGCACCCGGTGGTCGATGCGGGCATCGAAAACGATACGCCAAGCCCCTTGCATAGGCGCCTGCAGATGATTGAGCGCATCGATGCTCACGTAAGCGATGACAAGCCCCGCCACAGCACCGGCCAAACCGAACAGCGCGCTTTCGGCCAGCAATTCCCGCAGAATCCGGCGCCGGCTTGCCCCCAAGGAGAGCCGCAGCGCAATTTCACGCGTGCGCGCTGACGCCCGCGCCAAGAGAATCCCCGTGACATTCACCGAAGCAAGCAGGACCAGCAGAAAAGTGACAGCCATCATGAACGTTGCCCCGCGGCGGATTGCCTGCCTCAGGTGCGGTACCCGGACTCCGCCCGTCGGCGTTACATGAAGCGCTCTGTCGATGCGCTTCTCCTCCGAATCGCCCAGTTCGGGGTGCTCGGATTGAATCTGCGCTTCGATGGCATTCAGATTCGCTTCCGCCTGCGCGGCGCTCACGCCTGCCTTCAGCCGCCCGAAGGGAACAAGCCACCGCTGATCCCGCGTCGCCTCCGTTTCCCGCACGCCGGGAATAAACACGGAATGCATCGACAGCGGGACGTAGATCTCCGTCAGCATCGGTTGATGAGTACCCGTGAATTCCGGGCCGGTCACCCCCACAATCGTGAACTTGCGGTCATTCAGCAACACCGTCCGGCCCAGCACTCTCGGGTCGGACTGGAATTCACTTTGCCACAGCGCATGGCTCAGCACCGCTACCGCTGCGTTCGTCTCGTCGTCCTCTTTGCCGATACCACGGCCCAGCAGTGGCAGGACGCCGGCCGTGACGAAGTAGTTGCCGGTCACCAGACTGCACATCCGGCGATGCTCGGTCGATGCGCTCACCAGCGCCGGAAATGTGAACGTCGCCGCAAGTTGCGAAAACGTCACATTACGGTCGCGCAGGTCGCGGTAGTCGAAGTACGAAGTGGGTTCCCGCGTCCCGGGCCCACGCTGAATCGAGACCAGCGTGTCCGCCTCCGCCACCGCAAGCGGGCGGAACAACAAAGCGTCCACCATGCTGAACAATGCGATGTTGGTCCCAATCCCCGCCCCGAAAGTCAACGCAACCAGCAGCAGCATGCCCGGAGACTGCGCGATCTTGCGCGCCGCGTACCGCAGATCCTCCCGCAGCGCCTGGCCGTGCGTTTGGATGGCGGAAAAAGCCAGGTCGGGGATGGTATGCAGCCAGGTGCCGGAGGCGCCGTCGCGACGCCGCACCTCCGCGAAAGCACGCGTCATCTCGTCCTCGTAGCTCTCTCGAAAGTGCGCAGGCAGAATGTGCAGCAGCTTGCGGTACAGGCGGTCGTGCCGTGACATCGTCTACCCCCTTGCCGGCAATATCTTCTTGCTTTGCGCCAGCTTCACCATTTGCTGCAGCCGTGCCGCCTCCTCTGAGACCGCCTGCCGCCCTTCCGCCGTCAGCATGTAGTAACGCCGGCGCTCCCCCTCTTCGGAATCCTCGGTCTCCTCGATCCATCCGCTCTCCAGCATGCGCTGGATGGCCCCATACAGCGTGCCCGGTCCCAGTTTCACCTGGCCGGCCGACCGCAGTTCCACCTCCCGCATGATGGCGTAACCATGCCGCGCCCCATCGGCAAGCGAAAGCAGAATGTGAAATTCGGAAGTTGTCATAGTCGAGCGACGATATATCGTCTGTCGATATAATGGACCGGTTTTCCGGCCTTGTCAAGACGTTCTTCGGAATGCAAAACAAAAAGGAGGGAGCAGAACGGCAAAAACAAACGGGTCCGGACAGCGACGCCGGACCCGCTTGCAAACACATCGCTATCGGCGGATTGCGCCTAGCAGTCCACCCAGCCCCGCTTCTCGGAGCTCTCAATGACCTTGCCCAGCAGCTTCATCCCCCATAATCCATCGGCGAACGTGGGGTAATCCACCGGTGCCGACGGATCGGCCACCTTCGCATAGAAGCGCTTGAACACCTGCTTGTGCGCATCGTCGTAGCCTTCGCTGTGGCCCCCCGGCAGATCGGCGAAGCCTGCCGCCGGCCCGCGCAGCAGCGACGGATCTTTGATAATAATCTGGTTCGGCGAATTGCGCTGTCCGATCCACAATTCATCCGGACGCTCCTGATTCCAACGCACGCCCGATTTCGTCCCGTACACCTCGATCTCGAAACGGTTCTTGTTCCCCGCCGACATCTGGCTTACCGTGTAGCAACCCCGCGCCTGGTCGCCCAAGTGCAGCAGCACAGCCCCGAAATCTTCCGTGTCGATGTTCACCAGTTCGTAATCGTCCGGAGTCAGCGTCTTGCCCGTGAAGGTCTCGATCGCAAACTTCGGCCGCCTCCGCTGCTTGTGGAACGTGGCCAGATCCGCGCACAGCGCTGTGATCTTCAGCCCCGTCACATGCTGGATCATGTCCATCCAGTGCGAGCCGATATCGCCCACCGCGCGCAGCGCCCCGTTCGCCGCCCGCTCGATCCGCCAGTTGTAATCGGTATCGTACAGCAGCCAGTCCTGCGAATAGGTGCCCTGCACAATCAGGATGTCGCCCAACTCCCCGGCCGCCACCATTTGCCGGACATGCTGCACCACCGGGTAATACCGCAGGTTGTGCTCCACGCAATTCGCCACCCCCGTCTTCGCCGCCGTGTCCACCATCCGCTGCGCTTCTTCCGCGTTCATCGCCAGCGGCTTTTCGCAAATCACCGCCTTGCCCGCCTCCATCGCTTCCACCGACATCGGGCAATGCAGCGCGTTCGGTGTCAGCACGTGCACCGCGTCAATCGACTTGTCCGCAAGGATGGTCTTGTAGTCGCCCGTGGATCGTTCCACCCCGATCGAATCGGCGAATTTCTTCGCCTCGGCGTCGCTAATGCCGGCGACTGCTGCGATTTCCACATTTCCCACGCGGCGGACGTTTTCCGCGTGTACTTTTCCCATGAATCCGGTGCCGATAATGGCGGTTTTCAGTTTGCGCATCACTCCACACTCTACACCACTTGCTGGTAGACTGGAAAGCGCGATGCGCATCCGCATCCGGATCGGCCAGGGGCCGCGGATTCAAAGGAAAGAGGGGAAGAACCGCCACTTGGCCATGGGCGCGGCGGCCTTGCTTACCCCCGCCTCCGTGATGGCCGCCATCCTCGGCGTATGGCGCATCTGCGCCGACATCGGACTCACCGGACCCTTCGCCATTCCCACCGGATTGTTCTCTCACTGGCAAGTGTGGCTCGCCATCGCCGCCTTGCTCCAATTGCTCTCCATGGCTCTCGGCCGCTACGCGCTCAAGCGCCGCACGCCCTATTGAGCCAGCACCTCGCGATACATCGCCTCATACTCCGGAATCACCCGCAGCGTATCGAAACGGCTCTCCGCACTCTGCCGCGCCGCCGCCGACATCCGCCCGTGCGCCCCTTCGTCCGTCAGTATCTCCACCACCCGGGCCGCCTGCGCGTCGATATCCCCCACCGCCTCCAGAAAGCCGTCCACTCCATGCGTAATTAACTCCGGAACGCCACCGCAGTTGGTCGCCACCGGCACCACCCCGCATGCCATCGCCTCCAACGCCGCCAGCCCGAATGACTCCAACTCGCTCGGCATCAGCAATACATCCGCCTGCGGAAACAACCGTTCCACATGATCCTGCTTGCCCAGAAACGTCACGTGATTGCCGATCCCCAACTCGCGCGCCAACCGCTCCGCCGGGCTCCGCTCCGGGCCGTCTCCCGCCAGCAGCAGGTGCGCCGGCGTCGTTCGCCGCACCTCCTCCAATATCCTGATACAGTCCAGCACGCGCTTCACCGGCCGGAAATTCGATACATGCAGCAGCCGCGGCTCTCCGTGCTGCTTCTTCACCGCCGGCTGATACACCCGGCAGTTGACGAAATTCCGAATCACTTGGATCGGCTTGCCGATCCCGAATACCTCCACCGTCCGCTCCTTCAAATACTGGCTGATCGTCGTGATCCCGTCCGATTGCTCGATCGCAAACTTGGTGATGGGGAAATACGATGGGTCCGTGCCCACCAGCGTGATATCTGTCCCGTGCAGCGTCGTGATGATCGGCAGCTTATGCTTGTCCCGCAGCATCTGCTGTGCCAGCATCGCCGAAATCGAATGCGGAATCGCGTAGTGCACGTGCAACAGATCCAGCGAGTATTCCTCCGCCACCTCCGCCATCCGCGAAGCCAGCGCCAGACAATACGGCGGATACTGAAACAGCGGGTACGTCGAAACCTCCACCTCGTGATAGTGGATGCGCTCCTGATACGACCCAAGCCGGATCGGATTGGCGTACGTGATGAAGTGGATGTCGTGGCCCCGCGCCGCCAGCTCCAGACCGAGTTCCGTCGCTACAATGCCGCTGCCTCCGTACGTGGGATAGCAGGTGATTCCGATCCGCATGTCTATTGTCCTCCGGCTGCTTGCCAGCGGAGAACGCCATAGCCGATCTGCCCGTTCAGGCGCTCGTCCGGACTGGCCACATCGCCGCCGCCGAACCAGACGCGTATCCCGTCCGGCTGCACCTCCACACTAGCATCGCAGACCACTTTCGCGTTCCACGCTTCACCGCCGGAAATCACCGGTGCGGAGACCCTTTCCCACGACACCCCATTCTGCGAACGCGCCAAGCCCATCCGGCGGTTCTCCACCCGGTCGCGACCCGTGTACAACATCCAATAGGAACCGTTCGAATACCACACCGCGGGCTCACCTAGTCCGTTTTCGTCGAATGCCCCATATTCACCCAGCTCAAGCACCGGATTCGAGCGCAACTTCGTCCACTCCACCCCGTCCTTGGATCGGGCTACTCCCAGCCGCTGCCGCCGCGCTCTGTCCTGGCCCAGATAAAACAGAAAGTAATAACCCCCTGCCCGAATCACATACGGATCGGCCACCCCCCGCTCATCCCAACTCCCCCGCGGACCCACCTCCAGCACCGGTTGCGGATGCTTTTTCCAGGTGACGCCATCCGCCGTTCGCGCCAGCCCGATCCGCGGTACCTTACCCCCCTGATACCAATACAGGAACTGTCCGTCCACCTGCATCGCCGATCCGTTGGCGGCGATGTAATCGCCCTCCCATCCTTCCGGCGACAGCCCCTTGCCTACCTTCGTCCATGCGATGCCATCCGCCGAGGTTGCCAGACCTGTGTGCCACGCCTTCCCATCGAAGCCCGAATAGAAGTTCTTATACTCGTCTGCCGTCCGCACCACCGACGGATTGAGCGCATCGCTCCCATCCCACTCCCCCTCGCTTCCCCGTCCCAGCACCGGACCCGGACGCTGCTCCCACTGAAAACGCCCCGCCGCCGGCGCCCGCTCCACCACCGGCAATTGAAAGTCCTCGTACCGGCCGCACCCGGCCAATAACAAACACGGAAGAATCGCCCAACCCCTCATACCGGCACGCGCACTCGGATCGTTGCGCCTTTGCCCGGATTCGATTCCACAATCAACTCCCCGTTCAGTGTGCGCACGCGCCGCTTGATGCTTTCCGGACCCATCCGCATCAGTTCCAGTTCATCCAGGTTGTATGTCCCGCCGAACGGAAATCCGCTCCCGTCGTCCCCGACCGTGATGTGCAATTGCTGATCGGCCTTTTCCGCCTGCAGCGTCACCCGCGTCGCTTTGCTGTGCTTCTGCGCGTTGTGCAGCGCCTCGCGGACTATCTGCAGAACCTCGTGCGAAACCTCCGGCTCCAGCCCGCTCAGCGCGTCCGATACCTGCCATTGCAGCGAAATCCCGCTCGTTTTCTGGAAATCTTCGGCGATCTGCCGGATGTTCGTGGCCGGCGTCGCCCCATCCGCGGACATGCGCATGTTGCGGACAAAGGACCGCATGTCCGTGATCTGCTTCCGGCATAGACCCTGCAGTTGCGTCAGATCGTCGATCGCCGCGTCCTTGTCCCGCGTTAGCAGCTTCTTGATAACTTCCAGCCGCATCTGGAAGCTGATGAAGCTCTGCAGCGGACCATCGTGCAGATCCGCGGCAATTCGTTGCCGCTCCAATTCGCGGGCGTTCTCGGCCTCGGTCCTGTGCAGCACCGATTGCTTCAGCGCCAAACTCAACCGCGCTTCCAGCATTCGCCGCTGCCACCCCAGCCCTAGAGCCAACAGTCCCGGGATCACCACAATCGGCCCGATGCTGATCAACGAATCGCGCACCGTCAGCAGCCCCACTACCACCACCACTCCCACCACAATCGCAATCTCTTTCATCTGATGCAGCACCGCCGCGCTAGTCAAGACATACAGATAGAAAATGCCCAGCGCCCACCCCGCGCGGTCCAGCGGATGAATGGCCGATATCAGCAGTACCAGCAAGTCCACAATCAGCCGCAGCAGATCCGATGCCCCGTGGTCCTTTCGCTCCCAAAGTATGGAAGCAAAAGAGAAAGCGACAAAAGCCAGGTAAATGACAGAGGGAGTTGTGAGAGGATACCACTGTGGATACAACTCGAGTTCGACCAGGCAAACCGCGATCGCCGCGCGGGCCACGCCTAGTCCCAGTCTCCAGGAATCGGGGACTACTACTCGCTCCGCAGCCAATTGGATGGTACTAGTGTACCCTAAACCGCCATTACCGGCGGTATAGGTAAAGTGTGTGGCTCCGGCCTTCGCCGTCGTCGTCGATCGTTTCCGTCCGTTCCGGCTTCCATGCCGCGAACTCGAAATCGTGCGAAATGATACGCGTCCCCTTCTTCAACTGCTTCTCCAGCAGGGGCCGCATCTTGTCGTTGGAGTTCGGCAACAGGTAAACGGTAATCACGTCCGCGCTCGAATAATCCTGAATGAAGGCGTCTCCCTGAATGATACGCGCATTCTTTTCCAAACCCAGGCTGCGGATCTTCTCCATACTCTGTTTCCACAGATCCTTGTCCAGCTCAACACCCGTCGCCTGCGCCCCGTACTTCTGGGCCGCCATGATGACGATTCGTCCGTCCCCGGAACCCAGATCGAACATCCGTTCCCCGCGCTTCAACCCGCTCAGGTTCAGCATCTTCTCCACTACGTATTCCGGGGTGGGATAGTAGGGCGCCAGCTTCTCAGCCTTCTTCTCCTGCGCAGGGATGGCAAAGGCCAGCAACGCCAGGATTCCAACAGTACGCAGCATCTTCGTATGCCTTCCTCAGTGTGTCTAGACGCGGGAATCAGGGTAACAGGTACAGCCGAACTCGATTGCTCGATCGCCCAGCCGCTTCCACGTAAACCTCGGCCGGCCCCGCATTCACAATCTTCGGCAATTGTACCTCGATCAGGTAGAAGCCGATGTACCCTGGAGCCAGCGTGGCACGCGTGACGTTGAGCGGTTCTCGATCCAGATAGACTGTGACCCCAGCTTCCACTTGGGGTGGGTTGTCCACCGGTGCAGGCACCCCCGACGGCCACGACGGCGTCACCCGCCCCAGCCCAGTCGCCAGAATCTGCACCCGCGTGCCGGAGCGCGCCGGGTTGGCCGCGTCCAGCGCCACTCCACTATCGGCATCGAGCAGCAGCGGTGTGCCGTCCCGGTCCGTGAACACCGCCGGCGACACCGGAGCTAACGGCAAGCCGAAAGCGCGCCGCCCAGCCGAGTTCTCCACCACCAGCGGCAGCGTCGAACCCTGCACTTCAAACGGCACCTGTATCTGCGTCTCGAAATCCGTGCTCGGCAGCACCGGCGCCGCGAATCCACCCGCCGTCGCCCGATCGAAGCGGCTGCCCAATACGCTCAACAGCGTCCCCGGAGCCGCCGGCCGCGCCGAATAATCCGCCGCGTTCACAACCGCCAGTTCCCTCAGCCGGTGCGGAGCCATCGTCGCGAACAAGCCGTGCCCCGCCACCAGCACAAACAGTTGATTCCCATTGTCGTCCAGCCGCACATCCACAGCCTGCGATCCACTCGGTAAACCCGCGCTGATCCGCTGCCACGTCCCCGTCGGCACAAGGTTCGACAGGTCCGCTGTCGCGTAATACACCCCGCTCTCCATCGCCACATAGAGCGCGCCGCTGGCGGCCTCGGCGGTTACACCGTATACCGCGCCGCCCGGTAAGGCGCCCGTGGCGTCGAACCAATCGCGGCCTCCCGTGTAAGTTCGCATAATCCGCTGGCCCGTGCCCGAAAGCGCCAGCACCGCAACCCGCGGATCTTTCGGATGAACGTAGATAGAGCGTACCGCTCCATCGCTGCGCATGTTCGCCACGGTCCAGTTCTGCCCCCGGTCTGAGGATGTGAACAGCCGCCCGTCGGCGCTCCCCGCGTAGATCCAATCGCCGGACGTGGACACAGTAACAATGTTTACGTTATGCCGCGTCCCAATGGCACTCCGAAGAGCCCGCTCCCCCACCGTTTGGGAAGCTTCTGCCTCCCGCCATAACGCCCGTTCCCCCGGCAGCCATTCCACTTCCATCTCCAGGCCGTTGCCGCGGGGCAGGGAAGCTCTTGCCGGACGCAGTCCGTTCGGTACCGCTAGCAGCCGCGTCGCCGCAAAGTTCGGCAATCCATCGTTCAGCCCGGCCCACGTTGCACCGCCGTCCAGGGAACGCCAGATGCCGAACTGGCTCGACACAGTCAGCTCATCCGGATCGCGTGGATTGGCCGCGATATCCAGCAGCCCCTCTCCAAGGATCGAAGTGTCACGATAAGCAGTCACGGGCGTCCAACTCCGCCCCGCGTCCTCTGAGCGGTAAACGAATCGCCCCATCGCGTACGCCCGGCTGCGCCCGTTCACCGCCTCCAAGCGTGCGTTCGGCTCCGGCAGACGCCCCGATCCAATACGGATCTTCGTTGGCGCGCTTTGCTCCTCCGCCGGCTTCCAACTCTCGAAGTCCGTCGTGATCCACACCTTCCCGTCGCCCGTCTGTGCCGAAAGCGCCGAACCGTCGGCGTTGTACCAAACCCGCCCCACCGGCCCACCAGCGGGCGCCGGCAAAGCCATGTCGACCAGCGTCGAACCGATCCGCCGCCATTCGCGCGCCGGCTCTATCGTTTGCCCCCATACGGTGCCGATAGAGAGCGCATGGAGAAGGATCGCCGCCGTTCCCAAGCCCCTCACTGTGGCATTCCGACACATGACTGTACCTATTCTATCCTCTCCTTCTATCGGCGGGAAAGTTGAAAATGTTGAAACCACATGTACTTTTTCCCCCCATTGTGATACTCCTAAAATTGCTATGCACGTTTAGGGGAACCATACGTCCAACCCAATTGGACCGGCTGTTTCCTGCTAGACTGAGAGAGTACATGAGGCTCATGCCTGAGCGGGGGTTCTGGCTGACGCTGCTCGTCGCGGCTGCCGCCGGAGTGTGTCCCGGACAAATCCCGTTCTTTTCGCCCACCAATTCCACTGCCAAGGTCGTTCAACTCCAGGGTCAGGTCAGTCTCCTCAAGGACGCCCGCGACAGCTATTCGTGGGCTCTCAACCAGGGCGCCACTGTCCAGCCGCTGCAACTGATCGTCACCGGTTCTGACGGCTACGCCAAACTTCAGGTTTCCGACGGCAGCACCTTTGAGGTCTATCCCAACTCTAAGGTCATCTTCCGCAACAACCCCGGCAATCTCAAAGATCTTGTGGATATGGTCATCGGGCGCATCCGCGTCCATATCGAAAAACTCGGCGGCCAACCCAATCCGAACAGCATCAAAACGCCCAGCGCGGTCATTTCCGTGCGCGGCACCATCTTCGATGTCGTCGTCACCGAAGAGGACTCCACCACCGTCGCCGTGACGGAAGGTCTCGTCGAAGTGAACCACGCTGTCTTGCCTGGCAGAGACGGAAAGCTCGTCGGCGCCGGTGAAGTTCTCGTCGTGCATCGCAGCGAGCCCCTCGCCCGCAAGGGCGGCGTCAATAAGGGCGCAATCGCCGCACGCGTGTTCCGCGGCTTGCAGGATGCCGTTATCACCATCATGCGCAATCCCTCCGGTGGCGGCTCGCCTACCGGCGGCGGCGTCCCTGGCGGCGTCGGCGACTCCAAAGGTGAGGCCCCACCGCCTCCCCCTCCACCTCCTCCGCCAGACCAGCAATAGTCCTTTTCCGCAACGATTCGAATCCGCGGCCTACCCCAGCCGCTACCGCGCTACACTGGTCCCAAATCCATGACCACGCTGCTGCTATCGATTGCCCTGCTCCCCCTCTCCGCCGCCGACCCGGCCCTCAATTGGCCTCGCGAAACCCGCGAATCGCGCCCTTGGAGCTACTGGTGGTGGATGGCCTCCGCCGTCGACGAACCCAACCTCACCCGTGAACTCGAGCAGTACCGCAAAGCCGGTTGGGGTGGTCTCCACGTCATCCCCATCTACGGCGCCAAAGGCTATGAGCAGCACTACATCGACTACCTCTCCCCTCGTTGGATGAACATGCTCCGCCACACCGTGCGCGAGGCCGATCGCCTCGACATGGGCATCGACATGACCACCGGCACCGGTTGGTGTTTCGGCGGCCCCAACGTCAATCCCCAGGATGCCTGCCTGCGCCTTGCCCCCACTCCCACCGATCCCCTTGCCTCACGCCCTTGTTCCCTCATGGTGAAACGAGCGAGCCCCGGAGGCGCCGGTCCCATGATCGACCCCTTTTCCGCCGCCGCAGTCTCCCATTACGTCGACCGCTTCACCAACGCCTTCGCCAACTGGCAAGGCCCCAAGCCCCGCGCCCAATATCACGACTCCTTCGAATACCAGGCCAACTGGACCGCCGATTTTCCCCAGGAATTCGCCCGCCGCCGCGGCTACCGGATCGAAGAGCACGCCGCCGCCATGCGCGCCGATGCCACCGGAGAAACCGCCGCCCGCGTCAAATCCGACTACCGCGAAACCCTCTCTGACCTCATGGTCGAGCGCTTCGCCTCCACCTGGACCGGCTGGGCTCGCCGGCAAGGTTTCCTTACCCGCAACCAGGCCCACGGATCGCCTGCCAACCTCCTCGATCTCTACGCCGCTGTCGATATCCCCGAAACCGAAATGTTTCACGGCGACCGCAACCCGCTGATCTCCAAAATGGCCTCTTCCGCCGCCCACGTTATGGGCCGTAAACTCGTCGCCAGCGAAACCGGCACCTGGCTCCGCGAGCATTTCAACGAACGCCTCGCCGACCTCAAAGACCTCCTCGATCAGTTGTTCACCTCCGGCGTGAATCACGTCCTCTTTCACGGCAGTTGCTTCTCTCGCGCCGAAGCCCCCTGGCCCGGCTGGCTCTTCTATGCCTCCACTCAAATGAATCCGCGCAACCCCTTCTGGCGCGATGTTCCCACCCTGACTGCCTACATCACGCGAGCGCAGTCCGTCCTGCAGGATGGCCGCGCCGACAACGACTTCCTTCTCTACTGGCCCGTCCACGATGTCTGGCACAACCCAGCCGGCCTCAACATCAACAAAACCGTGCACCGCCGCGAATGGATCGAACGGCAACCCGTCGGCGCCCTTGCCCAGCGCCTCCACCAGCGCGGCTGGACCTTCGACTTCATCTCCGGCCGCCAATTGGCCCAAACCGAATTTCGCGCCGGACGCCTTCACACCCCTGGCAACCAATATCGAGCCATCGTTGTTCCCCCCACCACCCATATGCCCCTCGACACGATGCGCAAGCTGCTGGCTCTGTCCCGCGCCGGGGCAACCGTCGTGTTCGCCGAATCGCTCCCCAACGATGTCCCCGGCCTCCATCGCCATACCGAACGCCAGGCTGAACTCACCCTGTCCGCATCCCCGTTGCCGGAACGAGCAAAAGTTGGCGATCCCGAATCCCTCCTCACCCAATCCGGCATTGCCCGAGAGTCCCTCACGGACCGCGCCGGGCTCGAATTCATCCGCCGCCATTCTACGCTCGGTCCCGTCTATTTCCTTGCCAATCGAGGTCAACAACCCATCGACGCCTGGATCCCGTTGGCTTGCACCGGCATCGGTGCGGCAATCCTCGACCCGATGACCGGACGTTCCGGCCGCGCTCCGTTGCGCCGCCAGGGCAATGCCGTCGAAGTGTACCTCCAACTCCCCGCCGGCGCCTCCGCCGTGGTCCGCATCCTCCCCCGCTCCGTCGATGGCCCCGCCTATCCCTACTGGCAAGACGCCGGGGCGTCCGTCGCTGTCTCCGGTTCTTACAAGGTAACCCCCGTGGTTGGCGGCCCCGCCCTCCCCGCACCCTTCGATACCCGGCAATTGGAGTCCTGGACCACCCGCGGCGCCCAATGGGAGTCCTTCGCAGGCACTGCCGTGTACCGCACAACATTCGATGCACCCGCAAAGTCCACGGCCTGGGCCCTCGACCTCGGCCGCGTCGCCGACAGCGCCCGCGTCAAACTCAACGGCCAGGAAGTCGGCGCCCTCCTCCAGCCGCCCTACCGCATCGTCCTCTCCGCCCTCAAGCCCTCCGCCAATCTCCTCGAAGTGGAGGTCACCAACCTCGCCGCCAACCGCATCCGCGACATGGACCGGCGCAGAATCCCCTGGCGTCTCTTCCACGACATCAACCTCGTCAACATCGACTACAAGCCCTTCGACGCATCCGTGTGGCCGCTTCGCGAGTCCGGCCTCCTCGGTCCCGTCACCCTCACGCCCTTGCGCGCCCTCGCGCCGCGATAGAGCCCCGAAACATTTCAGCGCTACAATGTTTCCGAAGCATGCAGCATGCAACGCTCGTCCAACTCGGCGTGCGCTGGCTCTCCCGCCAGTGCTCCGTCGTCCTCTACGAAGCGGCTGTCGTCAAAAAGGAAACGCCCGACGTCATCGGCTGGGACGGCCCCCGCGCCATCCTCATCGAATGCAAAGTGACCCGCGCCGATTTCCTCCGCGACGCCGCCAAGACCACCCGCGCCAACCCGAAACTCGGCATGGCCCACCGCCGCTACTACCTGTCCCCCACCGGCGTCATCCAACTCGCCGACCTGCCCCCCAAATGGGGCCTCCTCTGGGCCGATAAAGGCAAGATCACTATCCAGCGCGAAGCCAAAGGCTTCCCCCAGCGCAATCTCGTCGCCGAGGTCGAATTCCTCAGCGCCATGCTCCGCCGCGCCCAGATCCGCATCGGAACGCGCCCCCTCTCCGAATGGCTCCGCGGAGAGAACCGCTTCGATGCCCAACGCGGCATCCCTCCCAATGCACGGTCGCACGCCGCCGGAAAACGCTAACCCGGCCTACACCGCCCGCGCCGCCACCACCGTCCAGTCGTCCCGCCCCACGGCATGCGCGAATCCGTTCAGCGACTCCCCGATTACCTTCACCATCTCCTCCACCGTCCCCTGCCGCACCCCGCGAATCGTCTCTGCCAGCCGCTCCTCACCGTACAAGTCCCCATACTCGCTCTGCGCCTCCACTACCCCATCGCTGAAAAGAATCAGCCAATCCCCCGGATACAATCGCACCTCCGCGCTCCGCGGCCGGATCATCCGAAACGCGCCCAACACCGTCGAAGTCGGCTCCAGCCGCACCATCTCCCCCGATCCCCGCAATAGCAACGGCGGATTATGCCCGCAATTCGCAAATCTCAAGACACGCGTTTCATCGTCGTAATCCCCGATGAACGCCGTGGCGAAATGCTCCGGAGCCGTGCTCTGAAAAAACAGCGTGTTCACCTGCGCCAGAAGCGCCGTCCAATCCGATGGAGCGCTCTGGCACAGCGAGCGCAGCGTCGCCTGCAAATTCGCCATCAGCAGTGCCGCGGCCATCCCCTTACCGCACACATCGGCCAGCACCAGTCCCAGCCGCCCCGGCCCAAGCGTCAGAAAGTCGTAGTAGTCCCCGCCCACCGCGCCTGCCTCTACACACAGCCCTTTGTAGTCCAACGTCCGCAGCACCGGCAGCGATTGCGGAAACAACTGGCTCTGCACTTGCCGCGCAATGGTCAAATCGTCCTTGTGCGGACCCGCCCCCGCCGGCGCGCGCCGGAAATTCTTTCGCAACGTCGATACCAGCCCCGCGTTATCCCACGGCTTGGTCACGAAATCCACCGCTCCCCGCCGCATCGCCTCCACCGCCAGATCGATGCTCGACCACGCCGTCATCACAATCGCCGGCGGCGGCGCCGGCAATTGCTTCAGGTTTGTCAGCAGATCCAACCCCTCCGCCCCGGACGTCGTGTCCCGCGAATAGTTCAGATCCATCAGAATCAGGTCGAAGGGATCGCGCGAGGCCGCCCGCAGCAACTCCGCCGGGCTCGACACCGCCTCCGATTGAATCCCTTCCCCTTTCAGCAGCAGCCGCAGCGCCATCAGGACATCGGGCTGATCGTCGGCAACCAGAACCTTCATCACCCTCTCTTCTCCGCAATCCCCTCGCCATCCATCCACCCGCGTGTTTGGAACAAGATCCGCCGCAACCCCTCCGCCCACCGCGTCCGCAACCGCGAATCGCCGTCCCAAAACCGGACGCCCTACCGCACCTTGCGGTAGACCTGCACCCCGTGCTTGCCGTTGCTTTCGTACGCCGTGTACACCAGCCCGTTGGCATCTACCGCCGCCGTCTTCACTCCGTCCATCCGCCATGCCGTAACGTAGGCCCCCCGGCTGTCGTACTTCACCACCGCATTCCCCCGCTGCCGGTCCCGAGCCGCCAGGTAGATGTTCCCCTCCCTGTCCGTCGTCATGCTGTGAAAGTGAATCCAATCGCGAAAGCCCGCCGGCGCGAACTCGAACAGAAACTTCCCGTCCGCCGTGAAGCGTTGCACCGGACCCCAATAGCTCGAAACAATCAGATCCCCATTCGGCAACAACCCCAATCCGTGCGCTTCATGAAACTCCCCGCTCCGCTCTCCCTTGCGTCCGAAATCGTACAGCAACTCTCCCGTCAACGGCTGAAACACGCTCACCCGGTTGTTGTCCACATCCACTACGAACAGCTTGCTGTAATCTGCGGAAAACTCCAGCCCGTGCGCCCGTACCAACTGCCCCTTCCCCGACCCTCTCCCGCCCCACATGCGCTCAAACTTGCCATCGTGCGTGAATACTTGGATCCGCGCATTGTTGGCGTCCGACACGTAAATATGCCCGTCCTTGTGCACCCGCGCGTCGCGCGGCCCGGCAAACTGCCCGGCCCCCGATCCCGGCCCGCCCCCGATCTCCGCCAGCCACTTACCTTCCGGCGTGAACCGGTGCACCCGAGACCCGATGCTGTCCACCACAATCACATTGCCGTCCCCATCCAGACACAACCCATGCGCTTCCTTGAGCGGATGCGGCATACCCTTCGGATCGATCCACGACCGGATCAGTTGGTACTCCTCCTCCTTCGCCGGTGCATTCTGCAACGGGTCCGGAAAACTCACCAGGTCCGTCTTCATCGTCCCGTTCACCACCACCTTCGATACCGTGTAGATGCGTTTGTCGGGACCCACTGCGATCGACTGCGCCCACGTCGGCCGCCGCCCGTCTTCAAGCACTATCGCCCCATGATCCGTGTACCGCCGCGTTGGAATATGATACGTCACGAAACGAATCTCTTCCCCCGCCGGAGTCCCCGTCAGATAGTACAGCGTGTGCCCGTCCGGGCCTAACGTAAACCCCAGATAGCCGTAGCGGAACGAGTCGTACATCCCCATCTCGCGCGACTTCTGCGACGCCATCCGTTCCTCGACATAAATCTCTTTCCCGCTCGAATTGTACCGGAACAGCATGCTCGTCCCCCCGTGAATCCCATAGAACACGTTGCCCGGACGATAGAACACCGTCTGTCTCCAGTTGTACGCCATGCTCCCCGGCACGCTAGCATCCCACTGCCCAAACGCATCCCGCCGCAGCGATACACCGTCGGCCTTGGCCAGCACATTCGTCTGTGGATTGTAGAAATAGATATCGCCATCGGCTGTCGAAAACGAGGCATGCCCGATGATGGGGTCCACCGCGATCGAGCGGCTTACCACCCGGAACTCGTTCCCCGTGCCCCGTTCGCCCTTCCCCGCCGTCAGCCCGTGATTCACCAGCCGCCGCGTCGCCAGATCGTAAGTCAGAAACAGCCCGCTTGGCCACGTCAGCCCGTACAACTTGCCCCGCCGCGCATCCATCGCCATCGTGAGAATCCCTTCCCCATCCGGCGCCGTCGCCAGCTTCTCGAACGTTACCGCCTTCAGATCGTAAGCCAGAAAATGCCCGCCCGGATAAGGCTGATAACCAGCGGGCGGATCGCCCACGATCTCCTTCGCCCCCTCCCGCCGGTAATACCCGATGTGCGTGGCAAAGTACAGCTTGCCTTGATGCTCGAAAAACGCAACATGGCTCTTGCCCTGCGGCACGGCCTTGCGTCCCTTCTCTCCCGCCGCTTCGGTCAGATCGCCCACCGTCCGCGTTGCCCCCGTCGCCGGATCGTAGGAAAACATCCGGGCCCCCGTGTCGATGCCGTGCGAACTGATCACGTAGTACAGCTTGCCGTCGCTCGCGAAGGTGAGCGCATTGTAATGATCGTCGCCCTCGGCGAATGCCGAATCGTGCCAGCGCGCCGCCAGCACCCCGCGAACATCCGGCTGCGCTTGGGCCAGCACCGCAACGATGAGAAGAAAAATGGTATTCAGCACGCGTCCATCATTTTAGTTGAGCCGCTTCCCCCGTGGATTGCCTATGATCCAGGTGAGGAGCCCAAAACAATGAAAATCGACTTGAATGAAATGCTGATCACTACCTATGCTGCACAACGCACCATCAAGCAACTCTCACAACGCCCGGAGGCCCAATTGAGCACCACCGAACTGCTGCAACTCAACAAGGCGCTGAAGACCCTCATCGTCGCCGGCAACAATGGATACAAGCTTCCGCCGGGACCCTGGAGCCGGGCCTGGCTGGAGGAGGTTATCGTCAGTTCCTTCTAGCCGCCCCACAGTTCCTTCAGCATGCTCTCCCCGCCCAGCATCGTCGGCCGCTCCGCGCGTCCATTGTGCAGATACGTCAACTGCAGGTGATTCAACCCCAGCAGCCACAAGATGGACGAGTGGAGATCGTGCACATGCGCCGGACGTTCCACCGCCTTCAGCCCGATCTCATCCGTCGATCCGATCGTCTGCCCGCCCTTCACTCCGCCTCCGGCAAAGAACATCGTGAAGCCCCACGGGTTATGATCGCGCCCGTCGCCCTTCTCGTTGAACGGCGTGCGCCCGAACTCTCCGCCCCAAATCACCAGCGTATCCGCCAGCATCCCGCGCCGCTCCAAATCCTCCAGCAGCGCCGCCACCGGCTGATCCGACGCCTTGCACCACTTCCCGTGGTTCCCTTCCAGATTCGAATGCGCATCCCACCCCGAACCCGAACCGCAGTACAACTCCACGAATCGCACCCCGCGCTCCAGCAGTCTTCGCCCCATCAGACAATTCCGTCCGAATACCGCGGTCTCCGGCTTGTTCAGTCCGTACAGATCCTTGGTTTCTTCGGTTTCCTTCGATAGGTCCACTGCTTCCGGCCCCGAACTCTGCAGCGCATAAGCCAGCTCGAAGCTGCGAATCCGCGCCTCCAACCCGCTATCATCCTCGCGTCCAACCATGTATCCGCGATTCAGCGAATCGAGATACGCCAGCCGCCCCCGCTGCCGCTCATCCGTCTGCCCTTCGCCCAGTTTCGTGTTCAGAATCGGATTCGGACCCTGCCGGAACAACGTCCCTTGATACACTGCGGGCAGAAATCCCGAGCCCCAATTCTTCGCATTCCCGAACGGCTCGCGTTCGTCGATCATGCTCACGAACGTCGGCAGATTCTTGTTCGCCGTCCCCAGTCCGTACGTAACCCAAGCTCCCAGGCTTGGCCGCCCCGACAGAATGTCTCCCGTGTTCATCTGGCTCACGCCACCCGCATGATTCAATCCGTTTGAAATGCAGGAGCGCACGACCGCTAATTTATCGGCATGCTTGGCAATCTGAGGATACAGTTCGCTGATCCAGATGCCGCCCTTGCCATGCTGCTTCCACTTCCGCGGGCTGCCCATCAGCGTGTTGCCTGCCGTTCCCATCGCCGTGATCGGCCGCCCGAAACTCGCCGGCATCGGCTGCCCGTGCAATTCGTTTAGCTTTGGCTTCGGATCGAAAAGATCGATGTGCGAAGGCGCGCCCTCCATGAACAGGAAGATCACCCGCTTCGCTTTCGGCTCATGATGCGGCTTTCGCGGCACCGTCGGATCGTGCACCTTCGCCGCCTGCGCCTCCTCCGCCAGCATCGCAGCCATCGCCATAGCGCCCAACCCGCTGCCCGCGCCCCGCAGCAACGCCCGCCTCGTCATGCGCAAGTGATCCGTCATTGCCACCTTAGTCGACATAGAGAAACTCGCTCGAACTCAGCAGCGACAGACACATGTCTTCGAGCGCTCCTTTCTGTCCGCCTGCCAGCGGCGCTTGCTTCGCCAGAAACGCCACGCTTTGCTCCCGCTCCTTCGTCCCCGGTTCGCGCCCCAACGTCAAACGGAAGGCCCGCTCCACCAATGCATCCGCGCTCTGCCCCGCATCGTTGGCCACACGCGCCGCCAGCGCTTTGGCGAACCCCGCCGCCGCTGTTCCATTCATCAACTCCAACGCCTGATCCGGCGTCACCGTCTCTTGCCGCCGTCCGCAGCTATCGATCGCCAGCGGCGCATCGAAGCTCTGCAGCATCGGATAACGCACCAGCCGCCGCGCGAAAATATACACGCTCGCACGAAACTCATCCGCCGGCCCGCTCGCCTTCTTCCAATGCCGGCCTTCTTGAATCTCCGTCCCCTTCGGCACAGCCGGAAACACGCCCGGTCCGCCCATCGTCCGATCCAGCAATCCCGATACGGCCAGCATCGAATCGCGAATGGCTTCGGCCTCCAATCGCCGCCGCGGATACCGCCACAGCAGCTTGTTTTCGCTGTCCACCTCCGCCGCATCCTGCCGGAAATCGGAAGCCTGCATATAGGTCGCGCTCAGCACGATCCGCTTGTGCAGTTTCTTGATGCTCCACCCGTCGGCGCGCGTGAATTGCCACGTCAGCCAATCCAGCAACTCCCGGTTCACCGGCATCTCCCCCATCAACCCCATATCGTTCGGAGTGCCCGTGATACCGCGCCCGAAATGGTAATGCCACACCCGGTTCACAATCACCCGCGTCGACAGTGGATTGTCCGGATCCGCTAGGATCTCCGCCAGTGCCGCCCGCCGTCCGGATGAGTTCAGCGCCCGCATTGGTGTCACCTTCGCCGGCGCCGCATCCAATATCGACAGCCAGCCCGGCTCCACTTCCTCCATCGGCGCGCCGATCGCCCCGGCCCTCAGTACGTGCGTCGCAGGAGCTGTAATATCCTGATCCCGCATAATCTGCAATCGCGGCAGCGGTTTCGGCAGCAGATGCGCGAACGGCTCCAACTCCGTCTGCAATGCCTTGTACTGCGCCTTCTCCGCCGCATTCAGCTTCTTCGCCGCCACGTCCGCATCCGGCACAATCACCTGCGTAATCGCCTTGTGATAAATCTGCCAGTCCATCGGCGTGCGCGCCGATGCCGGCTTCAGAATCACTTCCTGCACTTCCGGCGGAAAGCGCTCCGTGTACTCCTTCCGGAACTTTGCGTGCGCCGGCGCCAGCAATGCATCCATCTTGTCCAGCACCGGCTTGGCCGCTTCCCGGTATCGCTTCATCCCCGCCTGATAGGCTGCCACTTCCTCATCCGTGGCCGGTGTCGCCTCATCGTCGATCTTCATGTTGGCGAAGAACGCCTGAAACCGGTAGTAATCCTTGTGCAACAGCGGATCGAACTTGTGATCGTGGCAACGCGCGCAGGCCAGCGTCACGCCCAGGAACGCGAACGCCGTGTTGTCCGTCACGTCGTTCAATAACTCCTGCCGGCGAAGATAAATATTCGCCTGGTTGAACTCGTCCTCGAACAGCCGCAAATACCCGAGCCCCGGCAACGCCGACTTGTCTCCCGGGTACAATTCATCGGCCGCGATCTGCTCGCGCAGAAAACGATCGAACGGCTTGTCGTTGTTCCACGATTGAATCACCCAGTCGCGATACCGCCACATGTCCGGCCGCGTATCGTCCTGCTTGAATCCATCGGAATCGGAGTAGCGCACCACATCCAGCCAGTGCCGTCCCCATCGTTCGCCATAGCGTGGCGACGCCAGCAGCCGGTCCACCAGCCTCTCCTCTGCCCCCGGTTGCGCATCGCTCAAAAACTGCTGCGCCTCGGAAGGCGTCGGCGGCAACCCCGTCAGATCCAGCGTCACCCGCCGCAAGAAAACTGCTCTCTCCGCCATCGGCGACGGGCGAATCGACTTCCCCTGCAACTTCGCATACACGAACCGGTCAATCTCGTTGCGCGCCCAAGCCATCCCCGCCGCGTCAATCTGCGGAACCGCCGGCGCCGCGACCGGTTGAATAGCCCACCACTTCCGCTGAATCGGCTTGAAACTCGCAGCCGGTTCCGCGGCAACCGGGATCGATGCCAGCAGTAAGAAAGGCACACTACGCCACAGGGTCCTGAATTGGGACATGACACAAGTGTTATCAGGGGGTTGCGCACATTGTCAAGAGACTCTGGGGCTACCGGGGCTACCACGGGATGGAACCTTCCGAATCCGGTAGCTCTGGCCGCCTGCTGGCAGCCGCTTTCTCTTCGCCAGTCCTTTAGAACTTCAGGAAACGTGCCCGCGCCAGAATCCAAACCTTCGTCGCCGCCGATAGCGCCACTCTACTACGAAGCACTTCGTAGTCGCGCGACCGTATTCTCTCCAGCAGCCGCCGGTAGATCTCGA